>DATCIG010000019.1:0-2710 GCA_036507895.1 Coriobacteriia bacterium
GGCAGGCTCGCGCCACCACGGTACTCGGCGTGACTCGCCTGTACTGAGGGGTCGGCCGACTGGTCCAGCAACTGCAACTGCTCGCAGCGGTGCAAGACCTCGGCGTCCGAGAGACCCCCGCCTTCCTGTGTCGCACGGTCCCGCAGCACCGAAGCCAGGCGCTCGACGGAAGTCACCCGCTTCTTGCTGGGCGAGTCGAGCTCCAAGTAGCCGATGTCAGCGTCAACGAACACGACGAGGCCCTGGATGAGGTCAAGGTCGATCGGGTCGGAGACTCCGCGCAGGGTCTTGCTCAGCGTGTTGCGCTGGCCCCGCAGCTGTTCGAGCGGGTTCTGGAACGTCTTGGTCATGCCGCCGTAGACAGCGGTCCACCGCTTCTCGTCGGCCGTCCCTCGGACACGGCCGTTGCGCACCTTGACCTCGACGATGAGCATGCCGTGCGAATCGATGAGCACGTGATCAAGCTGAGCGGTCATCCTGCCCGACCGAACCAGAATGTTGGACAGGAAGGCCGCCGACGGATGCTCTACGCAGTACACGCGCAACCGATCAGCGACGCGTTGCTCCCCAATGTCCCCGACGGCCTTCGCCTCGCCGTATTCCACGCGCTACCCGCTCCCCCCGGACGAACCTGTTCGCTATTCGTGCCAGGACGTCTACTTCGACGCCTCGGCCCAGTCCCACACGTCGGCCTTCACGCGCTCGTAGTTGGCATCGAGTTCAGGCTGCATGAGCACGAGGGCGGTGATGCGACGCACCATCTCGGTGACGTAGCGCGCCTCCTCGGGCTTCAGGTCGCGGCCGAGCAGCGCGCGCTCGCGGTAGCTCAGCCACTTCTTGATGACCTGGTAGCCGCCGATCGTGTAGCGCCACACATTGGACGGCACGCAGCGCCAGTACGCGACGTCGTTCAGGTAGACGTCGAAGCAGGTTCCGCCGAGGAGCGAGACCGCTTCGTCGACCGACAAGCCGAGAGACTCGCCATACACGCTCACACTAGCGCGCTCGTCGGCGGTGTAGCAGCGCTCTGCGATCTTGCCGGTAGAAGGCATCGTGATGCCGCCCTTGCCAGCAACGCCCCAGCGCGCGTCAACACCCAGCTCGGCCGCTGGGCCGACCTGACCGGTAACCGAAGACAGAACGCCGAGGCAGCGATCCAGCTTCGAGGCCATGCGGTCGCTTCCGGCCAGGAGGTCCGCCGCCCGCTTGCCCAGCTCAATTGAGGTCACAACCGTCGCGGAATCCGAGGGCAATGGCACCCGAGGCCACGACCCTGCCACGCCCGCGGCGTTCTCGCGAAGGTAGGCGGGCGAATACAGGACGGAGAGGACGTGGAACCACAGCCCGGTGCGGTCCGAATCGAAGCCAATTGTGTCAAGCCACTCCGAACCTCGATCGGACAGGTTCGGCTCCCGACCTCTCCTAGCCAATCCAGGCAGTACGAGGGCGTCGCCACCGGGGGAAGCCGGAATGGCAAACGGGAAGAAGTAGGCATGACCGCGAAGCAAGTCCTGTTCCCCGAGCACACGAGTGAACAGTGCGGGTACGCCTTCGTCGCGGATGGCCGATGCGGGTCGCGTCAGAAGAAACGCTTCCGAGCCGTCAATCCACGTCTGCAGCTGTGGTCTGGGCCTGTTCCACAGCCCGCGAACACCCGAAACGAACGCCCACCCTTGATCGAATGGCCGCGCGAGATACGGCAGAACGGAGCCGCGATCGCTCTCGGGCAAGTCGCGCAGGGCTTCGCGAACGACGAGCGGATCGTATCCCGCTGCCGGTCTCATCAATCCTCGGACATTCGCGTCGCCAGCGCCTTCAACAAACCCAGCAACGCGAGCGAGCACGGAATCGCGGTCGGGTCCCTGAAGGCCGCCGCCGCGGTTCTCGTTGAGCCCAAGCTGCGGAGCGACCCGTGACAGTTCGTCCACAGGCGACCATCTCAGGTACTCGCTGGACACATCGCTTGGTCTTAGCGCGAATCGATTGGCTGCGACAGGATTCGCTATCTGGTAGGGCAAAGCGCCAGGCCAGCTCCCCAATGATGCGACCAGCTCGGCCCTCTTCGTCGCGCCCCAGAAGTCCCGATAGCTGACACACGATGAGTTCGCGTTGTCAGTGCGAACCATCGTCGCTATCGCGGTTCCGACTCGGATACCCTCTCGATTCCTCTTCGTCGAGAATACCGAAGGATCAGGCAGCCCGTCAGGCGTTGTCTTGCCTGTCTTCCTGCTGTCACCATTCATTGAGTCGATCCAGATGTGATTGAAGCTCGACAACAGGTGACGCCGCATCTGCACGTACGACGGATCTGCAACGTAGGAGAAGGTCGAAATCAGACTCACGACGCCCTTGCCTCTGTGGTTCGCGATCGCGCGCTCCGCGAGGCGGAAGAAGCGAACATATGGGTCGTCCAGGTAGTTCTTGGTGATGCCCCAATCGGAGCCAAGGTCACGCTTGTAGGGCTCAATCAGGTCGGCTTCCTCGTTCTGCGCGACACCCGCGAACCCGTTGTACGGCGGATTGCCGATGACCACGAGGATCTGCTCCTCGCGCTTGATTCGGTCGGCAGCGTCGCGCTCCTCGGCGAACTCAGGGAACAGCGCCGTGCTGTGGATCTGACCAGGACCGACGCGCTTGTCCTTCGGGGGCGCCACGTCGCCGTCCCCCCAACCAGTCAATGCGTTGGTGAGGTAGACCGCAGCACGCTCAT
>DATCIG010000020.1:0-2190 GCA_036507895.1 Coriobacteriia bacterium
AAAGAGGCGGATACACGCTTCGGCAACCCACGCGTCGTAGAGTGTCCCGGTGCCACGCTCGATCTCGGCCAGCGCCGCTTCGATCCCGAGCGCGGACCGGTAGGGACGGTGCGACATCATCGCCTCGACGACGTCGGCTACGGCGATCACCTTGGCCCCCGAAAGGATCTGGTCGCCTACAAGCCCACGCGGATAGCCGGAGCCGTCGCACCGTTCGTGATGCTGGTAGATCATCTGAGCGACCGGCTCTACCATGTTCGCGGAGACGGCAAGCCGGTATCCCGCTTCGGCGTGACCCTGGATGAGCGTGAACTCGATCGGCGATAGCTGACCCGGCTTGGAAAGGATCTCGGTCGGGATCGCGGCCTTGCCCATGTCGTGCAGCAGCCCGGCCACCCGGATGTCGTCAATCTCGTGGCCGGACATGCCAAGACTCTCAGCCATGCTGACCGCGAGTTCGCTGACGCGCCGCTGATGGCCGGCGGTGTAGGGATCACGCAGCTCGACGATGTTGCTGGCGATGTCAACCACGGAGGTGAGCGTTCGCTCGATACGCTCAGCCTGCTGAGCGGCTAGTTCCTCGATCCGCTTGCGCTCGGTGATGTCGCGCTGGAACGACGAGAACAGCCCGCTCTCGGGCTGGTAGCGCACGCTGTTTTCGACGTCGAAGACGCTGCCGTCCTTGCGGCGGTGCTTCGACTCGAAGCGGTCCGAGCCCTGTGCGAGAATCCTTGCCGCACGGGCGTCGACTTCCTCGGGTGTCTCGATGACGTCCAGATCGGAAATGCACATTGACAGCAGTTCCGCCTCGCTGTAGCCGCTCATCCGGCAGTAGGCGTCGTTGACCTTCAGCAGGTGCCCGTTTGAATCCGAGAGCCAGAAGCCGTCCATCGCCGTTTCGAGAACGTCCCGGTACTGTTCCTCTGCCATCTTGCGCTCGGTGATGTCCTGAGCCGTTCCACGCAATCCCATGATCTTGCCATCCGCATCGCGCTTGACCTCGCCGCGAGCGGTGACCCAGCTCGTCGTGCCGTCCGGGCGCACCTGTTCCAAGTCCAGTTCGTACGGCTCGCCCGTTTGCATGCTCCTGCTCACCGCCGTGTCCAGCCGTGCGGCGCTCTCAGGGCTGTACACCTTCAGGTGCTCTTCGTATCCGAGCGGCGGCTGTTTCGAGTCGAGGCCGTAGATGCGGTAGTACTCGTCGGACCACACGATGGTGTCGGTTCGCGCGTCCCAGTCGAAGTTGCCGAAGTGGCCGATGCGCTGCGCCTTCTCCAGCTCGGCTTGATTTGTGCGAATGATCTCCTCCGCCCGTCTGCGTTGCTCCTCCCCTTCGGCGAATTCCATGGCGAAGGAGATATCCGCAGCCAGCTCATCGAGCAAGTGGATCTCTTCCTCGTCGAAGAAGTCAGCCTCACCCGCGTAGATGGTAAAAGCCCCGACCACTACGTCACCGACAACCAAGGGGAACGAGGCCGATGCACGGTAGCCTTGGCGCAGGGCGTTCTCTCGCCAAGGAGCCATCACCGGGTCGTGTTCGATGTCTTGGGACGTGACGTGCCTCCGCTCGGAGATGGAGACACCGGTGGGTCCCCTACCGCGTTCTTCGTCGCCGAGAATGATGTCGACCTTCTCGAGGTAGTCTCCAATCGCTCCGGCCTGCGCGACGACCCGGACTCGCTTTCCATCTGGATCGACGAGTCCGACCCACGCAGCACGAAAGCCGCCGATCTCGACGATGACGCGGCATACTTCTTCGAAGAGCGCCTGCGGCCGGCGCATGCGTACGATCAGTTGGTTGATCCCGGAGAGGATCGCGTAGACGCGGTTGAGCCTGCGTATGCGCTCCTCGGCGGCCTTGCGCTCGGTGATGTCGCGGGCGGCCGCGAACAGACCCTGGATCTCACCCGCATCATCGCGGTAGACGGTCGCATTGTATTCGACGTCGATCACCGAGCCGGAGACGCTCTTGAGGCTGAGAGGGTAGTCCCATACGACGCCCTTCCGAAGGACGCGCTTGTAGCCCGCCCTCGCCTTGTCGGGATCGGTGAAGTACTGCGCGAAGTCGGTCCCGATGAGGCGGTCCCGCGGGACGCCGGTGGCTTTCTCGGTGGCCTCGTTGACGTCGGTGATCTTGCCGTCACGGTTGACGGTCACGAGCGGATCGAGGCTCGCCTCGATGAGTGAACG
>DATCIG010000021.1:0-40360 GCA_036507895.1 Coriobacteriia bacterium
GACGGGCTCCGAGTACGCGATCGGCAGCGCGGATCGAGGCAGGACCAGGTCGATCATCGGGACGACGAGAGCCAGGGTGATCGCTGCGGCGGCTGCAATCAGTGACCTCCACACGCGGCCACGCCCATGGCTGCCAGACCAGCCCGCCACAACGAACGCGGTCGTGAGGATCGCGGCAGCGATTGGAATCAACACGGCGGCCGCGTAGGCGATGCCGAGGAGATGGAGCCTATCGAGAACTGCGGCCCATGGACGCAGGATGACGTACAGCGCCGCCATCAAGCTGGCAACGGCAAGGGTCAAGCGCCTGCCCATGAGTCCCCCCATCATCACACCGAACGTTGGGCGCTTAACCTGCGCGCCGATTCCCCCACCATTGTGCGCCAGCTTCGACGCGTCAGGTTGACGCGCTTGTTCGATGCGGCGGAAGACCCCGATTGTCAGCCGAGATCGAGCACCGCGAACGTCCCCATAAGCGTGACCGCGAATAGAACGACACCGATACCGGTTGTCCCAAACGCCATCCACCGCACCCCTGACACTGACCCCACCTTCCGGGCAGTCAGGAACAGTGCGACCGCTCCGGAAAGCCCGAGAAGCCAGGCGGCGATCACGGGGAGCTCGCTCATGCGGACGTAGAACGCGCCTACACCGATGACGCCGAGCCATTCATGGTCGTTGGCGATGAACTGGGGCAGCCCCGCAGCCAGCGCCACCGCGAGTACAAGGAGCGATGCCGCCAGGACAACGCCCCCGAGTGGCGGGTGCGAGACACTGCGCGACAGCCTAACGAAGGCCGCTGCAAGAAACACCCCGGTGATGACGGCTAGCGCCACAACAATGACGCGTGCGCCGATTGACCCGTATGTCGCCCATACGTACTGATCCATGCGGTGAGTGTCCGTCCCATCGAACGTTGGGCGCGTAACCTGCGCGCCAATCCCCTGCCATTCTATGCCAACCTTGAACGCGTCAGGTTGACGCGCTTGTTAGGCAAACGGCCGCCGCGGTCACAGCTCTGAGATCACAACGCGCGGAGGCCGAGTGCACAGCACGCTGACGCACATTTCGTCGACCACGAGATACTCGCGCAGCTCTGGGATGAAGGAAGAATCAACGAAGCCGGTTCGACTTGACTCAAGCTC
Organism: Coriobacteriia bacterium; assembly: GCA_036507895.1. Classification (GTDB taxonomy): domain Bacteria; phylum Actinomycetota; class Coriobacteriia; order Anaerosomatales; family PALSA-660; genus PALSA-660. The sequence goes on from DATCIG010000021.1 coordinate 1,146, forward strand.
CATCCAGCCACCGCTGCTCACCTGCCAGAGCCAACCGTGCGGCTCGCTGTACGTGTTCCAGAACTCAATCATGTCGCGCTCATCGAGCGCGCGAAAACCGATTGGCGAGTCGAACACGACCTGGGCGGCGCCAATGCCCGCCACATCCAGTTCTAGGATGAGAGCCGGTAGATCGAGCTCGAGCTCGTTCGTGCAGTAGCGCATGGACAAAACGCGCTTGCGCTTCAGCCGGTCATCGACGGGCACTGGCACACAAATGGGTGCGTCCATGACGCCTCTCCGTTTTGCCTAACGTGTTAGGCATGAGCGGCGGCCCATGCCTAAAACATTAGTCTAGCGCTGACGCCGTCCGCTCGATGCCTTTGTTAGCCATGACGAGCTAGGGCGAGACGTCCCGCACTTCGTCTGCATGCTCGCGCAAGGACGCGGGAAATGTGCTGGCTTCCATTGGAACGGTGATCACCCGAACACCCTCACGTCGTGCGAACTTGAGCGCAGGTGCGAAGTCGCTGTCACCGCTGACAAGGATGATCGCGTCCACGATGTGCTTGCTCGCAAGCCATGCGACGTCGAGACCGATTTTGGTATCCACTCGCTTCTGGCGGAAGTCCGGTTCTAGGTCCCCGGCGTTCATAGCGCGACCGGTCTTCATCATCTGTCGAGCTGCGAACGACTTGATCCGCCATCCGCTGCACTTCAGCTCACCACGACGAACAGCAAGGTGATTAGCCACGGCAAGATCATTGAGGAACTGGTTGCGAGCTTGGAACTGCGGGGTCTTGCTGAAGTCGACTGATGTCTTGTCGATGGGATTCACGAGTGTCCCACCCCAAGGAGGACAGTCGTAGTAGTAGACGCGGAACAGCTCTTCCCCGTCGAATACGCACTTGTGGGCGAACTTGAGGACATCCGCGGCGGTCGGAGATGTCTTCTTGGTCAGATACTGGATTCGCTTGGTGACGAATCCGCCGTCGAGCAACACGGCCACTTTGTGTTCCATTTGACCCCCAGAGAATCAAGAAAGCCCCCAGCACAAGGCCGAGGGCTTTCTGGATGGCTTGCCGGCCTACCGGCATACGGATAAATAGATTATCGACACAAGCCCCAACAAAGTAAACACCGCACACGGAATCTTCACGACCCGCAGGTCTATGGCTAACGTTGGGCGCGTAAGCGGCGCGCCTATCCCCCACCATTGTGCGCTAACCCTGAGCGCGTCCGTCTTGACGCGCTTGTTGGGCAAGCGCGGAGTACCTCATTTGAAGTCGACGACTTCGTGCGCCTCCAGCGTGCGCACGAGCGGTTCCAGCATGTGAACGCCGGACAGCGCATGGCTGCGGAGTAATCCGTATTCGCCGCCGCGTTGCATGTCGCCGTACTGAGAAAGTCTCTCGGTCCAGAATGCGAGAGCCTCCCGGACGGCCGGCAAGGCGGCGCAGACCTTGAACTCGCTGATGAGCGCCGCGCCGTCGAACCAAGTGCCGGGGTCGGTCGATCTCACCCAGTCGGCAAGCGCCTGATTGAAGATCGCCTGCCGATCCGGATCGGTCTCCCTGTAGAGCTGGGCGAGTCGGATAGTGACCCGGTTCGACATCTTGTCGCGCTGGTCGTCGTCGCTCCAGCGCTGCCGACGCTCCTCAAGCTCAGCGCGAAACGCGCCACCGGCCACCTCAGACTCAACCACCTGCGTCCTTCCTGGCGTCTGCCTAACGTTGGGCGCGTAACCTGCGCGCCGATCCCCCGCCATTCTATGCCGACTTTGAACGCGTCTGGTTGACGCGCTTGTTAGGTAGGTGGCACGAGTGACGACTCAGTGCGGACGCGTCGCATCAGGAAGTGCGTGACAAACGCCGTGAGAACCGGCAGGGACAGCAGGACGGTGAACCCGGCAAGGTCACTCGTGAAGGAGATGGGTCCCGCGCGGCCCGTGCTCAAGAGCGGCTCGCCGACGAAGACCCACCAAACGACCAGGGGACCGCCGGATACCGCAAACACGGCTGCCGGCTTCGGACCTCCATACCAGGAACGCAGCCTCAGCATGACTCCTGTGACAAGCACGGACAGGACTACGCCACACGCAATGCATACCATCCAGAAGATCGCGGGCAGCAACGGGTCGGCGTACACGAGACCTTGACCCGCCACCATATCCAGCGGCAGTTGGCGCAATGAGAGGCCGGGCGCGAAGCCGAACGCGAAGGCAATCCCGGCGCCAGCGACAATCGCACCAAGAAATGCCATCGGAACCGCAAGCGTCCATTGAGCTCGAGTGTCCAGTGAATCCTACCTAACGTTGGGCGCGTAACCTGCGCGCCTATTCCCCACATTTCAATGCTAACGATGAACGCGTCAGGTTGACGCGCTTGTTAGGAGCCGCCGGACCCGCTTGGAACAAGTCGGCCGATCGCGTATTGGATGCGCGGATATGGGCTGAGATCCGGGCGCTCCCCGGTCTCGAGCATCTTCAAGGCAACGGATATTGCAGGGACGCCCGCCATGGCAGCCCTTCGCCCAAGCATTACCACAACGACCAGCATAGGGACCATGATCGCCGCCCAGACAAGGAGTGCGATGACGTCTGGAGCCAAGACACCAAGTGCGAATGCCCCCGCTGTCGCGGCAACCCACACACTGACAGTCACGAGTGGTCCGAGCGTGCAACCGACGACGGCGACAGCAATCTGGAGCAGCAAGTAGCGTGTCGCTTTGGCGGACGATTCCTCGGCGCTAGAGAGCAGCGAGACATCTATCGTCGGCGCCGGCGCGAGCGTCACACCAAGGACTCTCGCGAACGCTGGATGCCAAGCGAGCGGACGCGCGTATGCCAAAGCAAGCGCCATTCGCGTTGCGAGTGGCAAACGATCTTCAGCCGACATTGTCATCGGTGCTCCACCCTCGACATGCGTGGTCCTAACGTGTTGCGCGTAACTTGCGACCCGCGCCATCTCCATTATGCGTCACCCTGACGGAGCCAAGTTGACGCGCTTGTTAGCTAGGCGACTCGAGACGTGCCACGCCGGAATGAGTCGACTCCAGCGCCCGCAACTCCTGCACAAACCGATCGACGCTGGCAGGATCAACCGCCACCGAGAATGCCACGTTCTCCGGCAGCGGACCCGGCGTGACGCCCGTCCAGCCCGCGGTTTCGATGTGCACCATCAGGACGGCGTGACCCAGAAGGTCGGCCGCACGAAACTCCAGACGAGCCGAACCCGTCACGCCGCTGATGTCCTTGCCACCGAGTTCGAACGTGCGCTCGTCGGTGGACGAAGCCGGAAATCCCGACAGGTCGGTCGCAAGTCGAGCTAACTCGCCGAATTCGGCGTAGATCTTCCGGATGGACCCGCAGAAGCGGCCGTTGGATGCCACAAGACTGACCCCGAGGTAGTCTTCGTCGACGTCTACGACTTCCAAGATGAGACCAGTCTCCACGTGCCTCCGCATCGTCCTAGCTAACGTGTGGCGCTTAACTTGTGCGCCGTACGGCCCCCATTGTGCGCCACCGTCAGCGCATCAAGTTGAAGCGCTTGTTCGACGAGAGCACCGAGGCGCCACAACTACTGCGCCGGTCTACGGGACAGACCAGACTGTGGGAGTCGTGTCCGGTGACGGCTGATAGATGACCTTCGCCACCGGACCGGCAGATACGAAGTAGATGTAGCCCGAGCGGACGGCAGCGGGCGGGATGTTGCCGAAGCCGAGATCGACGTCCCCGGTGAGCTCGCCCTGGATGCCGCGCGCGTCCTCAACCTTCCAGTCGTCGAAGCCATAGCGCGGCGACTTCACGCCGCGGTTGTCGTACGACACGGAAATGCTGAACCCGTTCTTCTGCACATCGGGGGCCTCAGCGGCGGACACCAAAGTAACTCTGAGCCCGTCGTACGTTGCCGTCCCGCCCATTTGCAGCGGAGGTCCGTCAGACATCTTGGCCTTGAACGGAGGCGCCATTCCACAGCCCGCGAGTGCCGACCCAGCGAGGAGCAGTGCAGCAACAAGACAAGCGGACAACGACTTGAGCTTCGTCACACGCCCCCCGGCTTCTGTCGAACGTTGGGCGCTTCAGCGGCGGACCGCCACGCCCCCTTCATTGCCCAGCATATCCGCCGTCCGCTGGAAGCGCTTGTTCGGTGCGCTCGGCGCTAGCCCCCAGCCTGGTAGACAAGATACAGGTCCCAGACAAGCATCATGCCCCCAAACATCAGTGCGACGAGAATCCGGAACAGTGTGTCCTTGACCGCCTCAGCAGCCGCGAGCCGGTTGATGCGTCGAACCAGCGCCCGAAAGATCGCCACTGGCACAATTATGCTGGGGAGCGCCGAATCGACCCCATCGGGGTTGCGCGACGGTCTGCCGACGAACAGCCAGCCAAGGGAGGCAGCTAGGGCAAGCCCTATCAGCAGCGCGCCTGGCAGCATGGGGCGCGGCGGCGGCAGCATCACGCGAAACCAGTTGTCCGACACGGCAAATAGTACGAATGCTACAAGCAGCACGACGACACGGCGTGCGACGCTAGGCCCGCCTGCTGGCTCCAGATCGTCCACGCGTCCTCCGAGTCTCACCGAACGTCTGGCGCGTAAGCGGCGCGCCACTCCTGTCATAGAACCACAAACCTCGAACGCGTCCGTCTTGACGCGCTTGTTCGATGCGCAGTCACAACCTAGGGCGTTATGTCGAAGCCGTCCGCACGCCAGCCTGTGCTCGGCCCGCGTTGTAGGTAGAAGACTACGGAGGACGTCGTGCCTCCGCTTGCGACTTCGAAGTACGCGTCAGCGCCGTCCGCATCGGATACCGCTTCCACGTTCACGAGGCGCACCGATGTGAATGGTGTGCCAACCCAGGAGCGTAGATCGGAGAGCGGCTGCGGGCACAGGGCGGCAAGCGCGGATGCGTCGTCCGTGCGGAGCGCCTGCTCAACTCGACCAGCTTCAGCCTCGGCAGAGGTCGCGCCAAAGGTGCCCTGAAGCGCATGGCCGACTGACCACCAAGTCTCGCCGTCGGCCCCGCCAGAAAGGAGCACTGCAGCCACCGCTGCGCAGGCGAGCAAGGTGACAGTGACTATGAGAATTGCGCGCTTCACAGTACCCCCGCCACCATTGAGCTGTCTCATCGAACAATGGTTATGCGGACCCGCGTAAGCACAATATGGCGGCGAATCTGTCCGTGTAAGCAGATGATACGCCTGCTCAGCGAGGTGCGGCGTCGGTTAGGGCTGGTCCGTGTAAGAAGCACAGTGTCAGAGGTGGGTGCTAGAGTCGGCAGCATGGCTAAACCACTCAAACCTAACAGCACCAAGGGCGCGCTGAAGCTCCAGAGCCTCGGGCAAGTGCTCGGGTCTGCCGAACCCCTGCGCGACCTCGCCGACCGGGCTAGGGCGCGGCTGAACGCGGGCGAATCCGAAGAGCAGGTTCGAGGCTTCGTTCTGCGCGAGGGCAAGCGCCTCCGGCTCTGCGGCCCACGGTCCCTTCTCCCGATTCTGTCCCGCAAGGTCCTTCGCATCCCCTTGAGGAAACTGCTACACGCCGTGGCCGACCAGCTCACCGCACTCGCGGGCAAGAGGACAGTCGGCGATGCGGTCAACAGAATCCTCGACAAGATGGGTTTCGACGCCTGGTTCTGTGACTACGTGGTCGGCTGGGCCAGGACTGGGGAACCAGGGCCGTTCTACGGCCCCACCGAGGGCGGCGTATTCCCGATCACGGTGGGTAAGGGCCCGGACGCTACGCCGATGGTGATAGCTGCGGCAGGCCCCTTCTCCGACCCGCGCGAGATCGCGCGCAAGTTCCTCGATACGTGCATCGACACGTTCCCCGACGCCACCTGGGACCGCATGGGGCTCAACGTCGAAGCCGCACGGTGCGTCCGGCTGTCTCGAGAAGACCGCACGGACTACGAGATCGCTGAGCTCCTGCTCGATGAGAATGAGCCGGGATGGCGCTACGTCTACGAGGACCCGACAGAGTGGCGCGAGCGCCGCAAGACTGAGGCCAAGCGCGTGCAGAAACTGCGTACACGATTCTGGAAGGATTACGGCGACAGTATTCTCGCGTTTGTGTCGCCGGATTCTGACTAGACGCCGAACACACTCACTTCCAAGACCACTACGGCTCTTGGAGGTGAGATGGACCAGCAGCGCGACTGTCCCGGAAGCAACACCGTCGCGTATTTCGCTGCGCACGGCGTCCGCCTCACCCCCGATGACGCTGCGAACCTGGTCCGGGTCTTCCTCCGCCTTTCCGACCTCGGCGCGATCTCGACAGCGCCCGCCGACGAGTGCCTCGGTTCCGGGCCGATCGCCCCGGCGTCAGCCGGGGTATCGTGCGCGGACCGGGGTGCCGGCGTCGTGCGCGAACGCTGCGAGCCGGGTGCCTTGGAGGGCCCCACCGTCTATAACATGGGGCCCTCTGATTACATCGGTGCCCAGAAGTGAGGGTGCTGTGGTCAGGAATCGACACGCTGGAGGCGTCATTTCGAGGCGATCTCTACGACGCTGTGTGCGACTGGCTGGAAGAGCTCAAGAGCCGCGCGCAGGAGACAGACCAGCCGCAGCCGTTCGTGGGATTCGCTGAGGACTTCGTCGTCTCTGCCTCCGGGCTCAAGCCGTGGAGGTGGGTGCTCGCGGGCGAGGACATGCACATTCGCCTGAGCAACGCACGAAACGTCCCCAACGCATCGGTCCGCCTCTCATCTCTCGGCCTTGCGTTCTACGGCGCGGATGCCCTCTACCAGATCGCGGAGCAGCACGTTGCGGACCTCGGGCACCTGAAGTCCTCGGGAGTCTCCCGCGTCGATCTGTTCGCCGATGTGCAGGGCTTCGAGCCCGACGCTGAGCTCATGGCTGGCATGGCGTGCCCGGCCACCTACCGCGGCACGCACGCCTCGGGCTCGACAATCCAGACGTTCCAGTACGGCAAGGGCGAGATCGTCGCGCGGGTCTACAACAAGACCGCGGAGATCGTGAAGTCGGGCAAGGGCTGGCTGCGCACGGTCTGGCGCTCATGCGACGGCTATGACCCGGAAGCCGATGTGTGGAGAATCGAGTTCCAGCTCCGCCGCGACTTCCTCAAGACCACTGTGGGATGCGACGCCGAGACGGTCTTGGCGCGGCGCGGCGACCTGTGGCTCTCCGCGTTGAAGTGGTGCGAGCTGCGCGTCCCCCAGGGAGCGAACAAGAGCCGTTGGCCGCTGCACCCCGCGTGGGAGATGCTCGCGGCCCTGGAACCCGGCTCCAGTCCTCACCCGCGCATCAAGGCCGAGAGCTACGCCGAGAGCTTCGAGTCTGTCGTGCCGCAGATCGCAGGACTGCTCGTCTCTGCGTGCTCAGCCGTGGGAATGACAAACATCGACTCCGCGCTTGATGAGATGAACCGCTGCGTTCGGGAGTACATTGACGACAAGGGAGCGCCGTTTCCGGGTCTCGTGCGGAAGCGGATTCACAAGCGCCTCGCGGCGCGTTAGGAGACACGATGGACCGCTGCGTCATCTACGCCCGCGTGAGCACCAAAGAGCAGCAGGATGAGGGCTATTCCATTCCGGCCCAGCTCAAGGCCATACGCGCCTTCTGCGCGTCTCAGAACCTCTCCCCCGCCGCCGAGTTCGTGGAGGCCGAGTCTGCGGGCAAGGCGGGGCGCAAACGCTTCACCGAGATGGTGGACTTCCTTAAGAGCGAACCGGGCGTCCGCATCGTCGTGGCGCACAAACTCGACCGCCTGTATCGCAACTTCACCGACCAGGTGCTGCTCGAAGAGATCGTGGGGGCTCGGGCGCGCTACGTCACCGGAGACGTTCCCGACTCTCCCCAGGGCGAGCTTCTGCGCGACGTGCAGCTCTCCGTCGCCAAGTTCTACCTCGGCAACTTGGCTGAAGAGGTACGCAAAGGCATGGACGAGAAGGTCTTGCAGGGCGGCTGGCCGCACCGGGCTCCGCTCGGCTACCTCAACGACAAGCCGACGCGCTCAATCGTTCCGGACCCGCTCACAGCTCCGCCCGTGCGCTTCGCCTTCGAGCGCTACGCCTCGGGGGTCGTGTCGCTCCCGCAACTTGCCGACGAACTCGCCGAGCGAGGGCTCACGCAGGGCTCAGGCCGCAAACTCGGTGCCTCCCACCTTCACCACCTGCTCTCCAATCCGATCTACTGCGGGCGCATCCGCCACAAGGGCACCGTCTACCCCGGATCGCATGAGCCCCTCATCACCCCCGCACTCTTCGAGGCGGTCCAAGAGACGCTGGCGGGCAAGCGCAACGGCACCAAGTCGCGCCGGGTCTTCGCGCTGCGCGGCGTCATGTACTGCGGCGAGTGTGGCTGCATGATCACGGCGGGCGTCCACAAGGGCCACGTCTACTACCGCTGCACGCACGGCAAGGGAGCGTGCTCCAACCGCGCCTATACCCGAGAAGAAGTCCTCACTTCACAGATCGACGAGCTGCTCTCCCGCATCGAACTCTCCCCCGAGCTCATCGACGCGCTGATCGCCGACGCAAAGCTGCTCGAAGCCGAGCGCGTTCCCTCGCTGGATTCCGAGCGGACCACCCTCGAAGCCGCGATAACGGCGAGTGTGGCGCGCCAGGGCAAGCTGCTCAATGCGTACTTGGACGACACGGTCCCGGCGGACGCCTACCGAACCAAGGCCGAAACGCTGGCAAGTGAGCAGAGAGCTTTGGAACTGCGACTCGCCGAGCTCACGGAAGTGCCTCGCAGCACATCGTCGCTGGTCGCGGACCGTGCGCGTCTGGCCGGGGGTGCGCGCCTGCGGTTCGCGGGCTGTACGGATGAAGAGAAGCGAGAAGTCGTCTCAGCGGTGCTTTGTAACCTCACGGTCACGGACGGCCGCATAGCTTCGTACCAGTACAAACGCCCCTTCGGTGTCCTAGAAAAGGACTCCAAAGGGGCGTTCTCGCATACATGGTGGGCGATGTAGGATTTGAACCTACGACTTCTTCCGTGTGAAGGAAGCGCTCTCCCCCTGAGCTAATCGCCCGTACTGTCACACCTCGCCATGAGAAGGCTCGATGCGGCAACGGGTATTGTAACCGCAACCCGCCCGCGACGCGAAGCCCCCAAACACTGCGGCTTCTCTTAGAGCGAGCGCAGGTAGTCCAACACTCCCGTCACGATCCCGGTACCGACACGCGCGCGGTATCCCTCCGTGACCAGGACCGCGTCCTCTTCCCGGTTGGACAGATAGCCACACTCCAGCATCACGGACGGGACGGTCGAGTAGTTGAACCCCGCCAGGTCGCTCCTGCCCACGACTCCGCCCTTGCGCGCACCCGTAGCGGCAACCACCGCGTCCTCCACGGCCGCGGCTGCCAGACGACTCGCGGGCTCGATCGGCCGTACCCAGTCGTTCCCCGACGGATAGAACGCCGTCGCGCCCCGTAGGGATCCGTCACTCGCAGCGCTCTGGTGGATCCGGAGCACGAGATCGGCACCGGCCGCGTTACCGACCTTGGCGCGATCGGCGTTGGACAGATTGGTGTCGGCCCGAGTGCGGACCATGACGACCTTCACTCCTGCCGCGGACAGCGCGTCGCGGACGCGCAGGGCGATCGCCAGTGAGAGCACGTCCTCCCGCTGACCGGTGCTCACCCCGATCGCACTCGCGGAGACTTTCGGCTTGAGCGCAGTCGAGCCCGGCCCGTCGGGCTCCAGGGTCAGGTCGGGTGTCGCCTGGTGGCCGGCATCGATGACGACCACATAGCGGTGCCCGCTCGCCGACAACCCCAGTTGGGGTTGATAGGTGAGCACGACCACGGACCCGGCGCCGACCCTGGCTCCCGGTACGGGTGTCTGCGTCAGGACGGCCTCAGGTCGGTCGGCGTACGCCGCCGGATCTGCGACGCGAGTCTGCACGGTCAGCCCGGCGGCTGTGATCAGCGCACCGGCTATGCGCACCGACTTACCCACCACGGCGGGAACCTCCACGTCCACGCCCGCAGAGGCCACAAAGGCCGCCACAGGTGTAGCTGTGCCATCCGCCCCCGCACTCGTAGCCAAGGAAGCCGAGGAGTCGGTCGCCACAGCCACATGCGGTGAGCCGGTCCACGGCCCGCCGAATACCCAGGCGAACGCCGCACCGACCGCGACAACGCACAGAAGTCCGCCCGCGGCGACAGGGACCGTCCTGCGCCAGCCGGTCTGCCGATGACGGTTACGCTCCGACCGCGTGCGGGATGCGGTCACGCGTGCCTCTCGTCTCTGCGACCGGTCCGTGGCAACCTCCGAATGTGATTGCTTGGTGGGCCCGGCAGGATTCGAACCTGCAACCAAGGGATTATGAGTCCCCTGCTCCACCATTGAGCTACGGGCCCCCACGCACCGCGCTAGTCTACTACAGGGTCGCCGCAATGAACGTGCGACGGACCGGTACGAATGGACTTGTTGCGCAGGCCCGCCGGTCTGCCTATAATCGCAACTCGTGCGCGCGTCACCACGCGCGGCGGATATTCCTCGGTAGCTCAATGGTAGAGCGTTCGGCTGTTAACCGAAATGTTGCAGGTTCGAGTCCTGCCCGAGGAGCCATAGACGAAACGATGGGCCCCGCCACAAGGCGGGGCCCATCTTCTTGGTGCGCCGTTTCAGCCGAGCGTCAGCCCAGGTACTCCCGCAACGCGCCGGAGCGGCTCGGGTGCCGCAGCTTGCCCAATGTCGTGGTCTCGATCTGCCGGATGCGCTCACGCGTGACGCCGAACTCGCGTCCGACCTCCTCGAGCGTCCGTGCGCGACCGTCGACGAGTCCGAACCGGAGCTCGATGACCCTGCGCTCACGCTCGTTGAGAGAACCGAGCACGCGGCGCAGCTGCTCCACCAGCAGGGTGTCGAAAGCGGCGTCCGGAGGTGCAACGGCACCGGAGTCCTCGATGAAGTCACCGAGGCTGCTGTCGCCCTCTTGGCCAACCGGAGAGTGCAGGCTGACCGGCTCCTGTGCGAGGTTCAGGATCTCGTCGACACGGTCCGCATCGAGGTCCATCTGCTCGCCGATCTCCTCGCTGGTCGGCTCGCGATCGAGCTCCTGGATGAGCATGCGCTGCACGCTCTTGAGCTTGTTGATCGTCTCGACCATGTGCACGGGGATACGGATCGTGCGTGACTGGTCCGCGATCGCCCGCGTGATCGCCTGCCGGATCCACCAGGTGGCGTAGGTCGAGAACTTGAAGCCGCGGCGATAGTCGAACTTGTCGACCGCCCGCAACAGCCCGAGGTTACCCTCCTGGATCAGGTCCAGAAGACTCATCCCACGATTGTTGTAGCGGCGCGCGATCGACACGACGAGCCGCAGGTTCGCCTCGGTCATCGCACGCTTGGCTGCAAGCCCGTCAGCCTCGGCACGCTGCAGACGGCGCATCGTGACTCTGTCGAGGGTCTCGCCGTTCTCCTCGGCCTGCTCGAGGCGCGTAGAGGCCTCCAGGCCCGTCTCGATACGCATCGCGATCGCGACCTCCTGCGGCCCGGTGATGAGCGGCACGCGGCCGATCTCCTTCAGATACGCCCGGACCGGGTCGGCCGTCAGCGGCGCACCCGAGATGGACTCGTCCGTGCGCACGTGACGCTTCTTCGCGCGCACGGCGCGAGCACGCGCCGGCGGACGTACGGGAGCGTGTGCGGCAACGGCATCGTGGCCATCTTTCATGACGGCCTCCATCGGTTCTGCGGGCCCACTAGTGGGTGTCAACTTGGCTCTCACTCCTCGAGATGTCATGGATCTCACCGCATGCGGGTGAATGAACCGGCGCACGTCCCTGAAACAGACGCGCGCCGTGTAGACCTGTCAGGGCCGATCCTCGAATAGATACCTACTCCAAGTAGTCTTTCAACTTGCTCGAGCGACTTGGATGGCGCAACTTGCACAACGTCTTGCTTTCGATCTGGCGGATGCGCTCGCGCGTGACACCGAACTCGCGACCCACTTCCTCCAGCGTTCGCGGGTGGCCGTCGACGAGGCCGAACCGCAACTCGATCACCTTGCGCTCGCGTTCGGACAACGAGTCGAGCACGCGCCGAAGGTGCTCGGCCAACATCGTCTCGTTCGCGGCGTCCGGGGGGGCGACCGCGTCGGAGTCTTCGATGAAGTCTCCCAGCTGGCTATCCTCTTCTTCCCCGATCGGCGTTTCGAGCGACACCGGCTCCTGCGAGATCTTGAGGATCTCGCGAACACGCTCCGCCGTCATCTCCATCTGCGCACCGATCTCATCGGGCGTTGGTTCCCGACCGAGCTCCTGAAGCAACCCACGCTGGACACGAATGAGCTTGTTGATCGTCTCGACCATATGCACGGGAATGCGGATGGTGCGCGCCTGATCGGCGATCGCTCGCGTGATCGCCTGCCGGATCCACCAAGTGGCATACGTCGAGAACTTGAAGCCCTTTTCGTAGTCGAACTTCTCTACAGCACGAATCAAGCCGAGATTGCCTTCTTGGATGAGATCGAGGAACAACATCCCGCGACCCACGTAGCGTTTCGCGATCGAAACGACCAGTCGCAGGTTGGCTTCGACCAGCGAACGCTTGGCGTTGAGGCCGTCGGCCTCGGTCCGCTGAAGTGCGCGCACCGTTGCGCGATCGAGCTTGACGCCCGCCTCCTCGGCCACGTCGAGTTCCGCCGCCGCTGCCAAGCCGGCCTCGATACGCTTGGCGAGACTGACCTCCTGGGGCCCGTTGAGGAGCGGGACCTTGCCGATCTCCTTGAGGTACATCCGCACCGGGTCCGATGTGAGCGGCGCGAGATTCGCGTGCTCGCCACGGCGCTTCGGCTTCTTCTTGACGCGTGTCGTCTTGCGAACGGGGCGCGCGAGGACCTCCGCCATCTCGGCAGGCACCTCGGGCACGATCTCCCCCGCCAGCGCGGCCGAGACCTCGTCACCTTCGATGATCATGTCGGCGTCATCGGAGCTGACGTCGATGGCCACGTCGGCGATCTCTATACCGCTCGCGACGAAGTGAGCGTAGACGTTCTCGACCTGATGCTCGCTCAGCTCGATGTCGCCGAGCGCACCATCGATCTCGTCCTGCGACAGGTTGCCTTTGGCCTTACCCATCTTGACGAGCGTCAGCACGGCCGGAAGCGCGAGCTCGGGCGCGACCTTGTCCGCCGCCTTCGACTTCTTCGCGGGCTTGGAAGGCTGCGCTGCGGTCTCGGCCTTCGTATCCCGGGCGGCCTTCGACAACACTGCCTTCTTCGGCTTCTCGGCCACCGGCATACCCTCCGGGACGACCTCGGTCGCGTTCTCGGGTCTGGTGCTCACGAGACTCCTAACGATGATCGTTCCATCAGAGGCCCGCCAAGTCGATGCCGCGCAGCTCGGAGAGCTGACGTTGCACTTCAGCGGTCTTACGGAATAGTTCGTCATACAAGCCGGAATCCCTCGAAGTCTCCGCTTGATGCATTTCCGCTTGCAGCCGCAACACCTCGCGCCGCAGCGCGAACTGTGTGAGCCGACCCACCGTTTCCGGGAAGCGCTCGAGTGCCTCCGACACCTCGAGCGGATCCACCAGGTACGTCGACAGCGCCTCCGCGGCATGTCTGTCGTTCGACGCAACGGACTCGTAAAGTTCCCGCCCGGTCGCTCCACCCGCAGCGACGATGGACCTGATGATCGACGCCATGGCCTCGTCCGACAGGGCGCCATCGATGGAGAGCAAATCCCGTACCTTTTCGCGCAGTTCCGGTGCGACCGCCAGCTGGCGCGCGAGCTCGGACTCGGTGCGCGCGTGCACGCCGGGTGTGCGCGGGCGCGGTGCGGGCGCGGGCGCGTCCTCCGCGTCCGTGGCTCTGGCCGCCTGCCCGTCGTAGGCCGGCCGCGCGGTCTTCGCGACCGCATCGACCGTCGCGTAGTCCGTCTGGAGCCTGCCCGCGACGTAGTTCGCGTAGTCGTGCGCGAGGATGGAGCCACGGATGCTCGCGATCACCGCGGCAGCGGCGTCGAGCGCGCGCGTGCGGCCCTCGGGAGACGTGAGGTCGAAGGACTCGAGGCGGCGGTCGATGACGAACTTCAGCAGCGGCTCGGCGCCATCGATCACGGCCTGCATCGCCTCGGTGCCGCGTGCGGTCACGAAGTCGGCAGGGTCCATCCCGTCCGGGATGACCGCGACGAGCAGGTCGAGACGTGACGCGCCCGCCTCGGGGGTCGAGGTCGAGTCGAGGAACTCGGCGGCACGGTCAGCGGCGCGCATACCGGCCTCATCACCGTCGAACAGATACACGACCCGCTTCGCGAACCGGCCGAGCAGCTTGACGTGACGGGCGGTGAGCGCGGTCCCCAGCGTGGCGACAGCGATACGTATCCCCGCCTCGTGAAGCGCGATGACGTCGGTATAACCCTCGACCACGACGGCGGTGCCGCAGGAGACGATGTTGTTCTTGGCCACATCGATCGCGTACATGTTGGCCGACTTGTGGAAGATCGGCGTATCGGACGAGTTGAGGTACTTGGGCTGCCCCTGACCGATCACCCGCCCGCCGAAGGCGATGACGCGCCCCTGCAAGTCGGAGATCGGGAACATGACGCGATCGAAGAAGCGGTCCTTCGTCTCGCCCCGGTCACCGGCGAGGATGAGGTTCGCCTCGATCGCCTCGTCGCGGGTGAAGCCCTGTGTCGCGAGCCAAGCGGCCAAAGTGCCCCGCGCATGCGGCGCATAGCCCAGGTTCCAACGCTTGGCCACGTCCGAGCCCAGGCCGCGACCCGACAGGTATTCGCGCGCCTTGACGGCACCGGGCTCTTTCGAGGAAGCGAGCTGCTTGTGGAAGTACTCCGCAGCGGCACCCGAAGCCGCCACGAGGCGCTCCTTGCGCCCCATGGGGACGCCGGCGCCACCTTCCTCGGTGATCTCGATCCGCGCCCGGTCGGCGAGCAGTCTCACGGCCTCGGGGAACTCGAGGTTCTGCGTGCGCATGACGAACCCGAAGGCGTCGCCGCCGAGACTGCAGCCGAAGCAGTGCCACAGCTGGGTCGCGGGGTCCACCTTGAACGACGCGGTCTTCTCGCCGTGGAACGGACACAGCCCCCAGAACAGGCGGCCCTTCTGGCGCAGCGGAGTCGTCTCGGAGATGAGAGCGACGATGTCGTTCGCATCGCGGACCCGTGCTACGTCCTCATCCGAGATCCGGCCCATCGCTCACACCTCCCCTCCCGCGAAAATGCGCCGACGCTCCCGGGGAGTGTGTACCCCCGGGAGCGTGCGGGCGCTACCGATCATTCATCCCCACGCGAGCGCGCGGGAAACGTAGTGCGGACGCCGTTACCTAGCTTCCGTGCACCCGCAGGAAGAGCGGGACGAACACGAGCGAGACGACGGTCATGAGCTTGATGAGGATGTTCATGGCCGGGCCTGACGTGTCCTTGAACGGATCGCCGACGGTGTCGCCGACGACAGCGGCCTTGTGTGCATCGGAGCCCTTGCCACCGTGCACGCCACCCTCGATGTACTTCTTCGCGTTGTCCCATGCGCCGCCCGCGTTCGCCATCATGATGGCGAGCAGGAAGCCGGAGACGACGGCGCCGGCGAGGAATCCGCCGAGGACCTCGAGGTTGATCAGACCGATGCCGATCGGGATGACAACGGCCAGGACGCCCGGCACGACCATCTCCTTGAGAGCACCCTTGGTGGCGATCTCGACGCAGGTGGCGTAGTCGGCCTTGACGCCCGGCCTGCCCTCGAGCAGGCCCGGGATCTCCTTGAACTGCCTGCGCACCTCACCGATCATCGCGAAGGCCGCACGGCCGACTGCGTTCATGGTGAGCGCCGCATACAGGAACGGCAGCATCGCGCCGATGAAGAGACCGACGACGATGAGCGGGTTCTCGAGCGACAGGTTGAGCACGATGCCACCCTGAGCGATGGTCGCGCGGAAGGCCGTGAACAGGGCGAGAGCGGTGAGGCCGGCAGAGCCGATCGCGAAGCCCTTTGCGATCGCGGCGGTGGTGTTGCCGACGGAGTCGAGATTGTCGGTGATCGCGCGGATCTCCTTGTCCATCCCCGCCATCTCGGCGATGCCGCCTGCATTGTCGGCAACGGGGCCGTAGGCGTCGACACCTACCGTGATGGCCGTGATCGACAGCATGCCCAGCGCCGCGAGTGCGATGCCGTAGATGCCCGACACATCGTTGTTCGGGACGGCGAGGTTGCCCATGTAGTAGGCGCCCCAGATGCCGGCCGCCACGACGAGGATCGGACCCACGGTGGAGATCATGCCGACGCCGAGGCCGGTGATGATGTTGGTCGCCGCACCCGTCAGGCTGGCGTCCGCGATCGACTTCACGGGCTTGTAGTGGTCGGAGCAGTAGTACTCGGTGATCTGACCGATGGCGATACCTGCCGCCAGGCCGACGACCACGGAGCCGAAGTACCACAGGCGGGACATGTCGACAGCCGAGCCCCACCAGTAGAACAGCCCGAACATCGCGACGACCTCGAGGCCGGCCGCGACGTAGGTGCCCATGTTCAGGGCGAGGTGAAGGTTGCCACTGTCCTTGGCGCGGACGGCGAACAGGCCGACCACTGATGCGAGAATGCCCGCTCCGGCGATCAGGAGCGGCATGACGATACCGAAGTTGGCATCGATGGGGCTCGCGGATGCCGTACCGGCGCCCCACAGCGTGAGGGCCAAGATGATCGGCGCGAGGATCGAGCCGACGTAGGACTCGTAAAGGTCCGCACCCATGCCGGCGACGTCGCCGACGTTGTCGCCGACGTTGTCAGCGATGACGGCGGGGTTGCGGGGATCGTCTTCGGGGATGCCGGCCTCGACCTTGCCGACCAGGTCGGCGCCGACGTCGGCCGCCTTGGTGTAGATGCCGCCGCCGACGCGCGCGAACAGCGCGATCGAGGAAGCGCCCATGGCGAAGCCGTTGACGATCTCAGGCTGGGGCACGCTGCCGCCGAGCACGAGGAAGATCGTCCAGAGGCCGAGGCCCAGGACGCCGAAGCTGGCGACCGTCAGGCCCATGGTCAGGCCGGAGCGGAACGCGACGTTGAGAGCCTTGGCGATGCCGGTGGTGGCAGCCTGGGCGGTACGGGTGTTGGCGCGCGTCGCCACGTACATCCCGATGTAACCGGCTGCAGCGGACAGAAGACCACCGGTCACGAACGCGGTGCCCGTCAGCACGCCCTTGATCAGGCTGCCTCCGGAGAAGGACAGTGCGGCGAAGACGCCGATCGCGAAGATGATCAGGACCTTCCACTCCGCCTTGAGGAACGCCATCGCGCCCTCTTGGATCGCCAGCGAGATCTCCTGCATCTTCTCGGTTCCGGGATCCTGCTTCAGGACCCAGCTGCCGAGGTAGGCGGCGACCCCGAGGCCGATTACCGCTGCGAGCGGCGCCAGCCACGCGAACATAGTGATCATGCAGATCTCCCTTTCGCCCAGTTGCATGCATTCGAACCGGCCCACGGCAGCCACGAACAGCCCCGACCCCCGTGCCCCGGTATTCGGCTAGGTTAGCGAACAATCCTGCACGACGCTACGCCCAGTCCTACATCCTCCAGAACACGGGCACGAACAGGTCCTCGAAACGGCCGATCGCGTAGCGGTCGGTCATGCCCGCGACGTAGTCGGTGACCCGCTGCGGCAGCTCGCCCGGGACCGCCGGATGGAACTCCTCGGGCAGCGTCTCGGGGTGCGCCAGGTAGTACCGGAACAACGCCTTGACCACGCCCTCCGCCTTCGGTTCCTCCTCCTTGGCCCGCTTCGAGAGATACACATTCTCGAAGAGGAAGGAGCGGAGCTCGAGCAGCGCGGACATGACCGGCTCGCTCATGCGGATCGAGTCGGCGCCGTCGGAGTTGAGGATCGTGTCCTGGACCATGGTGCGGATGCGCGCGCCGTGCGTGCGGCCGAGCACCTCGGTCGGCCGTGCGGGGAGATCCGCATCGAGGAGCACTCCCCCACGTACGGCATCGTCGATGTCGTGGTTCACGTAGGCGATGCGGTCCGCCAGGCGGACGATCGCTCCTTCGAGCGTCGCGGGTTCGCCACCGCCCGTGTGGTGGAGGATGCCGTCCCTCACCTCCCACGTGAGGTTGAGGCCGCTGCCGTCGTACTCCAGCTCCTCTACGACGCGCAGGGACTGCACGTTGTGGTGATAGCGGTCCGGCAGACCCGGGTAGGCGTCACGCAGCTCGTCATAGCACTCGGAGATCGCGTCCTCCCCCACGTGCCCGAAGGGCGTGTGACCGAGGTCGTGGCCGAGCGCGATGGCCTCGGTGAGGTCCTCGTTGAGTCGCAGCGCGCGAGCGACACTGCGGGCGATCTGTGCGACTTCGAGGGTGTGGGTGAGCCGCGTACGGTAGTGGTCGCCTTCGGGAGCGAGGAACACCTGCGTCTTGTGCATCAGTCGGCGGAAGGCCTTGCTGTGGATGATGCGGTCGCGGTCCCGCTGGTATTCGGTGCGGTAGAGGTCGAGCTCGAGTGTGCGCACGCGCCCGCGCGTGCGATCGGAGAACGCGGCGCGCTCGGACAGCGTCCGATGCTCGGCTTCCTCGATATCGATACGGGTGATGACGCTCACTCGACCGCCCCCTTGTCCCGTGTCGGTTTCCGCGCCGTGCGAGCACGAAATACATCCAAGCCCTGCTGGAACAGTACCGCGACCATGATGACGAGCACCAGTGACACGGCGGCAAGCAGCGCAAGAGGGATCCGCGTCGGTGCCCCGGTCACACGGCGTACGACCAGCATCACCGGCTCGTGCAACAGGTAGACAGCGAACGACAAACCTCCGGCCCACGCCGCCCGGCGCGCGGCGCGCACGGTGCCGGACCGCTCCAACGGACGCCAGTAAACGACCACCGCGACGATGAGGAGCCCGGCCGCGCGGTACAGCCAGCGGCCTCCCATGCCTCCCACCAGCAGCGCCAGGAGACATCCGATGGTGGCAAGCACGAGAAGCCCGGCCTCGAGCCGACTCACACCGAGACGCTCACGGACCTCCGGCCACAGCTCAAGAGCCAGGAACGCGCCGCCCAGGACCTCGAGAGCGCGCGAGACGATCAGACCCTTCTCGGCGTACGCCATACCCGCCGCGGGGACGGCGAAACACGACGCCAGAACGACGAGCGCGGTCAGGGCGAGCACGCCCGGCGGCCGCAACCGTCGCATACCGAGCACGAGAAGCGGCATCACAGCCACCACCTGCCATGCGATAGCGATGTACCACCACGACGGATAGACCGCGGCCCAGGTCCTCGCGCTCACGAATCCAAGTCCGAGAAGGGTGACGATGACGGTGCCGGTCTGAGCGAGATGCAGCAGACCGAGGGATACAGCGATGATCAGTCCCAAGACGGCGGCGATCCAGTAGACGGAGAACAGCTTCCACAGGCGCTTGCGTGCGTAGGTGACGTAGCGCGGCTCCCCGAGCACCAGTAGCCGGCAGAAGCCGGCCCCGCTGATCACAAGGAAGAGGACCACCGCGAGTCCGCCGATGCCGAGGAGCGGAGCCCTGGGTGACAACCACTCCGGGGCTCCGGGCCACACCCCGCCCGGGAAGTACTGGTACCACGGCAGATGTGAGGTGACGACCATGAGGGCCGCGATAGCGCGCAGCGCCTCGATATCGGGCTGCCGGGAGCCGGTCCGGGCCGGCGGCGAGAGCTTCAAGCGGGGCTCCGATGATGGACGACCGGGCGCGACGCGCCCTATCGCAGGTAGGTCAGATACACATACGCAGCGGCAGCCGCGATGATCGCGACGACCACCACCACGAGCACCACACGGCCCACCGGCGAGCGTCGCTTGCTCATCCCGCGGATCAGCGGCGACCCGGTGTGCTGGTAGAGCCGCGTCTTACCGACCATGACGCCCCCCTCGGCGGCCGGACTTGCTTGTGCGCCCGGTGCCTGGGCACCGGGCGCACATCATGTCGCTATCGGTTATCGGAAGCCGCTTCCTTCTCGCTCAAAGCGGCCTGCGCCGCTGCAAGCCGCGCGAGCGGCACGCGATACGGCGAGCAGGACACGTACGACAGCCCCGCGTTGTGGAAGATCTTGACGCTCACGGGATCCCCGCCGTGCTCCCCGCACACGCCCAGCTTGATCTTCGGATTGGTCTCGCGACCGAGGTCGCAGCCCATCTTCACGAGCTTCGCCACACCGCTGTCGACCGTCTCGAACGGGTTACGCAGCAGGATCTTGCGCTCGAGATAACGAGGAACGAACTTCGACTCGACGTCGTCACGAGAGAACCCGAAGGTGGTCTGCGTCAGGTCGTTGGTGCCGAAGCTGAAGAAGTCGGCGACCTTTGCGATCTCGTCGGCGGTGACGCAGGCGCGCGGCAGCTCGATCATCGTGCCGATCGGGATGTTGAACGAGCAGCCCTCCGCGGCCTGGACCTCGGCGACGATCGCCTCGGACTCGGCTCGCAGCGTCTCGAGCTCGGTGACGATCGACACCAGCGGGATCATGATCTCGGGGCGCGGATCGCGGCCCTGCGCCTTGAGCTGGCAGGCCGCGAGAGTGATCGCGCGGACCTGCATGCCGTAGATCTCGGGGAACATGATGCCGAGGCGGCAGCCGCGCAGGCCAAGCATCGGGTTCTGCTCGCTCATCGAGTCGACGAGGGCGAGCAGACGGCGCTTGGCGGCCAGCTCCCCCGCAGATGCGCCGGCGCACTCCATCTTCGCGATCTCGACGGCGAGCTCGCGCGGCGAGTCGAGGAACTCATGCAGAGGCGGATCGAGCAGACGGACCGTCACTGGCAGGCCGTCCATGGCCTCGAAGATCCCGAGATAGTCCTCGGTCTGTACCTTGAGCAACTCCGCCAGCGGGACCGCACGACCGGCTTCGTCCTCGGAGATGATCATGTCCTGGACGATCTGCTTCCGATCACCGAGGAACATGTGCTCGGTACGGCAGAGGCCGATGCCCTCGGCACCGAACCGACGGCCCAGGACGGCGTCATCGGGGGTGTCGGCGTTGGCGCGGACGCCCATGGTGCGGAAGGTGTCCGCCCAGCCCAGGATGATGTCGAAGTCGCCTGAGACCTCGGGCTCGACCAGATCCACGGCGCCCATCACGACGATGCCCGTCGTGCCGTCGATGGAGATGATGTCGCCTTCGCTCAGCACGATGTCGGTGCCGGAGATGATCGCCTGCTTGCGTCCCGCGTCGATCTTGAGCACTTCAGCGCCGCACACGCACGGCTTGCCCATGCCGCGGGCGACGACAGCCGCGTGGCTCGTCTTGCCGCCGTGCGAGGTCAGGATGCCCTGGGCCGCGATCATGCCGTGCAGGTCGTCCGGCGTCGTCTCCCAGCGGACGAGGATGACCTTGCGGCCGGCGACCGCAGCCTCCTCGGCGTCCTCAGAGGTGAAGACGACCTCGCCGACTGCGGCGCCGGGGCTCGCGTTGAGGCCCTTCGCCACCACATCGTAGGTCGCGGTACGGTCGAACTGCGGGTGCAGGAGCTGGTCGAGCTGATCCGGGTCGATCCGGGTGACGGCTTCCTCTTTCGAGATCAGCCCCTCCCCGACCATGTCGGTGGCGATCTTCAGCGCCGCTCGGGCCGTCCGCTTGCCGACGCGCGTCTGGAGCATCCAGAGCTTGCCCTGCTCGATCGTGAACTCGATGTCGCACATGTCGCGGTAGTGGTTCTCGAGGATGGTAAAGACCTCATAGAGCTCGGCTGCCGCTTCGGGGAGGACCTCTGCGAGATCGGCTATGGCCGAGGTGTTGCGGATACCCGCAACGACGTCCTCGCCCTGGGCGTTCGTCAGGAAGTCGCCGTAACGCTCGTTGGTCCCATCGGCGGGGTTACGGGTGAAGCCGACGCCCGTGGCTGACGTCTCCCCCTTGTTGCCGTACACCATGGTCTGCACGTTGACCGCCGTGCCCAGGTCGTCGGCGATCCGTTCCATGCGGCGATAGTCGATAGCGCGTCTGTTGTTCCAGCTCCGGAACACCGCCTCGATGGCGAGATGCAGCTGCGCAGCGACGTCCTGCGGGAAGACCACGCGGCCATCGGACACGAGATCGGGATACGCGGCCGGGTCGACGGTGTCGGCGACGATCCGCTTGAACGTCGCCACAAGGTCCTCGAGGTCGTCGGCGGTCAGCTCCGTGTCGACCGCTGCACCCCGCTCACGCCTCTTGAGGGTCAGCGCATTCTCGAACCGATCGCCGTCGACGTCGAGGACGACCTTCGAGAACATCTGGATGAAGCGACGGTAGCTGTCCCACGCGAATCGCGCGTTGTCCGTCTGGGCGATGAGGCCCCGCACCGAAACGTCGTTGAGGCCGAGGTTGAGGACGGTGTCCATCATGCCCGGCATCGAGAACGGGGAACCGCTGCGGACCGAGACCAGAAGCGGGTCTGCCGGATCACCGAGGCTCTTGCCCATCTTCGCCTCGAGCTCGGTGATGTAGGAAGCGATCTCCTCCGAGAGTCCCACGGGGAACGCGGGGGGCGTGGAGTCGTAATACTCCATGCATACTTGGCAGCTGATCGTGAAGCCGGGAGGGACAGGCAGGCCCATGTTCGCCATCTCGGCGAGGTTCGCGCCCTTGCCCCCCAGAACCATCTTCAACCCACGATTGCCCTCTGTATGGTTGACGCCGTCGGCGTCCTTACCGAAGGCGTAGACACGTTTCGCGTCCGACAAAGTCCTTCTCCCTTGACTGTGCGGGTGCCTGGCTGGGGTGCATGATACCGCACCCCACCGTCGCCGAAAGGCGGCGGCGCTGACACGAATATACGGAGACCTAGTCTCGGGTCTCCGGAGTCCCCTCAAGATAGCGGACGATCTCCTGCGCGGACTCCTCCACAGCACGGTTGTCCGTGCGGATGACCATACAGCCGAGCTTCCGCATGAGCGCTCGCGCCTCTTCCAGTTCGGTCTCCACCGACTCGGGCTCGGCGTAACGCGGAACGACCATCCCGATCTCGCGCATCCGCTCGCTTCGGATGTCGACGAGCACTCTCGCCTTGGTGACCAGTCCGAAGACCCGGCGCGGGTCGAGCAGGTACAGCTCCTCGGGCGGGACCATCCCCGGCGCCAGCGGGACGTTGGCGACCCGGTAGCCCTTGAACGCCAGATACATCGAGAGCGGGGTCTTGCTCGTACGCGACACGCCGATCAGCACGATGTCGGCCTCGGGAAGGTCTTCCGGGTGCCGACCGTCGTCGTGCATGACCGCGAACTCGGTCGCCTCGATGCGATCGAAATAATCCTCGTCGGTACGGTGCATCGCGCCCGCCTCACCGGCGGGCCGGTGGCCGATCGCGTCTCCGAGCAGGGTGACCGCAGGTCCCAGGACGTCGACCGCATTCACGCCGCCTGCGACCAGCCGCTCCATCTCCTCCCGCAAAGGCGCGTCCACCAGCGTGTAGAGGAAGATGCACCCCTCGCCGCAGTGCAACTCGACCGTGCGCCGCAGATGCTCCGGCGTCGTCACCTTCTCAAGGCGCTCGATGCGGAAATCGCCCGGGTAGAACTGAGCGACCGCGGCGCGGGCGACCATCTCCCCTGTCTCGCCGAGCGCGTCCGACAGGACGTGGACGGTGACCGGATCGGGCGTCATCCCTCAGCCCTGCAGGCGCGAGAAGTCGGCGACCCCTGCGAACAGGGCGGTGAACCGATTGAGCAGGCGCAGGCGGTTCGCGCGCACCGCCTCATCGGGATCCATGACCAGGACGTCCGTGAAGAAGGTGTCGATCGGTCCGCGGAGCTCGGCCAACCGCGCCAAGGCCCCGTCGTAGTCGGCGATCGCCACCGCGTCGGCGACCCGCGACTCGGCGCTCTCGATCGCGTCGGCGAGAGCGACCTCGGCCTCCCCCATCACCGCGCGATCGTAGGAGGTCCCGAGCTGCGCGTCGCCCAGGTTGCGGGCGCGGGCGTAGGCGACGGCGACGTCGGCCATCGGAGCGGTAGCGCGGGCGGCGGTCAGCGCGTCGCAGCGTCGCCCGGCGTCGGCCGGATCGTCGTCGGCGACCGCGAGGACGGCGTCAACGGTGTCGAACGCATGTCCGCGGTCGCGGAGCATGATCTCGAGCCGACCGCGGGCGAAGCCCTTGATGGCGTTTCCGACTGCCTCAAGGTCGAACTCGAGGACGGGACGGTACACGCCGAGGGATGCGGCGATCGTCTCATCGAGGCGAAGTCGCAGCCCGCCCTCGAGCACCATCGTCAACACGCCGATCATCGAGCGGCGCAGTGCGTAGGGGTCGGCCGAGCCCGTGGGCCCCTGGCCGAGTGCGAAGATCCCACAGATCGTGTCGAGCTTGTCGGCGGCGGAGACGATGAGACCGGGAACGCTCTGCGGCAGGGCGTCGCCTGCGAACCGCGGACGGTAGTGCTCGAGGATCGCCTCGGCGACCGACGCGTCCTCCCCCGCCGCCAAGGCGTAGTAGCGGCCCATGACGCCCTGGAGCGTCGGGAATTCCACCACCGCGTGGCTGACCAGGTCGGCCTTGCACAGGTGCGCCGCGCGCACGGCCTGCGCGGTCTCGTCGGGCCCGGCGCCATGCTCTGCCGCAAGGGATGCGGCGAGGTGCTCGACGCGCGCGACCTTGTCCGCCACGCTGCCGAGCTTCTTCTGGAAGACCGCGTCCTCGAGGCGCGTGGCCCAGGTCTCCATCCCCACCTTGAGGTCCTCGTCGTAGAAGAAAGCGGCGTCGGCGAGACGCGCACGCAGCACGCGCTCATGGCCGTGCACGATCTGTTCGGTCCGGTCGGGATCGCCGTTGTGCACGACGATGAAGGCGCCGGTGAGTCCGCCGTCGGCGTCCTCGATCGGGAAGTAGCGCTGATGCGACTCCATCGCCGTCTCGAGGACCTCGCGCGGCACGCGCAGGAAGCCTTCGTCGAAACGTCCGACCGCGACGGTCGGGTACTCCACGAGGTTGACCACCTCGGCGAAGACCTTCTCGGGAACGACCGCCACGCCACCCGCATCGGCCGACGCGCTCTCGATACCTTCACGGATGAACTGGGCCCTCGACTCGGCATCGGCCATGACATGGCCGCGCTCGAGCGCCTCGAAGTACCCGGAGACGGACGGGACCTCGATGGCTCCGTCAGACAGGAACCGGTGTCCCTGCGTGGTACGTCCGGCCACGAGCCCGGCAAAGGACACGGGAACGACCTCTGCGCCGTACAGGGCGAGCATCCACCGCACCGGGCGGATGAAGCGGGCCTCGCCGCTCCCCCAGCGCTGGGACTTCGGCCAGTCGAGGCCCGAGATCAGACGTGCGAGCAGAGCGGGAAGCACCGCGGTCACCGGCTCGCCGGCGCTGCGGAGCACCGCATAGACGTACTCGCCACCGTTCTCGGTACCGCGCTCGAGGTCGGCGACCTCGACACCCTTGCCGCGCGCGAAACCGAGCACGGCCTTCGTCGGCGCACCGTCGTCGTCGAAGGCGGCACGCACCGCCGGCCCCTTCACCCGCAGGTCGAGGTCCTCCTGGATCTCGGCCAGCCCCTGCACGACGAGCACGAGACGGCGGGGAGCGCCGAAGACGTCGATCTGCTCGCACTCGAGGCGCGCGTCCTTAAAGGCGGACGCCGCGAGCGACTTGAGCTGCGTGACGGCGGCGTAGAGCGGCGCGGACGGGATCTCCTCGACGCCGATCTCGAACACCAGGTCGCGAGAGGCGCTCACAGCGCACCTCCCTCGGACACAGCGGCAGGCACGTCGTCGACCGGCGAACCGGTGACGGCTTCCAGATACGCGGCGCAACACGCCTTCGCGATCGTGCGTACGCGCAGGATGAAGCCCATGCGCTCGGTGACGGCTATCGCACCGCGAGCGTCGAGCAGGTTGAACGCGTGCGAACACTTGAGCACGTAGTCATAGGCCGGCAGGGGCAGTCCCGCCTCGAGCGCGCGGAGGCACTCCGCCTCGGCCACGTCGAAGTTGCGCCGGAGCATGCCGGTGTCGGCGACCTCGAAGTTGTACGCCGAATACTGCTGCTCGTTGCGCAGGAACACGTCGCCGTACGTGACGCCCTCCACCCACTCGATGTCGTAGACCGAGTCGACTCCCTGTATGTACATGGCGAGGCGCTCAAGGCCGTAGGTGATCTCTGCGGGCACCGGACGGCATTCGAACCCACCGACCTGCTGGAAGTAGGTGAACTGCGTGCATTCCATGCCGTTGAGCCAGACCTCCCAACCGAGCCCCCACGCCCCGACGGTGGGATTCTCCCAGTCGTCTTCGACGAGGCGCACGTCATGCTCGGCCGGATCGATGCCGATGGCGCGCAGTGATCCGAAGTACAGGTCGAGCACGTTGTCCGGGCTCGGCTTCAGGAGGACCTGGAACTGGTAGTAGTGCTGAAGGCGGTTCGGGTTCTCCCCGTACCGGCCGTCGGTCGGTCGGCGCGACGGCTGCACGTAGGCGCACCGCCACGGATCCGGCCCGAGTGCGCGAAGGAGTGTCGCGGGGTGCGACGTCCCGGCCCCGACCTCGTTGTCGTAGGGCTGCAGGACCACGCAACCCTGCTCCGCCCAGTAGCCGGACAGCGTCAGGATGATCTCCTGGAATGACTTGGGCTTCATACGATTGTGACCTCGCGTTTCTCCGGACAGGTATCGGTCATTCTACCAGCAGAGCGCCGCGATAGAGGTGCGAGTCGGGCCATCACACGCCACACTCAGCGGCGATGCCTGCCCAGTCTCGCCGCAAGCAGCGCCTCGAAGCGGGCCCGGTCGCCCGCGGGCACGTCTCGCGCCGCGATGATCACGTAGTGGCGCGCGCGGGTGTGCAGGAGGTAGCAGCCCCCGACCACTCGCCATGACCTGAACTCGTCCCACGAAGCCATGGCGCGTCGGGTGGGCTGCACGATGTCGATGCCCTCCGGCGAAAACGTCCACGTCACGGGCTCGTACAGCGCCGACGATCCCGGCCGGTATGCGGAGTACGAGCCCACGAGCGCCGCGAACGCGGGGACCAGGACGAGCAGCCACGACATGAGCGCGCCGGCCTGGTGCACGGTCGCCGACCTCGCGACCGTGCCGTACGCCCACAGCGCGGGACCGGACATGAGCAGCACGACACCGGCCGGACTGCGCAGGACCATCATCATCGCCACGCGGAAATGATCGCGCGGACGCATCGATGACGTGACGACGACCGCCTCGGGGACGCCACCACCATCCGGGACGAGTCCCGTGTTGACGGCCGCAGTGCTCATCGTCCCTGCGCCATGAAGAAGTCGAGCGCACGCAGGCGCGCCGGGATGTGGTGGCCCGTGTATGCGCGAACGAGTCGTCGGACCTCCGTGAGGAGCGCCGGCGTCATCTCGATCTGAGGCACGTCGGCCATCTTCGCGCGCAGCATCGCGCGCAACGCATCGCGCGCGGCGCCCGTGATCGATTGCGCCCCATTGCCCTCTTCGAGACATGACTCGCACAACACTCCGCCGGCCTCAACGGAGAACGCAAGCCCGTCGCCCGGCTCCCCGCCACACGCCGCGCACCTGTCCAGAGAGGGCCGATAGCCGTGCATCGCGAGCGCCTTGAGCAGGAACGCGAGCACCAGCGGCTCGAGCTTCTCCACCGGAGCCGTTTCCATGACGTCGAGCGTCACGAGTGCCATGTCGAAGATCTGCGGCTCCGACTGGCCCTCGACCGACCCCTTGTCCAGCAGGTCGGCGACAACGGATGCGGCCATGGTGCGGTCGTAGTCGGCGCGCAATGCGTCATGGGTGGCGAAGGTCTCCGCCTCCGTGACGATGTCGAGACTGCGGCCGGTGTGCAGGAGCAGGTCCAGCACGGAGAAGGGCTCGACCCGCGCACCCAAGTGGCTCTTGGAGCGACGCGCGCCCTTGGCCACGGCCCGGACCTGATGCCCGTCGGCGGCGAGCAGCGTCAGGATCAGATCCGTCTCGCCGAGCTTGGTCTTGCGCAGCACCAGGGCCCGCAGGGGGTACGCAGGCATCGCGCCTCAGCCGCGCCCGGGCGCGGCAGCCCTGAGTGTGAACTCGTCCAGGATCGCGAGGCCGCCCGAGGTCCCGATACGGGTGGCGCCCTCGGCGAGCAGCGCCAGCGCGTCATCGAGGTTCCGGATGCCGCCGGCCGCCTTCACACCGACGTGCGGCCCCACAGCGTCGCGCATGATCCGCACGTCGGCGATGGACGCCCCGCGCGGGCCGAAGCCGGTGGACGTCTTCACGAAGTCGGCACCGGCCGCCACGGCGACTCGGCACGACTCGGCGATGCACTCGGCGTCGAGGTGGCCGGTCTCCAGGATCACTTTGACGATGGCGAGCCCACCGCTCGCCTCGCGCGTCGCGGAGACCACTGCGGCGATGTCCGAGGACACGACGTCCCACGATCCCTCGAGGGCCGCTGCGAAGTTCATGACCATGTCGATCTCGGTGGCGCCGGCATCGACCAGCCGCGCCGCCTCCTGCGCCTTGGAGACACTCAGCGCATAACCGAGCGGGAACGCGACCACGGTGCACACTTTCGTCGACGTGCCCGCGAGGATCTCGGCGGCGGCCGGGACGAGGAACGGGGACACGCACAGCGAGGCGAAGCCTGCGTCGCGCTGTCCCTGCATCCACTCGCGGGCCTCGCGCTCCCCCACGGTCGGCTTGAGCAGCGTCTGATCGATCGCGGCGGCCAGCTCGGCTGCATCCATGACGCTCACAGCCCCTCTCCGTATCCGAATCGCTTGATCATCGCGCCGTCGCTGCGCCAGTCCTTCTTCACGCGAACGGCCAGGTCGAGATAGACCTTCGTACCGAACAGGTGCTCGAGGTCGCGACGGGCCTCGGTGCCGATGCGCTTGATCATCGATCCGCCCGCCCCCACGACGATCCCCTGCTGGCTGTCGCGCTCCACGTAGACGGTGGCGTGCACCACCGTCGTGTTCTTGACCGGGTCCCAGTGCATGTCGTCGACCGCGGCGCCGACCGAGTGCGGCACTTCGTCGCGAGTGTGCCAGAGCACCTTCTCGCGGATGAGCTCCGAGATGACGACCTCTTCGGGCTGGTCGGACGTCATCTCGCGCGGGAAGAAACGCGGCCCCTCGGGCAGCATCGCGGCGACGACCGAGGTGAAGCCCTCGAGGTTGAAGCCCTCCTTGGCTGAGAGCACGACGACGTCGTCGAAGGTCAGCAGCGCCGACGCCTCGGCGATCCGCTTCTCGATGGGCGTCTTCGAATCGAGGTCCGCCTTCGTGAGCACGAGCACGCGCTTCGCCGACGTGGCCGCCACGTGCTGCGCGACCCACCGGTCCCCGCCGCCGATCGGTGCGGAAAGGTCGATGACCATGCACACGACGTCCACGTCACGCAGCGCCATGAGCGCGCTGCGGTTGAGCTCCTCGCCCAGCGCGTCGTGCGGCTTGTGCAGACCCGGAGTGTCGATGAGCACGATCTGCGCGTCATCGGAGTCGATGATCCCGCGCAGACGATGTCGCGTCGTCTGCGGCTTGTCCGAGACGATGGCGACCTTCGAGCCGACGAGCGCGTTGAGCAGCGTCGACTTGCCGGCGTTCGGGCGCCCCACCAAAGCGACGAAGCCGCTGTGGACCAGCTGTCCGGCGTCCATGCCCGTCATCTGTCTGACTCATCCTGGTCGAGGTAGGCGCGCACGAAAGCATCGGGCAACAACTCGTCGAGTGCCGACACCGAGACGTGGTCGAGACGGCCTCCCATCACCACGCGCATCTCGGGATTGAACTCCGCCAGGAACTGGCGGCACGACCCGCATGGCACCGTCGGTGCCTCGGAGTCGCCGACGACCGCTATCGCGTCGAAGAACGTGTTGCCCGCCAGTACGGCGGCCATCGCCGCTCCGCGCTCGGCGCACACGGAGGATCCGTATGCGGCATTCTCGACGTTGCACCCTTGGAATATCTCGCCGCCGGCGTAGACGGCCGCGCCGACGCGAAAATCGGAATAGGGCGCATATGCCTTCTCCTGGGCTTCGCGGGCGAACGCCAGCA
This sequence comes from Coriobacteriia bacterium, assembly GCA_036507895.1. Classification (GTDB taxonomy): domain Bacteria; phylum Actinomycetota; class Coriobacteriia; order Anaerosomatales; family PALSA-660; genus PALSA-660. The sequence goes on from DATCIG010000021.1 coordinate 31,030, forward strand.
GCGCAAGGTCGGCCTTGGTGATCTCAGTCATCGCGATCCTCCTCTTCGTGCTGCGGCGCGGGCTCTACCACGAGCTGACGCACCCTGTTGCCTTCCATCTCCTCGACCGTGAACCGCAGACCCTGTACCTCGACCGACTCCCCGACCTGCGGGATCCGCCCGGCCAGCTCGGTGAACAGGCCGCCCGCGGTGTCGGCCTCCACGTGAAGAAGAGTCCCGAACCTCTCGTCTATCTCACCGACGGCGAGACGCGCATCGACCCGGATGCGGCCGTCCGGCAAGGTCGTCACCATGCTCACCCGCGGGTCGTACTCGTCGTATATCTCGCCGACGATCTCCTCGAGCAGGTCCTCGATGGTGACGAGACCGGCTGTCCCACCGTATTCATCGGCGACGATCGCGATGTGCGTGCGGTGGCGCATCTCACGGAGCAGGTCCTCGATGGCCTTTGTCTCCGGCACGAACAGCGCCGGCCTGACCATGTCTATGGGCCTTGCCTCCAGCGAACCCGCCGCAAGATACGGCAGAAGGTCCTTCGCGTACAGCACACCGACGACGTCGTCGAGCGTGTCGTGGTAGACCGGCACCCGCGACACGCCGGCGGCGGTGATCACGGCAAGCGCTTCCGAGACCGTCGCGGTGTCCTCGATGGCCACCATATCGGTACGCGGCACCATGACCTCGCGCACGACCTTGCGCTCCAGACCCGAGCCGGCGTCGAAGTAGTCCTCGTCGAGGTCCCCGGAGGCGGGATCGTCATCGGACGTTGAGCGCTGTTCATCGGCGTCCTCCCACGGGACGTCCGACGAGCGCTCTCCGGTGACGAGCCGTGTCATGCCGGTCGACGGCGCCGACAGCAGGCGCGCCACCGGATAGAAGACCTCCGTCAGGCTTCTGGCGACCCTCGCCACGGCGAGTCCGACACCCTCCGGATTGGCCGCCGCGATCGCGCGCGGCAGGGCCTCCGCGAACACGAAGACCACCGCGGCGCCGGCGATGACCGCCGCAGTCACATCCAGCCACAGCGGCACACCGACCATCAGCGCAGCGAGGATGGAAGCTGCGACCGCCGAGATCGAAGCGACGGCAAGACCCGAGACGAGTGCGTGGACAGCCCCGACGTGGCTGGGCCGCTCAGCGAGCGCTCCGAGCGCATCCGACCCGCGTACCGCCGACTCCCTGAGCCGCCGCAATCGCTGCGGGGGGACGGACCGTACACACGCTTCGGCGGCGCTCATCACGAACGTCGCGACCAGCCCGGTGACGGATACGAGAAACGCGATCGATGCTGCTACTGCGGACATGCTGCTCCCGGTGACTCGTTCGCGGGCGGCGCGGCACGCGACGGCCACGCTGCGGCCTCCCCCTCAGAATATCTGAAAGGCCGCCGTCGCGAGCAGAAAACCGAGTACGGCGCCCGCCACGGTCTGTGCGATGGTGTGCGTCTCACTCTCCACGCGGCTCTGACCGACGAGTGCCGCGATGAACAGTGCGAGCACCGTCGCCGTCGCGGATCTCGTCGAGTAGCCGATCGCCGACGCCGTGGCGAACGCGAGCGCGGTGTGACCCGACGGCCAGCCCCCGTGCAGGAACGTCGTGCCCTTCTCCTGCGTGAATGCCTTGGCAGCCAGCACGGCCACGCTCGTCAGTCCCAGCGCGAGGAGCGTCACGGTGGCGTCGCTCTCGCGCACGCCCTCGAGCAGCCGTTGCGCCAGCGGTATCGCCCGGGCGAAGAACACGACGTAGCCCACGGCGACAGCCGTGATCGCCGATACGAGCACGGCTCCCGCGGCGACGTCCTTGGCGATCGCGGCCAAAGGATCGTACGAAGCGGTGGCCAGGTCGACCGTGGTCTCGACGGCCGTGTTGATGAGTTCCGCCACGAGTACGAGCCCCACGGCGAAGACGATCGCTATCAGCTCAAGACCGCTGATCCTGAGTGCGAGCGCCGCCACGAAGACGCAGGCGCTCACCAGGAAGTGCAGCCGCATGTTGCGCTGCGTACGCAACGCATGGACGATCCCTCGGATGGCGTAATCGAACGACCACAACAGCGAGCGGCTGCGCACTGCGCGGACCCCTATCGGCCCGCGTCGGCCCAGGCGGCGAGCACGACACGCTCACGGGCCTGCATCACCGCCGCGTCGGCGTCGTCTTCGTGATCGTATCCGAGCAGGTGCAGCGTCCCGTGGACCAGGAGCAGGTCGAGTTCGTCCTCGACGGTCGTACCGAGCTCCGCTGCCTGCCGAAGCGCCACCTCCGGTGCGATGATGACGTCACCCAACGCGATCGGTTCGTCCGAAGCAGCCGGGCACGGATCGTCGCATCCGAAGGACAGAACGTCCGTGGGGCCCTCGACGCCGCGGTACTGCTCGTTGAGATGCGCCATCTCCAGATCATCGACGAGCGCGATGGACAGCTCTATGGCGTCGGGAGCGTTCTCCATTCGAAGCACGAACGCACCAAGACGCTCGAATGTGTCGAGCGCGAGCGGCTCCGGATCACGGTTCGAGCTGGCTGTGACCTGCATCTTGCTCTCCTTCCGTGTCCTCGGGATACGCGACACGGGAGTGCCGCAGCCCTGAGAGCATCTTAGCGCAGGCGACCACCACCGCCTCGATGTCGGACTCGCTCATGCCGGAGTCGGCGAGTTGCCCGTCAGCAACCTTCGTCCGCGCGATACGACGCACCGCGGCCTCGATCTGCACGGGGCCGGGATCGGCGAGCCCGCGCACGATGGCCTCGGCGGCATCGGCAAGCATCACGATGGCGGCCTCACGCGACTTCGGCAGCACGCCGTCGTAGCGATAGAGCGCCTCGTCTGCAGGCACCCCGCCTACGGAGGCTTTGCGATAGAAGTAGGCGACCAGCGAGGTCCCGTGGTGCTGCGCGATGATGTCGATCACAGGCTCCGGCAACCGTGCCCTCCGCGCCATCTCGACACCCTCACGAACGTGTGCGGTGATCACCATGACGCTCTGCTCGGGACCGGCCCCGTCGTGCGGGTTGCGCAGGCCCAACTGGTTCTCGGTGAAGAACTGCGGCCGCACCAACTTCCCGATGTCGTGGTAGTAGGCGCCCACGCGAGCGAGCAGCGGACTCGCACCGATGCTGCGGGCCGAGGCCTCGGCCAACGCGCCCGCCATGACCGAGTGGTTGTACGTACCACCCGCGTGCTCGCTCAACTCGCGGAGCAAAGGTGCGCCCGGGTCGCACAACTCGCGCAGCGATATCTCCTCGCCGAGCCGCGAGAACCGCGCCAGGAGGGGCAGCAGAAGGAATGCGACGGCGACGGCCACGGCGCCACCGGCCACGCCCGCACCGAAGTGTCCGATCGCGTCCGCACTCACTCGCCCGGTGTAGAACGCGATCAGCGCGCCGACTCCGAGGAGCGCGACAGCGAACCCGAACGCCGTCGCGGTCAGGGCGAACGAACCCAACACCACGCGTCGACCGGCCTCCGATGCCATGATGCCGCTGCGCGGCCAAAGACCCGCCCGCGATCGCGTGCGCTCAGTCATCGGTGCCGGGCTTGGCCGCCGTGGCCTTCGCTCCGGCCTTCGCCTCTTCGTAGCGTCCGTACGCGGTCACGATGTGCTGCACGAGCTTGTGCCGCACGACATCGCGGCTCTCCAACTCGACGAACGTCACATCGTTCACGCCGTCGAGGATGTCGCGCACCTGGCGGAGTCCTGACTGGCCGGCGGGCAGGTCGATCTGGGTCACGTCACCCGTGATGACGATCTTCGACCCGAACCCGAGGCGGGTCAGGAACATCTTCATCTGCTCGGGACTCGTGTTCTGCGCCTCGTCGAGCACGATGAACGAGTCGTTGAGGGTGCGGCCACGCATGAAGGCGAGCGGCGCCACCTCGATGACCCCCCGCTCCGTGAGCGACGTGGACTTCTCGATGTCCATCATGTCGAACAGCGCGTCATACAGGGGGCGCAGATACGGGTCGACCTTCTCGAAGAGGTTGCCCGGCAGGAAGCCGAGCTTCTCCCCCGCCTCGACCGCGGGACGGGTCAGGATGATGCGGCCGACCTCCTTGCGCTTGAGCGCGTCGACGGCCATCGCCATCGCGAGATAGGTCTTGCCGGTACCCGCAGGGCCGATCCCGAACGTGATCGTATTCTTGCGGATCGCATCGACGTAGCGCTTCTGACCGGCCGTCTTGGGCCGGATCGTCTTGCCACGGTGCGTCAGGATGACGTCGGAGAAGACCTTGACCGGGCTGAAGTCCCCACGCTTGAGCATGTCGATGGCCCGATCGAGCGACTCGGGCGTGAGCGGGGAACCAGCATCGACCAACTGGAGCATCTCGGTGAACAGGGCCGAAACGGCCTGCGCCTCCTGCGGGTCGCCCGAGATGGTGATCTCATTGCCGCGGACCCTGATGTCCGCCTCGAACTGGTCCTCGATCAGCTTCAGGAGATGGTCACCCTGGCCCAGCAGATCGATCATCTCTCGTCCGGGCGGCACGACGAGACGGATCTCGGCTTCCTGCATGGACTGATCGCTCCTCATGGTCGGCGTGAGCAGGTCATCTCACTTCCGATTCTAGCACCGTGCCGACCAGGCCCCGCCCCTCGATACCCTCGATCCGGACCCGCGCGACGCTGCCGCGCACCAGCCCCGTCACCGGCATGTCCACCTGCAGGGAATCGTCCGCCGTTCCGCGCGCCCGGCCGTCCGCGGTGCGCTCCACGCACACGGTCGTGACGCTGCCCACGCGCGTACGCGCGTACGCGCGCAGCAGCCTGTCCGAGAGCCCGCGCATCGCGTCGGCCCGCGCGGACCGGACACCGGGCGGGACCTGGTCGCCACGGTGGGCGGCGGCCGTGCCGCGACGCGGCGAATAGCGGAACACGTGCAGCCTCGTGAAGCCCGCCCGCTCGATGAACCCCATCGATGCCGCGAAGTCATCGTCGGTCTCGCCCGGGAACCCGACGATCACGTCGGTCGTCACGGACAGCCCCGGCAACGCGTGCCGGGCGAGGCGCAGGATGTCGGCGAAGTGTGCCGAGTCGTAACCGCGTCCCATCTCGGCGAGCGTCCGATCGCAGCCGGACTGCAACGGCACGTGCAGGTGCGGGACCACCGCGGGCTCTGCGGACAGAGCGCTCAACAACCGCTCGTCGAGGTCGAGCGGCTCGATCGATGAGATCCTCACCCGCCCGATGCCGGTCTCCGCCACCAATCCCACGAGCGCGGCCAGGTCCGGAGCCCCGTCGCCGTCACGGTAGCGCCCGATGTTTATCCCCGTGAGAACGACCTCGGGTGTGTTCGAAGCGGCCAGCTCGGCGACGCGCCTGATCACCGAGGTGGTGGCGACGCTGGTGGGAAGCCCTCGCGCGTCCGGGACGATGCAGTAGGAGCAGCGACGGTCGCAGCCGTCCTGCACCTTGACCATCACCCTCGTCCTGCTGCGTCTGACGGCCGAACTTTCGCCCACGCTCGCGCCCACAATGGAGGCGACGCGTCGCGCGAGCAGTGTCCTGTCGGCCTCGACGATCACCCTGGGGTCGAGCGCGCGCAGCCCGTCGGGGTCCACTGCCGCAAGGCATCCCGTGACCACCACGGCCGCGCTTCCGCCCGAAAGAGCGTGGCGGACCGCCTTGCGCGCCTTCGCATCGGCCTCACCGGTCACGGTGCAGGTGTTGACCACGACCACGTCGGCTGTGGCGTCGGTGTCCATGAGGACGTCGCACTCACCCGACAGGGCGTCAGCAAGCGCCTCGCTCTCGGTGCGATTGACCTTGCACCCGAGCGTGCGCAGCGCGATCCGGGGCCGCCTATCGTCCACGGCCGCCCAGCGCGCCGAGCTCGTAGGATACGAGCGCCACCGCGACAGCGGCCGCGGTCTCCGTACGCAATACGGTGTCGCCGAGCGAGACCGCCACGGCCCCGACGGCCCGCATCTCCTCGACCTCGGACGCCTCGAACCCGCCTTCCGGGCCCACGACAACGAGCACGCTCGAGCTGCCGGTCGCGCACGCGGCATCCAACGCTTCGCCGATCCCCGGTGCCGAAGACGCCTCTTCCTCCCACGGCACGAGCACGATATCGAAACGAGCGGCCTCGGCGGCGAGGGCGGCGATGGTCATCGGCTCTCGTACCAGAGGGACCTCGGTACGCTGCGATTGCTTCGCAGCCTCCGCGGCGATGCGGCTCCAGCGTTCGCTCCGCTTCCCCGCCCGGTCCTCGTCGAGGCGTACGACACATCGAGCGGTCGCCAGCGGCCAGATCTCGGCCACCCCGAGCTCGGTCGTCTTCTGAACGGTGAACTCCATGCGCTCGCGGCGTGAGATCCCCGCGGCCAGCACCACGTACGGTCGCGCCAGACGCTCGGCGGTCGGCCCGAGATCGGCCATGACGCCCGACTCCCCGACCTGCACGAGGGTCGCCTCCGCCTGACGGCCGCTCTCGTCGGCGACCACGACGCGGTCGCCCGGAGCGAGGCGCAGTACGCGACGGGCGTGGTGCAGGTCGGCCGGCGACAGCTCGAGCAACGACCCCACCGCGCCGGTCGGCGGAAGCTCACCTCGAACAAAGAAGCGATGCAGCGTCATCGAAGGTGCCCCTACAGCCCGAGCCAGTCGCGGACCCGATCGAGCTTCGACGGCGTGCGCGCGTCACCCATGGACTCCGCAAGTTCCTCGAGCAGCTTGCGCTGGGCCTTTGTGAGACGCGTCGGCACGACGAGGTTGACGTGGACGATGAGATCACCGCGCCCGCCGCGCTGGCGCGGCATGCCCTGCCCTCGCACCGTCATGGTGTCGCCGTTCTGCGCACCGGCATGCACCTTCACCGCGACCTTACCGCCGAACACCGGGACCTCGATCTCGCCACCGAGCGTGGCGCGATACGCCGGCACACCGGTGCGCGCATGCAGGTCGTCGCCCTCGCGGTGGAGGAAGTCATGCTGCCGCACGCGGATGGTCACGACCAGGTCGCCGCCGCGGGCGCCCCGAAGCCCCGCCTCGCCCTTGCCGGGGACCGTGATGGCCTGACCGTCGTAGACGCCCGCCGGGACATCGATCGACACGGACTCGCGCGCGTGGATGCGGCCCTGGCTGTCGCACGTCGGGCACGGCGGGTCGATGATCTGGCCGGTGGCCCCGCACCGCTCGCACGGCGCCATCGACTGGAACGTTCCAAGGATGGTGCGTCGCGCGGACGAGACCTGCCCGGTTCCATGGCACACGGGACATGAGGTGACCGTCCCGCCCTCCGCGGCGCCACTCCCGGAACACGTGGTGCAGGGAGTGAGACGCGTGTAGGCGACCTGTTCGGACACGCCGGTGAACGCCTCGTCGAGTGTCACCACGACCTGCGCGGACATGTCGCGGCCTTCGGGGCGGACCTGCTGCCTGCCTCCACCGCCCGCCATGGTGTCGAAGATCACCGAGAACAGGTCGCCGACACCGCCGCCGAACGGATCTCCGTACCCGTATCCGCCCTGGAACCCGCCCTGCGGCTCCGCGGTGCCGAAGCGGTCGTAGTTGGCGCGCTTGTCCGAGTCCGAGAGCACCTCGTAGGCCTCGTTGAGCTGCTTGAACCGCTCTTCAGCGTCCTCATGGTCGCTCGTATCGGGGTGCACGTCGCGCGCACGGCTGCGGTACGCCTTCTTGATCTCGTCGGCAGTGGCTTCCTGGCTCACGCCGAGCACTTCGTAGTAATCGCTTGTAGAGGGCATCTGTCTCCCGGATCGATCGTCGCGTTCGAACTCCCAGCGCCGGCCTCCTGTCAGCCGAGCGCCTCGCTCAGTCCATCTGCAACCGCGCGAACGGCGCTCACCGCGCGCGGGTAGTTCATTCGGGTCGGGCCGATGACCCCGACGACCCCGTCGGCACCGCCGGCATCGTAGTGCGCCGTCACGACCGATAGCCGATCGAGGCCCGTGGGATTCTCGGACCCGATCCGTACCGCGACGTCGCCCGCACCCATGAGCCCGGTCAGCGTCTGCAGCGTGGCCAGACCGTCTTCCAACAGCTGCAGCAGCGGTCCGACCAGCCGTGGATCGGCGAACTCCGGCTGTGCGAGCAGAGCCGGGACGCCCCCGGTGACGACACGATCGGTATCGGCCTCGAGAAGGCAGTCGAGCACTTCATCGATGAGCTGAGCGGCCACACGGAACGGGACACAGGACCCGACTCCTGCCATAGCGGCGCGAACATCGTCGCCAACCTTGCCCTCGAGAACGGCATTCAGCACGCGCTCGACCTCCGCGAGCTGCTCGGCCGCGACCGGCTCGGCCAGCTCGACGCTGCGATCGGCGACGCGCCCGGAGTCCGTCACAACGACGACGACCGCCCGCGCGTCCGCGATCCAGACCAGGTTGATGCGCCGGATGCGCGCGCGCCGGAGCGCCGGAGCTATCACGACGGCAACGTAACTGGTCAGGCGCGAAAGCAGGACGGACGTCTCGCGCATCGCCTCGGCCACTTCGTGCTCGAGCACCACGAACTGTCCGTGGATGGCGTCGACCTCGTCGGCGGTGAGCCCGCTACTGTCTCCGGACTGCATCATCTCGTCCACGAAAGCCCGGTACCCCGTCTCGGTCGGCACCCTGCCGGCCGAGATGTGCGGCTGGTAGACGTAGCCGCTCTCCTCGAGCATCGAGAGTTCGTTGCGCACGGTCGCAGGGCTGACCCGGAGGTCGTAGCGGTCAACGAGGTGCCTTGAAGCGACCGGCTGTGCACTACGCACGTACTCCTGGACGAGCGCGGCCAAAACGGTGCGCCTGCGATCTGAGAGCATCGACGAACCGTCCTTCCTAAGTCGCTCGTGCATGTCACCTGCGTAGTTGGCACTCGATTATAGCGAGTGCCAGACCACAGCGCGACACGCCCCGAACGTGACGGCCCGGCTCACTCCGCGTCCCAGACCGCCCCATACACGCGGTTGCCGAGCAGCCAGCCACGCTGCGTCGTGCGCCAGCGGGGCACGCCGTCCTCGTCCGGATCGAGTGTCAGGAGCCCCTCCTCGGCCAGGTCGGCCAGGACCTCGGTGACGCCTGCGGCCTCCGCCGCGCCGGCTTCGACCCCCCCGGCCAACCTGAGCCCGAGCATCACGTCCTCGCGCGCCACCTGAGCCGCGGTCAGCAGTTCCAGCGGTTCGGGGCGGGCCAGCGGGTGTCGCAGATACTCCCCGAGCGTCGTGATACGGGTGAATCGCGCCCGCGTCCACGGCTCGTCGACCGCTCCCGGCGTGGGCCAGCCCTCGGCATCCGCGACGCGCTCGAAGACATCGAACGGAAGCATGCTCGCCCCGTGGGGCCCGACGCCCAGATAGGCACCGCCGGTCCAGTAGGTGAGGTTGTGGCGGG
>DATCIG010000022.1:0-6015 GCA_036507895.1 Coriobacteriia bacterium
CCATCACAGTTGCGGGACAGCGCCGGATTCTCACCGACTTCCCTATTCTCCCGTCGGTCCGTGCGCGCGGAATGCGCCGGACCGAGCGGGCACCCGTCGGGGGTGCGTTGTGCGGTTGTGAACGTCTCGGAGTGTAGCAGAGGTTTCGCACCCGAATCCTCGGGAGTGTTTGGGGCATATAGACAACGGCAGGCAGCGAGGTGCCGTCGCTTTTCGCCGTGTTGTCCGGCCTGCCGGTTTGGATGGGGTGCCCTGCGAACAGGCAGGGCCAAATCAGCACGTGAAAGGGAGGATGCTATGCGCAGGAACAGTCCGATTATCTGGATCGCCCTGCTGGTACTGGCGGTGGGGGTCACCACGATGCTCGCAGGTTGCGGCACCAGTGGGACGACCACCGGGGGCACCACGACAGGCACGCCGCCCGCGGCGGGCATCAAGATCGCCCTGCTGCTCCCGGAGACCAAGACCGCCCGTTACGAGACCCAGGACCGGCCGCTGTTCGAGGCCAAGGTCAAGGAGCTCGCTCCCGACGCGGAGATCCTGTACAGCAACGCCAACCAGGACGCCACCGAGCAGCAGTCGCAGGCCGACGCGGCTCTGACCAACGGCGCCCAGGTACTGGTGCTCGACCCGGTCGACTCCGCTTCCGCGGCCTCGATCGTCGCCAAGGCGAAGCTGAAGAACGTGCCGGTCATCAGCTACGACCGTCTGATCCTCAACGCCGAGGTCGACTACTACGTCTCGTTCGACAACGAGAAGGTCGGCACGCTGCAGGGACAGGCGCTGCTGGACAAGATCACGAAGGACGGCAACGCCGGCAAGACGATCGTCATGATCAACGGCTCGCCGACCGACAACAACGCCACGCTGTTCAAGAAGGGTGCCCACAGCATCCTCGACGGCAAGGTCAAGATCGGCGCCGAGTACGACACGCCTGACTGGAGCCCGGACAAGGCCCAGACCGAGATGGACCAGGCCATCATTAAGCTCGGCAATAACGGCTTCGTAGCCGTGTACTGCGCGAATGACGGTACCTGCGGTGGCGCCATCGCCGCCATGAAGGGCGCCGGCATCGACCCCAAGAAGCGGCCGTCCACCGGTCAGGACGCCGAGCTTGCCGGCATCCAGCGCGTACTTCTGGGCGAGCAGTACATGACCATCTACAAGGCAATCAAGGCTGAGGCCAACACCGCCGCCGAGCTCGCAGTCGCGCTCGCCAAGGGCAGCGGCGTTCCCTCGAGCATGACGCTCTCCAAGGTCAACAACGGCAAGATCGACGTCCCGTCGGTGCTGTTGAACCCGGTCGCTGTCACCAAGGAGACCATCAAGGACACCGTCGTCGCCGACGGCTTCTGGACGACCGCTCAGATCATGAACACTCCGGAACTCGTGGCCGCAGGCGCGCTCGTCGGACTCAAGTGACGGTAGGTATCAGCGCATGAGTGCGACAGGTTCGGAGTCGTACCTGCTCTCGCTGAAAGGCGTGAGCAAGGCTTTCGGCGCCAACCAGGCCCTCTCCGGTGTCGACTTCGAAGTCGGCGCCGGAGAGGTCGTCGCTCTCGTCGGTGACAACGGCGCCGGCAAGTCGACCTTGGTCAAGGCGATAGCCGGTGTGCAGTTGTGCGACGAGGGCGAGTTCCACTTCAAGGGCAAGCCGGTCAGGATCTCGTCTCCCCAGGATGCGACGGCTCTGGGGATCGCGACCGTGTACCAGGACCTCGCCCTGTGCGACAACCTCGACGTGGTCGCCAACCTGTACCTCGGTCGAGAGGTCTTCTCCAACGGCGCCGCGAGGGGCGCCTTCCTCATCGACGAGACGACGATGGAGCAGAGTTCGCTCAAGCTGCTTCAGGCGCTCGCAGTCACCACGATCCACGATGTCAGGGTCCACGTGGGATCGCTCTCAGGCGGCCAGCGTCAGGCCGTGGCGATCGCCCGTTCGCTTCTCGGCGAGCCCTCCGTTGTGCTGCTCGACGAGCCCACGGCGGCGCTCGGCGTGTCGCAGACGGAGCAGGTGCTGAGTCTCATCGGCACGCTCCGCGACCGCGGTCTCGGCGTCGTCGTGATCAGCCACAACCTCGAGAACGTCTTCGCGGTGGCCGATCGCATCATCGTCCTCCGGCTTGGCAAGCGATCCGCCACGTTCGACGTCCGCGGCGTCAGCCGCGAGGATGTCGTCGCCGCCATCACCGGCGCCGAGTTCGGCGTCAGGCCCGCTGCCGCCAAGGAGGACGCATGAGCGCAGAACAGGACTCCGCGCCCTCGACGGGCATAGTAGGCATGATCCGCGAGCTCGGGCGCAAGCTGGCCCAGGGCGAAGCCGGACCGCTCCTCGTACTGCTCATGGTCGCGGCCATCTGGACCTTCTTCCAGTTCCAGAACGACCGCTTCCTCAGCCCCGGGAACCTCACGAACCTGATGCTGCAGCAGTCCGCGGTGGCCACCATCTCCATCGGTGTCGTGCTCATCCTGCTGCTCGGAGAGATCGACCTGTCGGTCGGAGCCGTCAGCGGCCTGGCCGCGTCGGTCATGGCCGTGCTGGTCGTGAACCGCGGCGTGTCGCCGGTTCTGGCGGTCATCGCCGCACTGGCGCTCGGAGCGCTCATCGGGCTGTTCAACGGGTTCATGATCACGCGTTTCCGAATACCGTCGTTCGTCGTCACGCTTGCCGGCTCGCTCACGTGGGTCGGCGTGCAGCTGCTCGTCCTCGGTGAGACGGGGACGATCAACCTCGGCGACAACTTCATCACGCAGCTGACCAGCACGTTCTTCCCGCCGATGATCGGCTGGGCGGTGGCCGTGCTCGCCATCGTGCTCACGGCGGCGTTCGCCTTCTTGGCTCGCACCGGGCGTCAGCGTTCCGGGCTGCCGGTCGAACCGATGCGTTCGCTGTTCGTTCGGACGGGGATCATCGGGGCGGCGTTCATCGCCTTGGTCCTTGTGGTCAACCAGGACCGCGGATTGCCGCTGGTGGTGTGCATCGTCTTCGCACTGGTGCTCGCGTTCGCCTACATCACCGAGCACACGAGATTCGGCCGCCACGTCTTCGCGGTCGGCGGGAATGCGGAGGCGGCCCGCCGTGCGGGCATCAAGATCGACCACGTCCGCATCATGGTGTTCACGCTCGGCTCGACGTTGGCCGCCGCCGGTGGCGTGCTGGCCGCGTCGCGGCTGATGGCCGTCAACCAGTCGTCGGGCAGCAGTGACCTCTTGCTGATGGCGATCGCGGGACCGGTCATCGCCGGAACGAGCCTGTTCGGCGGCCGCGGAACCGCGTGGTCGGCGATCCTGGGCGCCGTGGTCATCGGCTCGATCGCCAACGGTATGAACCTGCTGGCGTTCGCGTCGTCCGTGAAGTTCATCGTGACGGGTGCGGTGTTGATCGCTGCCGTCACGATCGAATCGGTGACGCGCATGCGCCGCAGAGGGACGCAGGACACCTAGCCGCTCGAGCGAGCGGCCAGAAGATCTACCGTGACTGGAGGGCGAGCAAGACGGCGCCCTCCAGATTCACGTCTCCCCCCACCGTGAACAGCGGGATCCCGGCGAGCAGCGGGCTGAAGCGATGGTGCGTGGCGAAGACCTCCGCGAGCCCGCTTCCGCGAACCAGTTCGATGTTGCGCTCTGTCGACGCGCCCCCGATGACCACTGCGGCGCATGGGAGGCACGCCAGCGCCAGCGTCTGCGCGAAGTGACCCAGGGTGCGGTAGAACATCTCGCTGGCGGCCACGGCCCTCTCATCGTCTCCGGAGCGCGCGGACTCCGCGATGGCGCCTGCCCGGTGGGCGACGTCGCCGGGGGAAATGCGCGTCCCCGTCCCGGCGATCGAGCCGAGCGCGTCGTAGATGCGGACCAGCCCGCGACCCGAGACGAGATCCTCCCAGTCGGGCGCGCGGCCGAGTCCGTGAGCGATGACGTCGATCACGGCGCCGATCTGGCCTTCGAGACGCGGGATCTGGGTGTTTTCGAACTCGCACGCCACGATCGATGCGCCGAGAGGGCCCATCCCGTGACGCACTATGATTGCGGAGCTCAGGCCCGTGCCGGGCGCCACGTACAGGAGGTTGCCGGCTGCGAGACCGTGCTCGTGGCCATGGCGCGCCACGAGGGAGTGAGCATCGACTGCCCGTCCCTCACGGTCCACGCGCGCGAGCGCGCCCCACGCGCCGGCCGCCGCGTCGTTGATCAGACGCGTTGCGCCGACGGGAAGTCCCGCGGCCTCCAGGTCGGCGACGGCGATCGACGAGTCGGACGGCCAGTTGGTGACGCGGCTGCGCTGGTCGACGACCGGGCCCGCTACGGCGACCACGGAGGCGGTCACACGGCCGAGCCGTGCCGCCGTGCGCACGGCCTGCGAGGCGAAGGCGGCGAGGTCGTCCGCCGAGGAGATGTTGGTGGTGACGTCGGGAGCCGCGAGGCGCGGCTCCCCGGCATCCGACACGGTCGCGATGCGCGCCCGAGTGTTGGTGCCTCCGACGTCGAGCGCGATGACGAGTCCGTTCACGGGGAACCCTTCCGAGAGCCTGCGACGATAGTACTTCAGGAGCGCTCCCCGACCCGCTCGGCGACCGCGGCGGTCACGAACGCGTTCACGCTGACCCCGTCGCGCGCCGCCGCCTGGGCCAAGCGGACGTGGAGGCTCTTGGGGAGACGCAGGAGGATGCGGCCGTTGGGACCGAGACGGGACGGCGCCGGAACGGGCAGTCCCGCGGCGACCGTCTCCGCCGTCCACAGTTCGAAGGAATCCCGGAGAAGGGATACGGCCTCGTTGGGATCCTCGCCGGCGGCAAGGCAGCCCGGCAACTCGACCACCTCCGCGACGTAGCTGCCGTCGTCCTCGTGCTCGAGGTCGACGGTGTAGTCCTCGAAGCGGGCTGTGTCACTCATCGGCTGCTCCTTTGCGGATACCCAGCGCTCGCACGATTCGGCTCACGTAGATCGGCAGTACCACGTTGCGTCGCGTGGCGATGATCACCGTGCCGAGCGAGTGACGCACGATGAAGTGCGTCGGCTTCGACGTCTGCACGACCTCACAGCCGGCCGCTCGAAGCGCTGCGAACAGTTCGCGCTTGGACACTCGCGCGCCAGACTGTGCGATGTCGGTCAGCCTTCTGTGCGTCATGCTATCACCCGCAGTATCGCCTGAGTAGTCTCCTACCCGCAGCGAACCACGGCGGGCCGACCGCGGCCCAAACGGCAGCAAACCGACCCGCGTACGGGCCGGCTTGAGGAGCGGGTGTCCTTGAGATGTCTGAGCGAGAGCTACGGTATCTCGCGGAGAAGCTTCCAGGCCGTCTCGATGCGTTCCTGCGACTGGCCCAAGTACAGGTACGCGGGGTCGAGGTCCCCGAAACGGACTCGATCGAGGATCTCGGCGTCCCTCAGCGCGTGGAACACCCGCAGGGTGGCCTCGGGGTCGGAGAACCAGCGCGCTTGGTGCACGGCGTGGTCTTCGTCCGCGCAGTGGTGGGTCACCGCGAACAGCGCCGACTCCAGCACGAAGGGGTCGACTCCCTTGTGCAGACCGAGGCCGACGACCTTGCCCGCGCTCTTGGCGCCGTGGTAGTAGTCGGCACCGTCGTCGGTGCGACCGATGTCGTGCCAGATCGCGGCGTACTCGAGCGCCTCGCGCTCCCACGCGTCGAAGCCCAGCATGTCGGCGAGCTCCAGGGCATGTGCGCGCACGCGCTCGGTGTGCGCGACGCCGTGGATCGTCCTCGAGCCGTCGACGCCGTCGGGTCTGAGGAACCAGCCGGGGTCGATGACGAGTCCGGACCGCACTACGGAATCCTTCCGCCAATGGTGCGTGCTGCCCATCACCAACGCCCCCTTCGCGCCCTCGGCGCGCACAAGGACGGTATACCCGCAGGTCGGGGGGTGCTCACGCTACGACAAGGACGGGCCGTCGGCTCGACGTTCGACTGACTACTTGGGCGCCTGCGCGGGCGCTGCCGAGACACCCGTCATGCCCCCTGTGAACGACCTGATCGCAGCGTTCAAGATGGGACCAAGCAC
>DATCIG010000023.1:0-7358 GCA_036507895.1 Coriobacteriia bacterium
CACCCCGCCGCGGACGTTTCCTCGCTATCATCTCCGGCAAGACGGGATGTTGTGAAGCGGGCGGCCCGACTGGCGACGGCAGGGAGCGGACGCATGGCGATCGGACTGGTCCGCAGCGAGTTCGGTGGGGTGGCGGTGCACAGCGACCCCGAGCTGCTCCGGTCCCACGGGATCGTTGTCGCGTTCAGCGAAAGGACCGGCGGCCGCAGCGAGTCGCCGTTCGAGTCCCTCAACCTCGCGGCCCATGTCGGAGATTCGCCTTCATGTGTGGATGACAATCGCGCGGTCCTCATGTCCGCACTCGGCATCGAGCGACTCAGGGACAGGTTGACCGTTCCCGAGCAGGTCCACGGGCTTATCGCCCGTGAGGTCGCCGGCGCCATGGCTGGGATGGGCGCGTTCGCCCGGTCGTGCGCGCCACCTCCCGTGCCGGCGACCGATGCGCTCTACACCGTTCAGGCCGACATCCCGCTGATGCTCTGTTTCGCGGACTGCGTGCCGGTCGTGCTGGTGGCCACCGGGCCCGTGCGCGGCGTCGCGGTGGTCCATGCGGGGTGGCGCGGAGCGCTGGGGTGTCTGCCGGTCCAGGCCGCCCGAAGGCTGGCTCTCACGTGCGGCTGCGAGATGTCTCAGATACTCGCCTACATCGGTCCCCATATCGGGGCCTGTCACTATGAAGTCGGACCCGAAGTCTTGTCGCAATTCACAGGTGCGTTTGGTAGTATTGCCGCGGCCCAGGGCCGTTTGGACCTGGGCGCCGTCGTGTCAGAGAGCTTGAATGGGGTCGGCGTGCTGTTCTCGTCTCAGGTTCGCCTCGGAGCATGCACCGCGGAGCGGACCGACAGCTTCTACTCCTACCGCACCGATGGCCTGACCGGCCGCCACGGCGCGCTGGCGTGCATCCTTGGGAGCAACCGGTGAAGGCATTTCGTGCGGCGGCGTTCGTGGCCGTCTCATGTGCGATGGCCCTGACGCTCGTCGGCTGCGGCCGTTCGGGCAGCGGGTCGCAAACGAGCCTGACGGTCACCGGGTCGACGACGTTGCTTCCGATCGCCGAGGTGGCGGCAGAGGACTTCATGGTTGCGAACCCGGAGAAGCGCATCCTGGTCGCAGGCGTGGGCTCGTCGGCGGGCATCGAGTCGGTCTCGAACGGTACCAGCGACATCGGCACATCCTCCCGCGACCTCAAACCCGAGGAAACGAAGTTGGGGCTGATCGATTCGAAGGTGGCGCTCGACGCGATCGCGGTCATCGTCAACCTCGACAATCCCGTCACATCGTTGACGACCTCACAGGTGGCCGACATCTTCGCCGGCACGATCAAGAACTGGCGCGAAGTCGGTGGTCCCGACCTTGAGATCGGACTCGTGAACCGTGACGAGGCCTCAGGAACCCGGGAGGCGTTCTCCAAATTGGTCCTCAAGGGCGGCGACTTCGATCCGACCGCCGCAGTACTCCCGGGTACGGGGCAGGTCCGCTCGGTGGTCGCGCAGGCGCCCATCGCCATCGGCTACATCTCGCTCGGGTTCGTCGACAAGAGCGTCAAGGCTCTGATCATCGACGGCGTCGCTCCGAATCCCGAGACCGTCGCGGCCGGCACCTACCCGGTCTCACGCGTCCTGCACTTCTTCACGAAGGGTGAGCCCGCGGGTCTGGCGAAGGAATATATCGACTTCGTCCTCTCCGCCAAGATCCAGAACGCCGTGGTGCGCGATGCCGGGTTCCTGCCGATCGCGGACGGGGGGAAGTAGCGTGTCCGACGAACGCAACAAGATGACGGACACCGATCCGCAGATGTGTACCGACGAGACCGCACGAGCCGACGCACCGCGTCCGCCCGCAGGTCAGGCGCTTTCCACCATCTCGCGGGCGACGTATCTCAAGGAAGCCATCCTGCAGAACCTCTTCCTACTGTGCGCCTGTGTCGCTGTCGCCGGTGTGGGACTCATCTTCCTGTTCGTCGGACTCAAGGGCTGGCCCATCTTCGCCAAGGTCGGGCTTCTCGAGTTCCTCGGCGGCGACAAGTGGTATCCCACGAAGGGGTCCTTCGGGATCCTGACTCTGATCATCAACTCGCTTCTGGCCATGGTGGGGGCCCTCGTCCTGGGCGGCCCGCTCGCTGTGGGCACGGCGGTCTTCCTCTCCGAGGTCGCAAGCCCGCGCCTGCGCGAGCTGGTGCGTCCGGCGGTCGAGTTGCTCGCAGGCATCCCGTCGGTCGTGTACGGCTTCTTCGGGCTGGTGCTGCTGCGGCCGATCATCGCGCAGATGTTCGGAGGCCTCGGATTCGGCCTGTTCACGGTCTGGTTGATCCTCGCGGTGATGATCGTCCCCACGATCGCGACACTGACCGAGGATGCGCTGCGATCCGTCCCCGACGGCATCCGTGAGGCCTCGTACGCGATGGGCGCCACCAAGTGGCAGACGATCTCTCGCGTGTTGTTGCCCGCCGCCAAGATCGGCATCATCGATGCGATCATCCTCGGCATGGGTCGCGCGATCGGGGAGACCATGGCTGTCGTCATGGTCGCAGGCAACGCGCGTGTGATCCCCGAGGGCATCTTCAAGCCGTTCCTCACACTGACGACCGTCATCGTGATGGACATGCCCTACGCTTCCGGTGACCACCGAACGGCACTGTTCGGTGTCGCTATCGTCCTTTTCATCATCTCGATGTTGTTCGTGGCTGCGATCCGCGTCATCTCGAGGTTCGGCAAGGAGATGAGCTGACGTGCAGTCGCGCGAACGAGTCGATAAGCGCCTGACCAACGGGCTGGCGCTCGGCGTGATCTGGCTTGCGGCGATCGCCACCGTCGGGGCGCTCGGCACGATCCTGGTCTACGTGTTCATCAACGGCATCGGACAACTGACGCCGACCTTCATCTTCGGCTGGCCCCATGGCGTCAACATGGAGGGCGGGATCTGGCCGACCATCCAGTCGACCATCTACGTCACCGTGCTGGCGATGCTCATAGCGACGCCGATCGCCGTGCTGGCTGCGGTCTACCTCGCGGAATACGCGGTGCAGGGCCGGCTGGTCTCGACCATCCGGTTCGCCGCCGACTCCCTGGCGAGTGTCCCGTCGATCGTCATGGGCCTGTTCGGGCTCGCACTGTTCGTCGAGGGCATCGGCATGGGCTTCTCCGTGATCGCCGCGGCGCTCGCGCTCTCCTTCCTGCTACTGCCGATCATCGTGCGCACGACGGAGGAAGCGATCCGCGCCGTTCCCAAGTACATCAGGTGGGGCTCCTACGGCCTGGGCGCCTCGAAGTGGCAGACGGTGTCGCGCATCGTACTTCCGTCCGCCATGCCAAGGATCACGACGGGTGTGATCCTTGCCGCGGGACGCGCGGCCGGCGAGACCGCCGTGGTCATCTACACGATGGGCACGATGATCAACGCGCCCGTTTCTCCTCTCGATCCCGGACGCACCATGCCGGTGCACCTGATGCTGATGGCTCAGGAAGGGATAAACATGCCCGCGGCGTACGGCACGGCGCTCCTGCTCGTGCTGATGGTCCTTGGATTCAATCTCACCGCCCGGTACATCGGGCGCAGAAACAGGAGGATGCAGGGATGATCCAGCCGCTCGCCTCGCCTGCGACGAGCTTGTCGCCGAACTTCGACAACAGTGACAAGTTCCAGGTCCGGAAGTTGAACTTCTTCTATGGCTCCTTCAACGCGCTCACGGACATCACCGTGGGCGTGAAGGAGCATGCCGTCACCGCCTTCATCGGGCCATCGGGTTGCGGGAAGTCCACCTTCCTGCGTTGCCTCAACCGGATGAACGACCTGATACCCGGAACGCGGATCGAGGGCAAGATCACGCTCGACGACAACGACGTGTACGCGCCCGGCGTCGATCCCGTCGACCTGCGAAGGCGTGTCGGCATGATCTTTCAGCAGCCGAACCCGTTCCCGATGTCGATCTACGACAACGTCGCGTACGGGCCGAAGCTGCACGGGGTCCGCAAGAAGAGCGAACTCGACGGCATCGTCGAGGAGTCGCTCAAGCGCGCCAACGTGTGGAAAGAGGTCAAGGACATCCTCGGCCGGGGCGGACTCACGCTCTCCGGCGGGCAGCAGCAGCGCTTGTGCATCGCGCGCGTTCTGGCTGTGGAGCCCGAGGTCCTGCTCATGGACGAGCCGTGCTCGGCGATCGACCCGACCTCGGTCCAGAAGGTCGAGGACCTGATGGCCGAACTCAAGGACCGCATCACCATCGTCATCGTCACCCACAACATGCAGCAGGCGGCGCGCGTGAGCGACTACACGGCGTTCTTCCTGCAGGAGGTGGCGGGGGAGCCGGCGCGACTCATCGAGTTCGACCGCACTGCCTCGCTGTTCACCACGCCGAAGGACCGCCGGACTGAGGACTACATCACCGGTCGGTTCGGATAGGCGTCATTGCATGTGGGCCCCGGTGCGGCGATCTCGGCGGGGGAGCGGGTCCACGATATAAGGCTCCACTCGAGATATAGACAATTCACAGGTCACATAAGTGTCACGCGGAAGTCACATCGGTGAAACCGATCCGACTCCGCGGTGGGGTACTATCCAAGGGAGGCTCCTCCTGAGGGGCCGGTACGGTGGCGCTATGATTGCCATCACGAAAGCGACACGGAAAGGGCGTGGGCGCCATGCGCGAAGGCTTCCGGCAGGAACTGAAGGATCTGAAAGCCGAGGTCGTCGCCATCGGTCGTTGCTGCATCGAGCAGACAACGCTCAGCGTGCAGGCTCTGGTCGAGGGCGATGTCGAGCTCGCGCAGCGGGTCATCGACGGTGACGACGATCTCGATCGTCGGACGCTCGCCATCGAGGAGGTCACCCTCGAGGTCATGGCGACGCAGTTCCCGGTTGCGCGCGACCTGCGACTGCTGCACTCGCTCACGTACGTGGCGTGGCACATGGAGCGCATGGGCGATCTCGCTGTCAATATTGCGAAGGCGGCGCGTCGCACCGCCGATCGCAAGGGCCCCCAGACCTTGTACGACCTCATCCAGGCGCAGGGCAATCTCGTGCATCGCGTGCTTGATGCGTGCCTCGAATCGCTTGAGAACAACGATCTGGATCTCGCCGCGAAGCTTCCCGAGCTCGATGAGCCGATCGACCACCTGTTCAAGCAGTTCTTCCGCGAGCTCGCGCGCCTGCAGGATGAGGACGACATCGAATGGGCGTCCTCGATGGTGCTTGCCGCACGTTATCTCGAGCGGATCGCGGACAACGCCGTCGATATCGGGGAGCGCGTTCGCTATATGCTCACCGGTGCGTTCGAGTCGGCGTCCGAACCGCCGGTTGCCGAGTAGCGCCATGAGTGCCATCGCGGAACGTTACCGCAAGGTGCTCCGCGAGATCGTGGACGCGGCCGATGTGGCCGGACGCGATCCTGCAGAGGTCCGCCTTGTCGGCGTCACGAAGACCGTCGGCATCTCGGAGGTCGCGCAGGCGATCGCTGCCGGGATGGACGAGTTCGGGGAGAATCGCGCCCAGGAGTTCGTGGGCAAGCAAGCGCTCTTCCCGGACCAGGCGTGGCACTTCATCGGCACTCTCCAGTCCAACAAGGTCAAGCAGGTCGTGGGCAAGGCCGCGCTGATCCACAGCGTCGACTCCCTCGGATTGCTCCAGGTCATCGACCGTCGCGCCCGTGAGGTCGATGTCGTGCAGAAGGTCCTGCTCGAGGTCAACGTCTCGGGCGAGCGGTCCAAGCACGGGATGACGTACGACGGGGCCGAGGAGGCCGTTCGCCGCGCGTGCGACCTCGGCGGCATCTCGGTCCGCGGGCTCATGACGATGGCACCTTTGGGCCGGCCCGAATCCGCACGGCGGGTCTTCCGGGAGTGCGGGCTCTGGATGGGCAGACTCCAGTCGCTGCATTGCGATGCGGTGGACCTCACGGAACTGAGTATGGGGATGTCGAATGATTTCGCCGTGGCGATAGAAGAAGGCGCTACAATCGTTCGCGTGGGTAGAGCCATTTTCGGTCGCTAGACCCGCGTCGATACGCGAGCGCCAAGACGTCAAGGAGATCGCGCGATGGGTTTCATGCACCGCGTCAAAGTGATGCTGGGCTTGGCTGACGAGTTCGAGGACGAGTACGACGACGGTTACGGCGCCGTTGATGAGTATGAGGACGAGGGCGATGTGGACTTCGACGGTCCCGCCACGCACCCGTATCCATCCCCGTACGGCAGCGAGCCGCTCTCGGTCCGACGCGTGAACCGTGAACCGGATGTCGCTCGCGCACGCGACGCGACACCTTTGCGTGCGGTCCCGAGCCCGATGGACCGTCCCGCGGCCCCGCAGGTGAAGATCCACACGATCGAGCCACGCAGCTACGCCGAGGCACAGTCCATCGCGGACAAGTTCAAGGCCGGTCAGCCGGTCATCATGAACCTCCTCGGAACAGATGCCGAACTGTGCAAGAAGCTCCTCGATTTCGCTGCCGGTCTCACGTACGGCCTCGACGGCGGGATCCAGAAGGTCTCCGACAAGGTCTACATGCTCACGCCCCGCAACGTCGACGTCTCGGTCGGAGAGCGCGTCCGCTCCCGTGGCGCGAACGTATTCGGTGAGTAGGTCCCGGCTGTGAGCGGGCTCGTCGGACGCTTGGCCGTGATCGGCGGCGGCCGCATGGGTGAGGCGATCGTCGCCGGATTGATCTCGTCGGGCGTGGTGACCTGCGATCGCATCGTCGTCGCTGATCCCTCGTCCGCCCGTCGCACCGCTCTTGCGGCAGATCACGGCGTCACCGTGATCGCTCCCGGCATCGAAGCCGTTGCGGGGGCCGACATCGTCATTCTCGCGGTGAAGCCGCAGGTCATCGATTCGGTGGTCACTTCGCTCGCGACATCGCTCCACGGTGCGCTCGTCGTCAGCATCGCCGGCGGCATCACGTGCGCGCGCCTCGAGTCGATGCTGCCCGCAGGCACGGCGGTCGTTCGGGTCATGCCGAACACCCCCGCATTGGTCGGGGAGGGCATGAGCATCATCAGCGGCGGCGACGAGGCCACCGGCGACCAGGTCGCCCTGGTGGCCCGGCTCTTCGGCTCCCTCGGGGAGATCATGGTGCTCGACGAAGGCCTCCAGGATGCCTGTACCGCCATCTCGGGTTGCGGTCCGGCGTATTTTGCGCTCGTCATCGACGCGCTCGCACGCGCAGGGGTTCGCGAGGGCCTGTCGCGCGACGTCGCGCAGACGCTCGCAGTCGCCACGATGCGCGGCACGGCGGGCCTCATCCGGCAGACCGGGCAGCATCCCGCTGCGATCATCGATGCGGTGTCCAGTCCGGGCGGTTCGACCATCGCGGCGATAGGCGAGCTTGAGGCCCACGGCGTGCGCTCCGCGTTCACCTCGGCCGTGCA
>DATCIG010000024.1:0-30193 GCA_036507895.1 Coriobacteriia bacterium
AGGAGTCTGGGCCGTGTCTCAGTCCCAGTGTGGCCGATCGGCCTCTCAGCCCGGCTATCCATCGCAGCCTTGGTGAGCCGTTACCTCACCAACAAGCTAATGGACCGCGGGCCCATCCCTCACCGCCGGAGCTTTCCCGAGTAGATCATGTGATCAGCTCGGAGTATCCGGTATTAGCTCAGGTTTCCCTGAGTTATCCCAGTGTGAGGGGCAGGTTGCCCACGTGTTACTCACCCGTTCGCCACTCGATACACCCCCGAAGGGAAGTATCTCGTTCGACTTGCATGTGTTAAGCACGCCGCCAGCGTTCATCCTGAGCCAGGATCAAACTCTCCGTTGAAAGTGTAAACAGAACCGAAGTCCTGTATTCCACGAAGGTTCGGATCACTGGTGATCCGGGTTCGGTCCGCCTTTCCTTCGTCTACGGGGTAGCGAAGGTGGTTCGGCCCGATAAGTCCTCAAAGGTGCCATGCGGGTCTGATCCTTGCGAATCTCTCCGATGACGAGGTTTGGGACACTCATTTTTTCCGGTCCGCTGTCACACGGACCGGCTGGCTTGTAGTCATAGTATTCAGTTTTCAAGGTTCAGGCACAGGGGAATACGTTACGTTCCGTTGTCCCCACTGTCAATGACCAATTTCAACGTTCTCATGAGCACATTCGCCCAGCTCACAAAGGGAGCGCCCCCGTTTTGCGGAGGCGCCCATCAGGCACTGACCCGTCACATGAGCGACGACGTCATCCCTGGTGATCAACCTCCCGGGAAAAGCTCGTTTTCAAAGCTCGCTCCAGGTTCGTAGCGTGAGAACCGCCGAAGTGGCGAGGGATAGATTAACACCGCCATGACCCACCCGCAAGAACTGTTTTGAACGACTTATCAGCGGGCCACAGGTCGTGCGAAGTGCCGCTTCCCCGCCTGGACCACACGGTCCTCGACGGCCGCCCATGCTACGTCATAAACACGGGCAGGAACAGGGTCTCCGTCGATCTTTATCGCGCCGCCGTCGATCAGGCGACGCGCCTCCGCGTTCGAGGCCGCCAGCCCGAGCTCCTTGAGCAGCGCGGGGAGGTGTATCGGGTCCGAGGGATCGACTTCGACGGTCGGCACGTCGGTCGGCGCCTGATGGTGCTTGAAGACGCGATCGAACGCCGCCTCCGCCTCGATCGCAGCGGGCGCCCCGTGATAGACCTCGACCACAGAACGCGCGAGCCGCCGCTTGTGGAGGTTGGGATGCCCCACTCCCCCGGCGAGCTCTGCCTCGATCGATTCGATCTCCTCGAGCGGGAGAAGGGTGGCGACGCGGTAGTACTTGGGCATCAGCTCGTCCGGGATCGACATCAGCTTGCCGAACATCTCAGCGGGCGGCTCGGTCAGCCCCACCGCGTTGCCGTAGGACTTGCTCATCTTCTGCACGCCATCGATGCCCTCGAGCAACGGCAGGGTCAGACACACCTGGGGCTCGAGCCCGTGCTTCTCCATGAGCTCGCGACCCGCGAGCAGATTGAACAGTTGGTCGGTGCCGCCGATCTCCACGTCCGCCTCCACGATCACCGAGTCGTAGGCCTGGGCGACCGGGTAGAGGAATTCGTGCAGCGAGATCGGACGCTGCTCGGCGTAGCGCTTCGCGAAGTCGTCGCGCTCGAGGATGCGAGCGACCGTGAACTTCGAGGTCAGCCGCAGCAGCTCGGCAAAGCCGATCGGCGCGAGCCACTCGGAGTTGCGCCGCAGTTCCGTGCGCTGCGGATCGAGGATGCGGAAGGCCTGATCGATATAGGTCTGCGCGTTGGCGTCGATCTGCTCGACGGTCAGCGGCGGACGGGTCGCACTGCGGCCCGACGGATCCCCGATCAGCGCCGTGAAGTCCCCGATGATGAGGACGACCGTATGGCCGAGGTCCTGGAACTGGCGCAACTTGCGCAGTGGGACCGCATGCCCGAGATGGAGGTCGGGAGCGGTGGGGTCGACACCCAGCTTGATGCGGAGCGAACGGCCGGTTGCGAGCTTATCGATGAGCGCGGCCCTCGGCACGATGGCCTCGGTACCACTCTCGAGAATGTGCATCTGCTGATCGGGCGGGAGCACGTCGGTCCGGTCCTCTCGGGTCCGCGCGACTTCACGGACCGATGACAGTGCCGTCGATCACATGGTCGGCAGCGGTTTTGCAGGCCATACTACCATTCGCTCGGCATTCCTCCGGCCGGTCACACGCTCGGCGAGCTGCGGTCGCGACACCCCTGACCGGGTCCGCGACCGACTCAGCGCAGACCTGCGCCCGTGTCCCGGCACAACATATATATGTAGATAGAATGAGGCCATGGCTATCCAAGACGACAGGTTCCCCTCCGGCCGCTCGAACCCCCGGGGCAAGGCCCCTCAGACACCACGGCCGCGCAAGGCGCGTCCCGCAGCGTCGGCGGATGGCCGCGCGCGGGCCGGCGCGCCGTCGGACTCGCGTGCCGCCGCTCCCCGCTCCAAGGGCCCGTCGCCCGCTCGCAAGCGACGCCCGGTGCTCCGGATCGTCCTGGTCGCGATCGCCCTCGGGCTGGTCGCGCTCGGCGTGACCGGCTGCGTGGTGTTCAACAACGTCGCGGGCAGCCTGCCCGATCCGACGAAGCCCCTGAAGGGCACCGACCTCACCACGCGCGTGCTCGACCGCAACGGCAAACCCATCACGGACCTGTTCGCCGAGCAGAACCGCCAGTACGTCGCGCTCAAGGACATCCCTAGCTCGTTGCGCGAAGCGGTGATCGCCACCGAGGACCAGCGCTACTACGAGCATCCCGGGGTCGACCTGATCGGACTCCTGCGTGCGGTCGTCGTCGACATCAAGGCCGGAGCCCAGGTACAGGGCGGGTCGACCATCACACAGCAATACGTCAAGCAGGCGTTCGTCGGAGATGAGTCGAGCATCCGGCGCAAGATCTCGGAAGCCATCCTCGCTTACCGGATCGAACAGAAGTATTCGAAGGACCAGATCCTCGAGATGTACCTCAACACCATCTACTTCGGGCACGGGTCCTATGGGGTGCAGACCGCGGCGCAGGCATACTTCGGCAAACCGGTGGACAAGCTCTCCGTCGCCGAGGCGGCGATGCTGGCCGGGGTCATCAAGTCACCGGCCCGCTACTCCCCCTACCTCGACCCTGCGGCGAGCAGATCGAGACGCGACACCGTGCTCGGGCAGATGCGCGACCAGGGGTATGTCGACGCTCCGACGTACCAGGAAGCCGTCGCCAGCCCGATCGTCACCGCGGGACTCAAGAAAGGCAGCAAGGTCGCTCCGTACTTCGTCGAGTACCTGAAGACGCAGCTGGTCGCACTGTACGGCGAAGACATGGTGTACCGGGGCGGGCTGCAGGTCATCACGACCCTGGATACCAAGATGCAGACGGCGGCCGAGAATGCCGTGTCCAAGCTGCTCGACCGCAAGACCGACCCGTCGGCCGCGCTGGTCTCCATCGACCCGAAGACCGGGCAGATCCTCGCAATGGTCGGCGGCAGAGACTTCGCCACGCAGCAGTACAACGTGGCCGTGCAAGGGCATCGCCAGTCGGGATCCTCATTCAAGCCCTTCGTCCTCGTCGCAGCGTTGGCGTCGGGGATATCGCCGGAACAGACCTATAAGGCCGACTCCACCAAGTTGACCATCCCCGGTGGTCAGACGTGGAGCGTCGCAGGCGAGCCGGGCTACAAGGGCCTCATGCGACTCCGGGTGGCCACATGGCACTCCATCAACCCGGTGTTCGCCCAGCTCGTACTGAAGATCGGCGCTGACAATGTGGTCAACACCGCGCACGACATGGGCGTCGTCACAAAGATCACACCCGTGCCGGCGGTCGCGCTGGGTGGGATGGCGGAGGGCGTCACGCCGCTGGAGATGGCATCCGCCTACGCGACCCTCGCCGACGGAGGGATGCACGCAGCGCCCGTCGGGATACTCAAGGTCACGGACAAGGACGGCAAAGTGCTCTTCGAGGCCAAGACCGCCACGAAGCGCGCGGTCGATGCCGCCGTCGCCTACCTGACGACCGACATCCTGCGCGGCGTCATCCTGCACGGCACCGGCACCGCGGCCGGGATCGGACGACCCGCCGCGGGCAAGACGGGCACCACCCAGAACAACGCCGACGCCTGGTTCTGCGGCTACACGCCTGACCTCGCCACGGCGGTCTGGGTGGGCTACGCCGATTCGCAGCGCCCGATGACCTCCGTCCACGGCATCCGGGTCACCGGCGGCTCCTTCCCCGCACGGATCTGGTCCGCATACATGCGCGCAGCCCTTGCCGGGCGGCCGACCGTCCAGTTCGTCCGCCCGTCGGGCCTCGTGGACGCCAGGATCTGCCTCGATTCGGGAGGCGCCGCCACACCCCTGTGCCCAAAGACAGGCAGTGCGATCTTCCTCGAAGGGAAGGTGCCCGACCCCTGCCCGCTGCACACGACACCGATCGGCATGAAGATGCCGAACCTCGTCGGTTTGTCGAAACTCGACGCGATCGCGGCACTCGACAAGTTGTCACTCAGATACAGCGTGCTGCAGGCGGACGTTCCCGGCGTCGCGGCGGGCATCGTGGCCTCACAGGACCCGGCCAACGGCAGCACCATCACGAGCGTCACCGTCGTGACGGTGACCGTCGCGACCGGCGGCGCGGCCGCCAACAAGCCACCCAACGCATCGTTCGAATGGTCACCGCCCACGCCTTCGACTGGTTCGCCGGTGCGCTTCGATGCGAGCGCCAGCACGGACGACGGCACGATCGCGAAGTGGACGTGGGAGTTCGGGGACGGCACAAAAGACTCGTCTTCGGGCAAGGTGGCCACCCACCGCTTCGCCGCCGCGGGATCCTACGCCGTCGTGCTGTGGGTCACGGACGATCGAGGGTCGACGGTCTCCCTGACCAAACGGGTCACCGTTCGGTAGCCCACCCGGTCGACACCCTCCTCAGCGCAGCCCCCGGAAGAAGTGCGCGGACGTCGAGGGCTCGACCACGGGAGAGTCGGGCAACCGGCCGCCGCTGCATGCCAGGTCGAGCCGCTGCCGCCACGCGCGCGTGAGAGCTGCGGCCTCGTCGGCGCCGTTCGATTCCAGATCCAGTCGGACTGCAGCGACACCTGCCTGGAGCAGCTCCGGCAATGCCCTCGAGAGATCGAGCGGCACGGCGTTATAGATGTGCGCGCGACCGGTCGCATCGGTGGTCACCGGCATCTCGTATCCCTTGCGGTCCCTCAGCAGCCACGGGTTTCGGCGGCGCGTACATCCCGCGCACAGGTGGTCGCACGGTCCCGCCGCCTGAAGGACGCAGTGCTCGGCCACCATCAGTTCGAGCCGCCCTCCGACGACGACACCCACCGGTACCGACGACCCTGCAACGAGCGCAGCGATCTGGTGGCCGGATAGTTCGGGCGATGCCCACACCCCGACCGCACCGAGGTCCGCGAGCGCGGACACCGACCACGGATTGACGACATTGAGACCCCAGTCGGCTTCCACAGCCACGCCGGCCACCCCGAGCGCACGCACGCTGCCAAGGTTGCCGGAGATCGCCGGGCCGCCGGTGCCGTCCGCGCATGCGAGCACGGAGCGCGACTCCGCCTCGTGGACGATCCGCGGAAGCCGCGCGCCGACTCCTGCGGGAAGCTTCGTGTGTGGCTCGCATGCGAGCAGCACACGGTCGGCTCCCGCCTCGAGGCAGGCGCGCGCCGTCGCGGCCGTTCGCACGACGACCACGAGTGCAGGCCTGCCCGACCCTCCGGTCCCGGGTGTCAGGCCGGGCGGTTGCGGCGCCTCCGGAAGGCTGCGCCCCTTCCAGGGAGCGAGCCGCACACGGTCAAGCTGCTCGATCGCGTCCCGGCGCAGGGCGTGCAGCGCCGAGAACCCGATCCCGACTCCCGCGTCCAGATGCACGGTGATGTCGTCGGCCGCATACGGCGTGCCGCCCAACCGACCCACGTGCTCGATCACCTCGTCGGGGGTGAGCGCCTTGGTTCGTGCGGCCTCTGCAGGAGCGCCCGTGACGCGCACCGTCGCGTCGAGCGCAGTGACCTCCAGCGAGACGGGCTGCCCGATGCGCAACGTCACGGACAGACGCAGCGGCACGGGCCGGCGCTCCTCCGTCGACTGCCAGGAGCGCCGCGCCGCCTCCGTCAGGGCGGCGTTGACCACGCGGAACACACGGTCCCCGGTCCGAACGGGACGCTCGACGGTCACCGTGACGGTTGCACCTGCCGGGGCCGCCGCTACCGGGCCTTCCGCCACCACGAGCTCCCCCGCCGGCTGGGCGAAACGGCCTGCGGCGGTCCAGAACTCGATCGTGTCGGCGGACTCGAGCGCACGGTCCAATGCGATCGCAGCGCGTCCCGACGACGTCTCCGCAACCCGCCCGAGAAGCACGCCGCGATTGTTGGGCCGCGTATAGCTCATGAGCCCGTCATCACGGATGTCCGCGAGATAGCCCTTCGTGAACCCGCGGTTGAACGCTTCTTCGAGCCGCTCGGTCTCGGCGGGAAGCACACCGTAGCCCGCCGAATCGGCGATCGCGCGATCGAGTGCCGCACGATATACCGAGACGACCGACGCGACGTACTCGGGGCTCTTCATGCGCCCCTCGATCTTGAGAGCAGACAGGCCCGACGCGACCAGATCGGGCAACAGGTCGATACCGGCAAGGTCTCTGGGACTGAGAAGGTAGCGCCCCGGCACCTCGGCGATGGTGCCGTCCGCCGCGATCAGGTCGTAGGGAAGCCGGCAGGGCTGTGCGCAAAGCCCCCGGTTGGCGGAGCGGCCCCCGACCAACGAAGACATGAAGCACTGGCCCGAATGGCAGAAGCACAACGACCCGTGCACGAAACTCTCAAGCTGAACGGGGGACGCGGAGACGAGGCCCGAGATCTCAGGGATCGACAGTTCTCGAGCCAGGGTGACGCGAGACACACCGAGCTCGGCGAGAGCCAGCACGGAATCGACGTTGTGTGCGTCGATCTGCGTCGAAGCGTGGATGCGGACCTCGGGCAATGAAGCCGCGATCGCGCAAAGCAGGCCGAGGTCCTGCACGATGACGGCGTCGATCCCGGTCTCCCAGGCCCGGGCGACCATCGCGAGCGCATCTCGCATCTCATGCTCGAGGATCACCACATTGGCGGTGAGGTACACGCGCGCGCCGCGAAGGTGCGCGTAGTCGCAGGCCTCCGACAGCGCCTCGAGCGTGAAGTTCTCAGCGCCGCGACGGGCGTTGAGTTCGGTCGTTCCGAGGTAGACCGCGTCGGCGCCGTTGCGAACGGCGGCACGCAGCGCGTCGAATCCGCCGGCCGGCGCGAGCAGCTCTGGAACAGCGGGTGTTTCGTAAGGACTCACGTGGGGATCTTTCGTTCGGCTCGGTGTATGCATCGGATCTGCCAGCGACACTAACATGTACATGTATGTAACGGTTCGTCGCCCGTACGAGCGCACCCGCATCGAAGCAGGTACCCTATACAAACAGTCAGGCGACGAGCGAGGTCAGCGTATGTCAAGCAAGCTCAGGCGCGAACGGCAGAAACGCGGGCCGAGTATCGTCCCGCGCGTTCTCGCAGTGGTCGCGGCCGTCTTCGCCGTCTTGATCATCGCGGCGGCTGCCTTCGCCTGGATCTACGTGGTCAACTCCCTCAAGGGCCTCCCCAGCATGGACGACCCCAGCGCGTTCAAGGTGGCACAGCCCACGAAGGTCTACTCCGCGGACGGGAAGTTGCTCGCGAACTTCTACCTCGAGAACCGCGAGGTCGTTCCGATCAGCCGGATCTCCACCGATCTGGCCAATGCGGTGGTCGCGGTCGAGGACGAGCGCTTCTACCAGCACAAGGGCGTCGACACCGTGGGGATCGCACGCGCGATCTTCATCGACATCACCACGGGGTCGACCAAAGAAGGCGCGTCGACCATCACCCAGCAGTACGTGCGCAACACGATCCTCTCCGCCGAGCGCTACAAGATCACGATCCAGCGCAAGATCCGCGAGATGTACCTTGCGAGCGAGTTCGAGAAGCGGCACACCAAATCCGAGGTGCTGGCCGCCTACCTGAACACCGTGTATTTCGGCGACGGCGCTTACGGCGCCGAGGCAGCGGGCCTCTCGTACTTCGGCAAGCACGCCAACGCGCTCAGCCTCGGCGAGGCCGCGATGCTGGCGGGGCTGCCGCAATCGCCGCTGCGCCTCAACCCGTACTTCAACCTGGAGGGTGCGAAGTCGCGCCAGCGTTGGGTGTTGAGCCGGATGGTCGCCAACGGCTATATCTCACAGGCACAGTCGACGGCCGCCAGCGCGGAACCGATCGTGTTGAGCAAGGCCGTCGACCCGAAGCAGGGCATCTACGACTGCGCCTACTTCGTCTCTTACGTCCGCAAGATCCTGCTTGCGCAGTATTCCGACTCCCTCGTCTTCAAGGGCGGACTGAAGGTCTACACGACCATCGACACCCGCCTGCAGCGCGCCGCGGAGAAGGCAGTGATCAAGACACTTCCGAACAAGAAGGACCCGGACGCCGCGCTCGTCTCGATCGACCCGCACAACGGGAACATCGTGGCCATGTACGGCGGGCGTGATTACACGAAGAGCAGCTACAACTACGCGACCCAGGGCAAGCGTCAGCCGGGCTCCTCGTTCAAGACGTTCGTGCTCGTCACGGCGCTGGAAGAGGGAATCCCCCCGCGCCGTCCCATAGACGCGTCGTCGCCCGCGCTGATCCCGTCACACCCGGTGTGGCGCGTCAACAACTCGGAGGGGTCGGGCAAGGGCTACATCAGCATCTCCCAGGCGACCCGGAACTCCGTCAACTGCGTGTTCGCCCGCCTGATCTGGGAGATCGGAGCCGACAAGGTCGCAAAGACCGCCAAACGGATGGGTATCACCTCGCCGATCCCCGCCCTCCCATCTATCGCGTTGGGCTCGGCACCCGTGAGCCCGCTCGACATGGCCTCCGCCTACGGAACGCTCGCGAACGAGGGCACGCTGGTCAAGCCCGCTGCGATCACGAAGATCCTCGGCCCCGATGGCGCGATCGTCTTCGAGCACAAACCGGTCGGTACGCACGTGCTGTCGGCCAGCATCGCCTGGGCGACCACCGAGCAGCTGATGGGTGTCGTGCGGGGCGGAACCGGGACACGCGCGTCGCTGTCCGGGCGAGAGGTCGCGGGCAAGACCGGCACGGCGCAGAACTATCAGGACGCATGGTTCGTCGGCTATACCCCGCAATTGGTCACCGCGGTATGGATGGGCTACTCCGAGGGATCGATCCCGATGCGCAACGTCCACGGGCAGCGCGCGTTCGGTGGTACTTTCTGCGCACCGATCTGGCATACCTTCATGACCGCGGCACTCAAGGACAAGCCTGTTGTCCGCTTCGCCCGGGCGGCAGCCCCCCACTACATCTGGAAGACGTCCTGGTCGGTGGCCGCCAGCGCGTCGGCGGCGGCCATCAAGAAGGCCAAGGATAAGAAGAACCCGGGTAGCATCGTACCGACGCTCCCGGTCACTCCCCCGGACACCCCTCCGACGACACCCCCCACGACGGTGACCCCAGCTCCCTGATCCGCACCGCCTCTCTAACACACAGGCCCGCCCTCCTGACATGGAGGGCGGGCCTGTCTTTTCACGTGAGCGACCCTAGTACCGCCGGACCCGCACGATCCCCGAGGTGCAGTGGACCGCGACGCCCTGGGACTCGATGCGGTCCAGGATCAGGTTCATGCCCAAGGTATCGGATGAGATGTGTCCGGCGATCACCAGGTTCATGTGGAGCTCCTCGGCACGCTTGCGATGCTCCTCGCCGTAGTGCATCCCTACGAGAGTGTCGACGCCGGCGGCACTCAAACGGTTGAGAGCATCCACGGGGCCCTCGGTCCCACCCGTCATGTCGACCACCATGCGACCGGGGCGATGGTGACCGTCGCCGAGGATGAGCTCGGGTCCGTAGCCCTTGCGCGCGGCGTGGTCGTACTCGGGGATGCTGCGCAGCCCCTTGACCAGGTCGTCGAGCGTCTCGGGCGCGGCATCGTCGATGAAGCGTTGGACGAACGACTGGACCGAGTTGTCCGCCGGCGTGTGGCACGACATGACCGCGAATCCCAGCAGCTCCGCTGACTGGATGGCGCGATAGTGGTTGTACGGCATGAAGTGCCTGCGGATCTCGGAGGCGCGCTTCGAGATCATGCTGTCGGCGGCGCCGATCCCGACGCCCTGAGCCGCCCAGAGGTCCGCCTGCATGTGCATGACCTCATCGAGGCGAGCGAACCCGGGACCTTCGGGGTGATGCGCGAAGACCAGGTCGATCGGCTCACCGCGCTCGCGCAGCCGGTCGGCGAGCAACACCTCGGCGGTCTCCATGTCGACACCGGTGATCAGACCACGGACCTCGAGGTCGGGGTCTCCCGCAGCGATGCGGGTGTCAGCGTACGGGTTGGTGAGCCGCTCCGTGTCGAAATAGACACGCTCGTCCTCATCCAGCTTCGCGTAGGCCCGCGCCGAGGCGGCCATCACACGATCGAGTTCCGTACGCGATCGCGGATCGGCCTCCATGCCCGCCTGCACGCAGGTCGTATAGATATCCTTGAGCTTCACGATTGAGCCTTTCGCCGTCGGGTCCCACATACGTGCCGCGCCTGCCGAGGCTGGCGGCGCTCTCGATCAGCCGCGCAGGGACGTGAGCCAGGTCTCCCATGCGAGGACGGCGTCACGCGCCTGCGCCAGCTGGGCGCGGACCGCATCGTGCCCGGTCCCGCCCTCGGTCGCCCGGCGCGCGACGACCGTATCGAGATCAACGGCCTCCAAAGCATCGTCCCCGAACTCGGGTGCGGACGCACGCAATTCCTCAGGCGAAAGCTCCTGGAGCGAACGGCCGGAGCGCTCGCACGCCAGCACGATCCTGCCCACGATCTCGTGCGCGTCCCGGAACGGGACTCCACGCGCGGCCAAGTGGTCGGCGAGGTCGGTCGCAGCCATGAAGCCGCCGAGCGCGCCGGCACGCATCGCACTCTCATCGAAGCGCAGGGTGGCGACCATCCCCTCCACCGCCGCCAGACAGTCCGTGAGCGTGGCCACAGCGTCGAACACGCCTTCCTTGTCCTCCTGCATGTCCTTGTTGTAGGCCAGCGGAAGGCCCTTCATCACCGTGAGAAGCGCGACCAGGTCACCGTAGACCCGGCCCGTCTTGCCGCGGACGAGCTCGGCGACGTCAGGATTCTTCTTCTGAGGCATGATCGAAGAGCCGGTCGAGTAGGCGTCATCCATCACGACGAATCCGAACTCATCGCTCGACCACAGGATCAGCTCTTCGCACAGGCGGGAGAGATGCATCATCGCCACGGCGCACGCGTAGGTCAGATCGAGCAGGAAATCACGATCCGCGACGGCGTCGAGCGAGTTGGGAGTAACGCCCGAGAACCCGAGCTCGTCGGCGGCGGAGCGGCGGTCGAGCGGGAAGGTCGTGCCCGCCAGAGCGGCGGAGCCCAGTGGCGAGACGTCCGCGGCCTCACGAGCGTGGCGCAGACGGAGGGCGTCGCGGTCGAACATCCACACGTAGGCCAGCAGGTGATGGCTGAGCAGGATCGGCTGCGCCTTCTGCAGGTGCGTGTACCCGGGCATCACAACGCCGAAGTGCTCGTCAGCGCGCGCCACAAGGGTCCCGGCAAGCCCGGTCACGGCAGCGACGCACTCCTCCGCGAGCCGCTTGGCGTGCAGGCGCGCGTCGGTCGCCACCTGGTCGTTGCGGGACCTTGCGGTGTGCAGCTTGCCGCCCACCGGCCCGACCTTGGCGGTCAGCGCCCGCTCGACGGCCATGTGGATGTCCTCATCGGCGTTGTCGAAGACGAACGCCCCCGACTCCAGGTCGGCACGGACCGAGAGCAGACCGCCCTCGATCGTGGCCGCGTCCTCGGCCGGGATGATCCCCTGCCGCCCGAGCATGCGGACGTGAGCGATCGAACCGTCGATATCGGCAGCCCACATCGCCCGGTCGACCGGCAGTGACGCGCCGAACTCCGTGATGAAGGCGTCGAGCGAACCCTCGAAGCGGCCGCCCCAGGCCTTCTTGTTCTCAGTCATGGTCGCGTCCGTTCCCGGAAGTACCCGACATGCGCTAGACCTCGCCCTCGGTGCCCGTCTTGCGGCGCTGACGCGCCCACACCTTCGTAGGCAGGCCCCACAGGTCGATGAAGCCCTTCGCGGCCTTGTGGTCGAAGCTGTCCGTGGCGTCGTAGGTCGCGAGATCGAAGTCGTAGAGCGAGTACGGGCTGCGACGTCCGACGACCACGCACGACCCCTTGAAGAGCCGCAGGCGCACATCGCCCGTGACGAGGCGCTGGGTCGTGGCGATGAACCCGTCGAGCGCCTCCTTCAGCGGCGAGTACCACATGCCGTTGTAGACCAGTTCCGCCCACTTCTGCTCGATGCCCAGCTTGTAGTGGAGGAGGTCACGCTCGAGACACAGGTCCTCGAGCGCCTTGTGGGCCGCGATGAGCGTGAGCGCTCCCGGAACCTCGTAGATCTCGCGGCTCTTGAGGCCGACGAGCCGGTTCTCGATCATGTCGATGCGGCCGAAGCCGTGACGACCGGCCGTGTCGTTCATGGCCACGATGATGTCGTGGAACGAGGTCGCGACGCCGTTGAGCGCGACCGGAAGGCCCTGCTCGAAGGAGATCTCCACGTACTCGGGGATGTCGCAGGTCTCGCTGCGAGCGTCGTTCGTCATCGTGTAGATGTCCGCGGGCGGCTCGACCCAAGGGTCTTCCAGCACACCGCACTCGATGGCGCGGCCCCACAGGTTGTCGTCGATCGAGTAGGGATTGTCCTTCGTGGTCGGTACGGGGATCCCGTGGGCCGTGGCGTACTCCATCTCCTGCTCGCGGGTCTTGAGCTCCCACTCGCGAACGGGCGCAAGCACCGTGATGTCGGGATCGAGCGCCGCGATGCCGACCTCGAACCTGACCTGGTCGTTGCCCTTGCCGGTGCAGCCGTGAGCGATACAGGTCGCTCCCGTGCGCCACGCCTCCTCGACCAGGTGCTTGACGATGATCGGGCGCGACATGGCGGACAACAGGGGGTACTTGTTCTCGTACATTGCGTTGGCCATGAGTGCGCGGCTCAGGAAGTCGCTGACGTACTCTTCACGGACGTCCTTGACGATGGACTCGACGGCTCCGATGGCGAGCGCCTTCTCGCGCACGACCTCGAGGTCCTGACGTTCCTGGCCGACGTCTATGGCGAGCGCGATCACGTCGAGATCGTAGTGGTCACGGATCCATTGGATCGCCACGGAGGTGTCGAGACCTCCGGAATATGCGAGAACACACTTGGCCTTGGCCATGTGCGTGCCTCCTTCGATGAGTGTGTGGGAAAGGAGCGGACCCGCTAGGGGCGACCGCGGTACTTTTCGATGGTGTCCGTGATCGTGGCCGCATCGGCCGCGCTCCGCGTGATGATCAGGATGGTGTCGTCCCCCGCGATCGAGCCGAGGACCTCGTCGAGGCCCGCGTCGTCGAGTGCGGCGGCCACGCCCGGAGCCGTGCCCGGAGAAGCCTTCACGATGATCATTGTATCGGCCTGCACCAGGCTCGTGACCAGCTCCGAGATCATGCGCTGCAGATGGAGGTCCTCAGCGAGCACATAGACGCCCTCGGGCAACTTGCGCAGTCCCATCTCGGTGATATCGCGCGAGACGGTGGCCTGCGTGCAGACGAAGCCCTCGTCCCGCAGCCGCTCGACCAGATCACGCTGCGTCCGGACGCGCTCGCGACGCACCACGCGCCTGATGACGTCCTGTCGTTCGAGCCGTTTTCTCATACGTTCACCCCATGACCATGGTAAGCAGCGCCTTCTGGGCGTGCAGACGGTTCTCGGCTTCGTCGTAGACGACCGATGCGGCCGAATCGATGACCTCATCGGTCACCTCTTCGCCGCGGTGCGCAGGCAGGCAGTGCAGGAACAGCGCCCCCGGTGCGGTGAGGGACATCAACTCGGCGTTCACCTGATAGGGAGCGAAGCTGCGAGCCCTGTCGTCATGCTCGCCCTCCTGGCCCATCGAGGCCCAGGTATCCGTGATCACGACGTCGGCACCGGACGCGGCCACTTTCGGATCGCGTTCGATGGTGAGCTGCGAGCCGGTCTGGACCGCGATCTCCTCCGCACGAGCCAGCGCCGAAGGGAGCGGGTCGAACCCATCCGGGCAGCACACCGTCAGATGCATCCCTGCGAGCGCCGCGCCGATCATGAGCGTGTTCGCCATGTTGTTGCCGTCGCCGAAGTACGCGGCGCGAAGGCCGGCGGTGCGTCCCTTGTGCTCTGAGATCGTCACGAGGTCGGCCAGGACCTGGCACGGATGGTAGTCGTCGGTGAGCGCGTTTATCACGGGCACCGAGGCATGCAGGGCGACTTCTTCGATGTGCGATTGCTCGTACGTGCGCAAGACGATGCAATCGACGTAACGCTCGAGCACCTTGACGGTGTCCTTGACGGACTCGCCGCGTGAGAAGGCGCTTCCCTCGCCGATCAGCAGGACCGGTGTGCCGCCGAGACGCGTGACAGCGAGCTCGAAACTGACGCGCGTACGCAGCGACGGCTTGAGCATGATGATCGCCACCGACTTACCGGCGAGCGGCTTGTAGGAGGCGGCCGACGTCAGCGCGGTGCGCTTCTGCGTTGCGACGCGCTGGAGGAAGAACTGCAGGAGTTCGGGCGTGAACTCGCCAAGTGTGAGCACGTCGCTGGCCTGGAGCTGGCGCATATGGTCCCCATCCTCGTATGTGTTCACGGTGTCACCTCATAGAGTGCGGTCAATAGTGTATCAACCTCGGTCCTCCCGCACAGTAGTGGTGGAAGAATACGCAGAATATTCGTACCGATGCTATTCAGAACCAACCCCTTCCCGAGAGCGGCTTCCGCCACAACCGGAGCCACCGGATCCAAGAACTCCAGCGCGTTCATCATCCCGACACCGCGTACCTCCGCCACGGCTCCGGTATCACGCCCGAAGTCCCGCAGGCGATCGCGAAGGTACTCGCCGGTCGCGACGGCCCTATCCCCGAGGCGCTCATCCTGTAGTGCGCGCAGGCAGGCCCGGGCGGCGGCGGCCACCACGGGACCTCCTCCGAAGGTCGATCCGTGATCACCGGGCACGAAGGCATCCGCAACCTCCTCGCGCGCGATGAGCGCGCCGGCAGGCAGGCCGTTCGCGAGCGACTTGGCCAGGTAGACGACGTCGGGCCGCACACCGAAGGTCTGCCAGGCGAACGCGGTGCCGCATCTCCACAGGCCGGTCTGCACCTCGTCGAAGATCAGGAGCACATCACGCTCGTCGCACAGGCGACGGACGGCCTTCAGGTACTCCGGGTCGCAGGGAAAGACGCCGCCCTCCCCTTGCACGGGCTCCAGCAGCACCGCGCAGGTGCGTTCGTCGACGGACGCCTCGAGTGCGGTCAGGTCATTGAGCGGCACATGCGTGAACCCGGAAGGCAGCGGCTCGAACGCCTCCTGCTTGCTCGGCTGACCGGTCGCCGCCAGAGCTGCGAGCGTGCGTCCATGGAAGGAGCGTTCTGCTGTCACGATCCGATGGCAGCTCGTCCCCCGCCGGGAGACGCCCCAGCGGCGCGCGAGCTTGACGGCGCCCTCCGTGGCCTCGGTCCCGGAGTTACAGAAGAAGACACGGGCGGGCTCGCCGAACAGTTCGACGAGGTCCGCGGCAAGCTCGTCGCGGTGCTCGACGTAATAGAGGTTGCTGACATGGGTGAGGCGGCCGATCTGCTCACGCACCGCCTCCACCACCGCGGGGTGGCTGTGCCCCAGGTTCACGGCCCCGATACCGGAGACGAAATCCAGGTAGCAGCGACCCTCATCGTCATACAGCTCCATGCCCTGACCGCGCGTGAACAGCACCGGCTTGCGCGCGTAGGTGTGCATGTGGAACTCCGCATCGAGCGCGATCGCAGTCTCGAGGGACCGGCTCACCTGTCCTCACCTCTTCCGGGTCCATGTGCGGACCCATGCGCGACAGGCTGACCGCCGTCGGACGTGATCATCGTGCCGACCCCCTCATCCGTGAATACTTCGAGCAACAGGGCGTGCGGCACCGTCCCGTTGAGGATGTGGGCCCGCGGCACGCCATGGCGCAGGGCCCGGGCGCAGGCGCCGACTTTGGGGATCATGCCGGACGACAGTCGATCCTCGGCGATCAGCGACTCGGCCTGCTGCATCGACAGCGCACTGATCAGCGACCCCTTGTCGGCGAAGTCCGCGTAGAGGCCGTCGACGTCGGTGAGGAAGATCACCTTCGCAGCCCCGAGGGCGATCGCCACCTCGGCCGCGACGAGGTCGGCGTTGATGTTGTAGGAACCGCCGTCGTCACCGTAGCCGACGGTCGCGATGACGGGGATGAAACCGTCCTCGATGAGGGCCGTCACCACGGTCGCATCGATCGCCTCGACCTCTCCGACACGTCCGAGCGCTTCAGAGATCGGACGTGCCTTGATCAGGTTCGCGTCGTCGCCCGCGATACCGACCGCAAGGCGCCCGTGCCGGTTGATCGCCGACACCAGCTCCTTGTTGACCTTGCCGACGAGCACCATCTTGACCACTTCCATTGCGGCGTCGTCAGTGATGCGCAGCCCGTCGATGAACTCGACCGGCATCTCGAGGCGGTCCATGTACGCCGTGATATCCGGCCCACCGCCGTGAACGATGACCGGGTTGATGCCGACCAGCTTCATGAGCACGAGGTCGGAGGCCACGTGTCCGCGCAGCGCGGGATCGATCATCGCCGCGCCGCCGTACTTGACGACGACCGTGGAGCCCCACGTCGACTTGATCCACGGCAACGCCTCGGTGAGCGTCGCGGCCTTGGTGAGCAGGTCTTTCACGTGCAGGTCACCTCCTTGTAGCGACTCGCGGGACCGGTGGGCCCCGTCAGCTGCGATAGTCTCCGTTGATGCGCACGTACTCGTAGCTCAGGTCGCAGGTCCACACCGTCGCCTCGCCTTGACCGAGGTGCAGATCGACCTCTATGTCCACTTCGGAGAGTGCGAGTGCGGCGGCGGCGGCCTCCTCGTCGAACGGCAACGCGACGCCGGCGGCGCAGGTGGGGATACCCGCGAACACGATGTCGAATGCGTCGGGGTCCACCTGCGCACCCGACTTCCCGATGGCCATGGCCACCCTTCCCCAGTTGGCGTCACCGCCGAAGATCGCCGTCTTGCACAGCGGGGAATCGGCGATCGAGAAGGCCGCGAGCTCCGCGTCGCGGTCATCGGCCGCCCCGCGGACCGTGACGGCCACGAACTTCGTCGCGCCTTCGCCGTCGTGCACGATCATCCGTGCGAGCATCTCGCACACATGGTGGATCGCACGCGCCACCGGTCGATACGCGTCGTCGGTGGTACCGATCGCCGCGCCACCGGCAGCGCCCGATGCCATGAGCAGGCACATGTCGTTGGTCGAGGTGTCGGAGTCGACGGTGATGCGATTGAAGGTCCGGTCCACGGCGGAG
Organism: Coriobacteriia bacterium; assembly: GCA_036507895.1. Classification (GTDB taxonomy): domain Bacteria; phylum Actinomycetota; class Coriobacteriia; order Anaerosomatales; family PALSA-660; genus PALSA-660. Next base: position 17,501 of record DATCIG010000024.1, read on the forward strand.
CGCAACGCGACGTCGCATGCCGAGGCCGTCAGCGGCGCGTCGGTCGTGACGACCGCGAGCATGGTCGCCATGTTCGGATGGATCATCCCCGAGCCCTTCGCCATTCCTCCGACGCGACATGTGCGCCCATCCACCTCGAACTCGACGGAGAACTCCTTGGCGAACGTGTCGGTGGTCAGGATCGCCTCGGCCGCGTCGGAACCGGCAGCGCCGTCGAGAGCGGCAGCAGCGCGGCCGATGGCCGGCAGCACCAGTTCCAGAGGGAGACGCACGCCGATCACGCCCGTCGATGCGACGATGACCTCATCGGCGGTGCATCCGACAGCGATCGCCGTCTCCTTTGCCATCGCGTGCGCCGCGGCCAGCCCTTCCGGCCCCGTGCAGGCGTTCGCATTCCCGGCGTTGATCACCACCGCGCGGATCCGGCCGAGAGCTGCATGCGCACGCGACACCACGACGGGCGCCGCGGCAACGCGGTTGGTCGTGAACACCGCCGCGGCCGGCACGGGAGCGACGGTCGCGACCAGTGCGACGTCGGGGCGTCCCGATCTCTTGAGGCCCGCAGCGACGCCGGCGGCCATGAAACCGGCGGGCGCGGTCACGCCGCCGTCCACGGGTGTGAGGCCCTCTGTGCTCTGTACCGTATCCATCCCATGCCCTCCCTTATACGACCGGGGCGTACGCGTCGAGGCCGCTCGTCTCCGCGAGCCCGAGCGCGATGTTCGCGCACTGGATCGCCTGCCCGCCCGACCCCTTCACGAGGTTGTCGATGGCACAGGCAACGACGAGCGTCCCCGAGCCGCCATCTACCACCAGCCCGATGTGTGCACGGTTCGTTCCCGAGACATCACGGGTCGACGGCATGCGTCCGGCATCGTGGACCGTCACGAAGGGAGCGTCCACGAACCGCTCGCGATAGACCTCCACCGCGTCCGACGTCGTGAGCCCGGGGCGGGCCTCAAGGTACGCGGTCGCGAGAAGGCCACGCGTGGCGGGGACCAGGTGAGGGGCGAAGCACACGGTGACCGGGGCGCCCGAGACCCACGCCAGCGCCTGCGCGATCTCCGGGGTGTGGCGATGCACTCCCACCGAATACGGCCTCACCGACTCGTTGGCGGAAACGAAGTGCGACACGGGCGTCGGCGTGCGCCCGGCACCGGAGACACCGGACTTCGCATCGATCACGATCCTGGACCCCACCCGGACGAGTCCCGCCTCGAGCGCGGGTGCCACGGCGAGCAGCGAGGCGGTCGGGTAGCAGCCGGGGCACGCCACGAGACGCGCGCCGACGAGCGCGTCGCCCGACAGTTCAGGCAGCCCGTAGACGGCCTCCGAGAGCAGTTCCGCGGCGGTATGCGGCGTACCGTACCAACGCTCGTACAGCCCCGGATCCGTGAGGCGGAAGTCCGCCGACAGGTCGAACACGCGCACGCCCGCTCGCAGAAGACCCGGAACCAGCGCCATGGCGGCCGTATGCGGGACCGCAAGGAAGGCGACCTGGGCGACATCCGCCACGGTGACCGCGCCGGGATCCTCGAAGGTCAGGCCGCACCCGGCCAGGGCCGGGTACACGTCCTCGACCGCTCTTCCGGCCTCAGCGGCCGACGTCACGAGCGTGACTTTGAAGGCGGGATGGCCGAGCAGCAACCGCACCGTCTCGATGCCGGTATAGCCTGCAGCTCCGATGACCGCGACGTTGATCATCCCAAGACCTCCGGTGCGAGGACGGCCCGCGAGGGTTCGCGGGCCGTCGGAATATGTATCGTGTGTGAACCATAGCACTCAAATAGCATACTCGTCAATCTTTATGCAGTTTTTCTGCATGCTACGGCACGTGCGTGCTCTCTCGGCCGTCAGGCGGGGGGCTCGGGCGCGTCCTGCCGACCGCGAAGCTCTCCCCCGACGGCCCCGGTGACCTTGCGAACAACCTTGTCGTGAAGGACCGCGACCTGCTCGTCGGTGAGAGTGCGTTCCGGGTCGCGATACACGAGAGCGAAGGCCAAAGAAGTGTGTCCCGGCGCCACGCCCTCTCCGCGGTAGGCGTCGAAGAGACGGGCCTCGTCCAAGAGCTTGCCGCCGGCCGAGCGGATCGCCTGCTCGACGCGCTCCGCCGGTACTCCGTCGGAGACCACGATCGCGAGGTCCATCTTCACTCCGGGGAACTTCGGCAGGTCGACGAAGGGCCGGACATCGCGCGCGGCCTTGAGCAGGGGCTTCAGCTGCAGCTCGAACACCGCCACGGGACCGGGGCACTCGTAGGAATCCAGCACCGAGGGATGCATCTCGCCCAACCAGCCGACGACATCGCCGCCCACAAGGACCTCAGCGCTGCGGCCCGGCTGCAGATGCGGCAGATCGCACGCACGCAGGCGGAAGCGAGCGATACCGAGTTCCTCCACGACGGACTCGACGACACCCTTCGCATCAAAGATGTCCAAGGCCGGCGGACGGTCGTTCCAGCCGGGGCGATCCCAGTCTCCCGCAAGCACCCCGGCGACCACGGAGCGCTCCTTGGGCTGCTTCCGCCCAGGGGCGGTCCACCAGACGGCGCCGATCTCGTACAGGTGCACGTCGGCCACTCCCCTGCGCCGGTTGTCTGCCACGGCGCGGAGCAACCCGGGGAGCGTCGAGAACCTCAGGGCCGACTGGTCGCCGCTCATCGGGTTGAGCAGACGCACCGGGCGCTCGTCGGGCCCGAAGACCCAACCCGTGCGCCCGGCGTCGGTCGGATCGGCGAACGACCAGGTCACGGCCTCATTGAGCCCGGCACCGCGAAGCGCGACGCCGATCCGCTCACGGCGGCGCTGATCCGCTGTAAGCCCTCCTACCCGACCGCGGCCGGCGGGCAACGTCGAAGGCACCAGTCCCATCCCATGCACCCGCACGACCTCTTCGATGAGGTCGACCTCACGTTCGAGGTCGGGGCGGAACGTGGGAACGGTCACGGAGAAGTCCTCCGGGCCACCCTCGAGTCCGAGGCCCAGCCGAACAAGGATCCCCGCGATGCGGTCCGAGGACAGATCCGTCCCCAGCAACGCGTTGAGGCGCGCCACACGCAGCGGCACGACAGCGGGCCGCGGAGGTCGCGGGCAGACGTCGATCACGCCCCGCTCCACCGTTCCACCGGCGACGTCCGCGAGAAGTGCCGCCGCCCGGTCGAGAGCGATGATGCATCCGGCCTCATCGACGCCACGTTCGAACCGCATCGACGCTTCCGAGATCAGCGCCAAGCGCCTGCTGGTGCGCCCGACCGAAGCGGGCGCGAAGCACGCGGATTCAAGCAGGACATCGACGGTGTTCTCGGTCACCTCCGTGGAGGCTCCCCCCATGACCCCCGCCAGCGCCACCGCACCGCTCGGGTCGGCGATCACGAGCGTGTCCGGCGCGAGCAGGCGCTCCTGCCCATCCAGGGTGGTGAGCTTCTCGTCCGCATGCGCGAGCCGGACCGTGATGGCGCGCTTGCCGCCCGAGAGAACGAGGGTTGCCGCGTCGAATGCGTGCAGCGGCTGTCCCAGCTCGAACATGACGTAGTTGGTGACGTCCACGACGTTGTTGACGGGCCGCGCACCGGCGGCCGCGACACGCTCCGCGAGCCAATCGGGCGACGGGCCGACCCGTACCCCGCGCACCATGCGCGCGGTGTAGCGAGGGCACAGCTCGCCGTCCTCGATCGCGACCGTAACGGAGTCCGAGACCTCCCCGTCACCCTCGACGACAGCCACGTCCGGGACACGCGCGATACGGTCGGTCACAGCCCCGACCTCGCGTGCGACACCCGCCATGGACAGGCAATCGGGACGGTTGGGCGTCACCTCGAGCTCGAGCACCGTATCGGACAGCCCGCGATACTGTGCGAACGGCACACCGACCGGGGCGTCGGGCGGCAGGATGAGCAGCCCGGAACCATCCGAACCGATCCCGAGCTCGGTGCCCGAGCAGTTCATGCCCTCGCTGACGACACCACGCAGCTTCGCCTTCTTGATGGTCATGCCGTTCGGCAGCGTCGCACCGACGATGGCGACCGGCACGATGTCACCCGCTTCGAAGTTCTGCGCGCCGCAGACGATCGTGAGAGGCGCCGGCGCGCCGACGTCCACCGTGGTCACCCACAGCGTCTCGGCATCGGGATGACGCTCCTTGGTGAGGATGCGGCCGACGAGCACGCCCTCGAGCGCCTCGCCCACCGTGTGGATCGCCTCGACCTTCGTCCCCGTCATATCGAGCAGATCGACGAGCTCGTCGATCGGAAGGTCGACATCGACCAGCTCCCGCAGCCATTTCATGGAGACCCGCATGTCGTGTTTCCTCTCATCAAGGCGCGTCGTGACTTCGGACGCCGCCCGGGTCGTGTCGGTCAGAACTGGCGCAAGAACCTCATGTCGCTCTCGATGAAGTGGCGCAGGTCCGGCACGCCGTACTTGAGCGCGGCGATGCGCTCGGCGCCCATCCCGAACGCGAAGCCGGTGTAGCGCTCCGGGTCGATGCCGGCGTAGCCGAACACGTTCGGATCCACCATCCCGCACCCGAGGACCTCGAGCCATCCGGAACCCTTGCACATGCGACAACCGCTGCCGCCACATACGTGGCAGCTCACATCGACCTCGGCCGACGGCTCTGTGAACGGGAAGAAATGAGGGCGGAGCCGCACGGCACGGTCGGGGCCGAACATCTCATGGGCGAAGTGCTCGAGCGTGCCCTTCAGGTCGCCGAACGTGATCCCCTCGTCGACCACCAGTCCCTCGATCTGGTTGAACTGCGGCAGATGGGACGGGTCCGCCACGTCGCGGCGATAGACCTTCCCCGGTGCCAGGATGTAGATCGGCGGCGCCTGACTCTCCATCACGCGTACCTGGACGGGCGAGGTCTGGGTGCGCAAAAGGACATCGGACTCGCCGGTCACCACGGCCGCCTCGCCCGAGAGGTCTTCGACGTAGAACGTGTCGGAGGCGTTGCGGGCGGGATGGTCCGGCGGCGTGTTGAGCGCGGTGAAGTTGTAGTAGTCGAGCTCGACCTCGGGTCCCTCGGCGATGCGATAGCCCAGCCCGATGAAGATCTCGGAGATCTCGCGAACGACGCGTTCGATCAGGTGCTGCCGGCCGGGTGCCCGCCGCCGTCCGGGAAGCGTGACGTCGATGGCGTCGGTGGAGAATCGATGCTCGAGGGCGACGGCCCCGAGCAGTGAGGCACGCTGTTCGAGCGCGGACTCCAGAGCCTCGCGCACCTCGTTGCTCACCTTGCCCGCCTCCGGGCGCAGATCGGACGGAAGCGCCCCGAGCCCTCTCAGCACACCGGTGAGCGAGCCCTTCTTGCCGAGGAGCGCGATGCGCACCGCGTCGAGCGACGTCAGGTCGTCGGCGGACATGACCGCCTCCAGACCCGCCTGTCGAAGCTCCTGCAGATCGTCGATGAGTGCCATTGTGTTCCCTTCGCCTGCGCGAACCTGAGGACCCATATAACGAGAAGAAGCCGACATCTCGCCCCGGGCATGTCACATGCCCGGGGACGGAAGTCGACTCCCGCGGTACCACCCCGGTTGATCGGATACAAGCTCCGACCCACCTCTAGCGCCGCACGAGGCGGCGCGCATCCCGGCCCTCTCAGGTCAGGTGTCCCCGTAACGGAGGATCCGGCATCCCTACTTGCGGCGAAGCACCGCCGCGTTGAGGAGTACAGCTGATGGAGTGAACCGCACAAGCGCTCGTGGTGCGAGGCCCTCGCAGCCGTACAGGCCCCTCTCTGAAGCACTACGTCCTTACGCGCCCAAGGCGTCTCTCCGTCATAGCTTCACTATTCGTCATGTGAGCCGAGATTGTATCACCAGCGCCGCAGGCCCTCCACGGCAGCGAGCACCCGGCCTGTCGGCACCACCCCCTCGACGACCCCCAGCACCGCATCCTTGCTGATCGGATCCCTATCAGCGGTAAGGTTCGAATCGCCGCGCAAAGTCAGGGAGTCATCGAGCCCCACAGCGACGACCCGGTGCAGGACACCCGTCGGCCATCCCGGCTTGGACACGAGCACAACGTCGCCCTCCGCCACGCCTGCGGAACCACGTCGAACCACGGCGAGATCACCCTGCATGAGCGCGGGAGACATCGAGCCGCCGCCCACGTAGACCGCACGATAGGCGTGCGCGGCCCACGCGGTCGCCGTCGCCGCGAGGGCGAGCGACAACACCCTGACCGCGACCGAGCGGGCACGCACGCTAGTTCACCTGTTCCGCGTCGACATAGAGCGTCAACTTCGCGTAGTCACCGGCGAGTTCGTTGCCCGCGGTCGCCGGCAACCCGACGGCGAACTGCAACTGCGTCCGCGTACCGGGACTCATCTGCAGCGGCGTAGTCCGCAGCGCGGAGAGCCGCCCGTCGTACACGGCAACACCGTCGGCGATCACCCTGCAGGTGAGCGCTTCGTAGAACTCGGTGATACCCGCCTTCTTCGCGGCCGTGACGACCACGCTCACGGGCAGATTGCCGTTGTTGACCACTGTCATCGGCTGCGTGATCGTGGCGCCCGGCGCCATCGTCTCGATGTTGAGTGCCGCCGAAGTCGGTTCGGTCGAGATCGCGACCGAACCGGCCTTGATGATGTTCTCGGCGGTCTGACTCTGGCTGGTGAAATAGGCGCCCGCGGCACCCACTGTGAGCACCGCATAGCACGCAACCACGAACATGACGATCTTCTTCATCATATCCACCCCCTGGATCCGTCTCCGCATCTCCGAGGGGTGGGCGGAGCTCCTGCCGTCATTACCGGTCCGCGCGCGGCGCGTGGACCTGGGCGATCATGGCACCGCGCGCGAACCACGATCCAACCGTTCACCCACCGGCACCTGACCGGTCGACAGGATCAGCCCTCGCCTGAGAAAGGACCCCGCCACTCCGGGGAGCGACGAGGTCCGTATCCGACCGCGATGTGGGTGCGCCTACGCCACCGGATGGTGGTGCCTGTGACGCACGAGCTTGTAGATCTCGAACCACACGACACTCACGATACCGGCGCCGAGACTGATGACGAGGTCCATCGGGTGCATCACCGTGAACTGGAAGAGTTCACGCGTGGCCGGGAACCAGAACAGCAGGGCGAGCATGCCGATCGTGCCGCCGGTTATCCACCAAAGAGCGACGTTTCTCGTCAGCAGCCCGCCGATGACGGTGTGGCTCCACGAACGATTCACGAAGATGAGCGCCAGGTTGCCGAACACGAGCGTCGCGAACGTGAGCGCCCGCACGTCGTTCGCCTCGCGCCCGCCGAGGACCGCCCACAGGTACACCCCCAGGACCGCAGCCAGGACGAACGCGCCCTGAGCGACGCTGACGCCGATCATGCGGCGGCTGAACATCGGATCGTCGATGCCGCGCGGTGGCCGGTCCATGATGTCATTCTCCTCCGCCTCCGCCTCGAACACGACGGAACAGGCAGGGTCGATGATGAGCTCGAGGAACGCGATGTGGACTGGCATGAGCACCAGTGGCATTTCGTGGCCGAAGAGCCTGGGCACGAGCACCGGCAACAGAGATATGCCTGCGATCGGAACGTGGACCGCAAGGATGTAGGCCATCGCCTTCTTGAGGTTGTCGTAGATGCGGCGGCCCACACGAACGGCGCCCACGATCGACGAGAACGCATCGTCGGTCAGCACGAGTGCGGCCGCTTCGCGAGCGACGTCGGTACCGCGTTGGCCCATGGCGATGCCGATGTGCGAGGCCTTGAGCGCCGGGGCGTCGTTGACACCATCGCCCGTCATCGCGACCACCTCGCCACGGGCCTTGAGCGCGCGAACGATCCGCAGCTTCTGCTCCGGTACCACGCGCGCGAAGACGTCGATCTCATCGATGCGCTCCGCTAGCGCCTCGTCGTCGAGCGCCTCCAGTTCGGGACCGGTCATGATGCATGTCTCGGTGTCGAGTCCGGCCTCGGCCGCGATGCTGCGCGCCGTACCCGGATAGTCTCCGGTGATCATGACCACCCGCATGCCCGCGGCGCGGGCTTGCGCCACGGCACCGGGGACGTCCTCGCGGATCGGATCCTGCAATCCCACGAGCCCGATGAACTTGAAGGTGAAGTCGTGCTGGATCTCCGGCAATCCGTCCTCGGCGCGGAACGCTGCGTGCGCCACGCCGAGCACGCGAAGGCCCTCATCGGCCATGAGCGACACGCGCGCCACCAGCGCCGCCGTCTCGCCCTCGGTCATGTGGCACAGGTCCGCGATCGCCTCCGGCGCGCCCTTCGCGGCGATCACGTAGTCGCCACCGTCCGGCGAACGCCACACATGGCTGAGCGCGAGCAGCCGCTCCGACAACGGGTACTCGCGCACGAGCACCCAGTCCACATGCAGGTGCTCAGTGTCCGCGAGGAACCTCTCGCCCAGGACCTTGAACGCCGTGTCCATCGGGTCGAACGGGTCGATCGGCGACGCGAGCACCGCGTACTCGACGATCTCGTGGAATTCCTCGGTCAGGGGAGCGCCATCCACACAGAAGCGCCCCGCGTCCGTGCTCAGCTCCTTCACCGTCATGCGGTTCTGGGTGATCGTGCCTGTCTTGTCGGAGCACAGCACGGTCGCGGCCCCGAGCATCTCGATCGCGGGCATGCGGCGGGTGAGCACGTTGCTCTTCGAGACGCGCCACGCGCCAAGCGCGAGGAACACGGTCAGGACGACGGGGAACTCCTCGGGGAGCAGCGCCATCGCGAGCGTGATGCCCGCGAGCGTACCTTCGAGCCAGTCGCCGCGCGTGAGGCTGTAGATCACCACGACGACCGCGGCCACCGACAGCCCGAAGATCGCAAGATTGCGCACGAGCCTATCGACGTCGCGCTGGAGCAGCGTCCGCTCCGGTTCCAGCGTCTGCAGTGCGGTGCCGATCTTGCCGAGCTCGGTAGCGAACCCCGTGGCAAGCGCCTGCGCGAGTCCCTGCCCCTTCACGACGAGCGTGCCCGAGAAGACCCAAGCGGTGCCGTCGCCTCCGGGGGTCCCCAACAGCCGCGGCGCATCCGCTCCGCACGGCACCTTGCGCACCGGCACGGACTCGCCGGTCAACAACGACTCGTCGACGCTGATGTTCGAACATTGCAGCATGATCGAATCGGCAGGCACCCTGTCCCCCTCGGCAAGCAGGATCAGGTCGCCGCGCACGACCTCACGACCGGGGATGCGCCGCTGGAGCCCGTCGCGGATCACGAGCGCGCGCGGGCTGGAAAGGTCACGCAGGGCCTCGAGGGCGCGCTCGGTCTTGCGCTCCTGATACAGCGTGATGCCGATCACCACGAACACGAAGACGAACAGGAGAAGCGCTTCCTTGATGCGGCCCGGCTCCTGGAGACTGATGAGTACATTGACGGTACCGGCCGCGACGAGCAGGAGCAGCATGGGCTCCTTCACGACCTCCCACACGACACGCAGGAAGCTGCGCCGCTTGGCGGACGCGATCTCGTTCGGGCCCTCCTCGACAAGACGGCGTGCCGCCTCCGTCTCCGTCAGGCCGGTCAGGTTCCGGATGTCGTTCGCTTCAGTCGGCACGTCGGCTTCCTCCAGATGGTGAGCGTCGCCCGGCGGTAGTCCCACCATGCGATGTCGATGCCCTCGAGCACGAGCATTCGGAACATCGTCGGGCCGCTGTGCGGTGTTAGTCCAGAGCAGGGTCCGTCCTTAGCCGAGGGTAAGTCCCCGACGACCCTCGCTCCCGTCACACAGAACGGCCCCGTCGCCGGTGCGACGGGGCCGTTCTGTGTGACACTTCAGAGCGAGCGGGCCTACGCTGCGTGGGCAGCCTTGGCCGTCTCGCACAACTTGGCGAAGCCTGCCGGATCGGTGATCGCCATATCGGAGAGGACCTTGCGGTCCAGCTCGATGCCGGCCTTCTTCAGGCCGTTCATGAACACCGAGTACGACAGGTCGTTCAGCCGCGCGCCGGCGTTGATGCGGACGATCCACAGCTTGCGGATCTCGCGCTTGCGCACCTTGCGGTCACGATAGGCGTACTGCAGCGAGTGCTGCGTCTGCTCTTTCGCGGCGCGATATGAGCGTGACTTGTTTCCGTAGTAACCGGCCGCGCGTGCGAGTACGGTGCGGCGCTTCTTCCTGGCACCTACAGAGCGCTTGATGCGGGGCATACGTCAGATCAACTCCTCGATAAGCGGATGGATGGCGGCTGCTACACGCCGAGGTTCTTGCGGATCACGGCCATGTCGCTCTTGGCCACGAACGACGGCTGCGCGAAACCGCGCTTGGTCTTCGGGCTCTTCTTCTCGAGGATGTGGCTCTTGAACGCGTTGCCGCGCTTGATCTTGCCCGAGGCGGTCAACTTGAACCGCTTCGCCGTCCCCTTGTGCGTCTTCATCTTCGGCATCGCGTGCGACTCCTTTACGTCAGATCTCGGAGGTGCGGTCCTGTCACGCCTCTTCGGCGGCAGGCTCACTTCCGTGAGCATCCTTGTCGGACTTGCCCGCCGGCTTGATCTCTTTCTTCGACGGCGAGATGAGCATGAACATGTTGCGACCTTCGAGCTTCGGCTGGTTCTCGATATGCGCGATGTCGCGGATGTCTTCCGCGAGACGCTCCAGGATCGCCAGACCACGCTCCGCGTGCACCATCTCGCGACCACGGAACATGATCGTGACCTTGACCTTCGCGTTCGCCTCGATGAAGCGTATGACGTGCTTCTTCTTGGTCTCGTAGTCGGCAACGCCGATCTTGGGCCGGAACTTGATCTCCTTGACCTGGACCGTCGTCTGGTTCTTGCGGGCCTTCTTGGCCTTCATGGCCTCTTCGTACTTCCACTTGCTGAAGTCCATGATCCGGCAAACGGGCGGATCGGCGTTCGGCGCGACCTCGACGAGGTCGAGCCCTTGGTCGTCGGCGATCTTCTGGGCATCCATCGTTACGAAGATGCCAAGCTGGTCGCCGTCGGCGCCAACGAGTCGCACGCGCGGGGCGCGGATTCGCTCGTTCACACGAGTCTCGATGGTGGCTATCGCATTCACCTCCGTGAATTACGTGCAGTCATGTGTAGAAACAACAACGTCCGGCGGCCCGAGGATCGGCCTGCCGGACGGAAATGACCCGCCGAGACGACCCGCTACGCGGGACGCCTGACGCATCTTCTCTCGACCTGGCAGCTGCGATGACTCGCGCCGCGTCGGTGGGGACCTCATTCGAACCGGTCCCGCTTGTGAGCGGTATTCGATTAGCCGTGTGAGTATACGGGCGGACCGGGCTCGGCGCAAGGGCGGGAGTCCGAGCCGAGCTAGCCTGCTGAACTCGCGGGGCCCGCGTCGGCCCGCTGCGGGTCGGCGACCACGACGATGTCCACATTGCGGGTCTCGCGCATGATGCGGTTGACGATCGAGCCCCGCATCACCTCGTTCATCCTGCTGCGCGCCGACTGGCCCATGACCACGTAGGTGACCTGGTTGCGCGTCGCGAAGTCGATGATCTCACCCGCCGCGTCGGCTCCGACGACCTCGACGACCTCGCCGCCGAGTTCCTTGGTCAAGTCCTTGAGTTCGGCCAGCGTCTGTTCCTCTTTCGCGGAGAGCGAGACGCCCGGTGGACGCGTGTAGAGCGTCCAGAACCGGCCGTTCATGCGCTTGGCCAAGCGGTACCCGCGCCGGACCAGTTTGGAGCCGAGCGGCCGCGGCGTGACCGCGACCAGGACCCGCTCCTGCGCCCCCCACGTCTTGTCGACATCGTGCTCCTGGATGAACTCCGTCAGGTCCTCGTCGACCTCTTCGGCCGTGCGCCGCAGCGCGAGCTCTCGCAGCGCGACCAGGTTGCCGCGCCGGAAGAAGTTCGCGAGCGCCTTCGGGACCTTCTCGGGAGCGTAGATGACGCCTCGGTTGAGCCGGTTGATGAGCGCCTCGGGCGTGATGTCGACGAGCACGACCTCGTCGGCCTGGTCGAGGATACGGTCGGGCACGGTCTCGCGAACGCAGACCCCGGTGATCTGGGCAACCGTGTCGTTGAGCGACTCGAAGTGCTGGACGTTGACGGTCGAGATGACGTTGATCCCCGCGTTGAGGATCTCCTCGACCGACTGCCACCGCTTCTTGTGGGCGGCGCCCGGCGCGTTCGTGTGGGCCAGCTCGTCGACCAGCACCCATTGGGGATGCCGCGCGATGATGCCGGCCGTGTCCATCTCCTCGAGCACTGTGTCGCGGTACTTGATCGGCTTGGTCGGGATCGAGTCGAGACCCGCGAGCAGCGCGATCGTCTCAGGCCGCTTGTGAGGCTCGACGAAGCCGATGACGACGTCCTCACCGCGCTGGTGGCGGCGCTGGGCCTCGGACAGCATCGTGTACGTCTTGCCGACGCCGGGCGCGTACCCGAGGAATATCTTGTGGCATCCCCGGGAACGCGCCAGGTGCGACTTGAGCTGATCGATATCTTCCGGCGTCAAGAAGGCCTCCGACTACTTCGCTGCGTCGAGCGCGAGGTTGAGGAGCAGCACGTTCACGCGCGGCTCGCCCAGCACCCCGAACTGCCTGCCCGTGACATTGTTGTCCACGATCGCACGGACCGCGGCGTCGGTCAGGCTGCGCGCCTTTGCCACGCGCGCCACCTGAGCGTACGCGTTCGCGAGCGTGATGTCAGGGTCGAGTCCGCTGCCTGAAGCGGTGACCATGTCCACCGGGACCGTGCCGGACGCCAGGCCGGGGTTCTCGAGCGCAGCGGACGCGACGCGCGACTTCACG
>DATCIG010000025.1:0-3132 GCA_036507895.1 Coriobacteriia bacterium
GAGCGACGTCCCGTGTCCGCCGATCCACTTCGTGAGCGACTCGATCACGACGGCGGCCCCGTGCTCGATCGGGCGGCACAGGTAGGGAGTGGCGAAGGTGTTGTCCACGACGAGCGGAACGCCGAGCGCTCGACCGGCGTCGGAAAGCCCCTTGATGTTCGGGACGTCGAGGCGCGGGTTGCCGATCGTCTCGACGAACCAGGCCTTGGTGGTGTCGTCGGTGGCGTCGATGAACCCCTGGACGTCCGTGGGCTCCACGAACCGCACGGTGATCCCGAGGCGTTTGAACGTGTGCAGGAAGATGTTCCAGGTGCCGCCGTACAGCGAGGTCGACGACACGATCGAATCGCCGGAGCCGGCGAGGTTCAGCAGAGCGAGGTTCTCGGCCGCGTGGCCTGAGGCCACGGCCACGGCTGCGGTACCGCCGTGGAGCGCGGCGATGCGCTGTTCGAGCACGTCGTTGGTCGGATTCATGATGCGGGAGTAGATGTTGCCGAACTCGCGCAGGCCGAAGAGGTTCGCGGCGTGTTCGGTGCTCTTGAAGTTGTACGCGACGGTCTGGTAGATCGGCACGGCGCGCGAACCGGTGGTGGGGTCGGCCGAGGCGCCGGCGTGAACGGAGAGGGTGTCGAAGCCGGGGTGGGTCGAGTCGCTCATGGTGTCCTGCTTTCCCGATCGTGTGTGCAAGGCGTCTGATGGAATGCCGCTTCCGCTCCGAGGTGGAGGGCGCGGCGGCTGGGCCGCCCGGTTCTATGCGCTCGCGCGCACGGACCCGGGCCGGGTCATCAGCATGTCCATCGCCATTGCCAACACGTTCAGTCGGACCATGGGGATCTCGTTCCACCTCCTGTTCTTCATTCCGGCCCCGTCGTCGCTGCGGGGCGTTGCGCATAGCATATCCCGTGGCCTGAGCCGACGGTGAAGGGCACTGTAACATACCTGCCCCCGGATAATCACGCACCGGGGCGGTGCGATAGGCGTCCTATCCGCTTCGGGATCTGATGGCGCGTGCGGTGAGCGACCTACTGATACATTGGGACGGCCGTCCGATGCGGCTCTTGCGGCCCGGGTTCGCGATGAGGGGGAGGCCCGTGTGATCGAACGCTCGAAGCGCGCCTTCCGCGCGACCATCTCCGACTACGGCGCGGCGATCGCGAGCTTCACGCGCAACGCGCGGCTGTTCCTCGCGGCACTGGGCATCCAGTCGCTCGGCATCGGCATCCTCGTCACGATCTTCGCGATCTACGTGAAGGGCGCGGGCCTGTCCGAGGCCGTCGTAGGTGACGTCGAGGGCTCGCTGGCGCTCGCCTCCGCGGCGATCTGCCTGCTCGCGCCGCCTCTGATCGCGGTCTTCGGCTACCGGCGGCTGCTCATCCTGGCAGCGGCGCTCTACGGCGTCGCGCGCCTCGGTCAGGCCGGGTTGCCCGAGGCCGGTGTTCTGCTCGCGTTCGGAGCGATGTACGGCTCCGGAGACGGCATCATGCAGGCCGCACCGGTCGCGTTCCTCGCAGAGAACTCGACGCCCTTCGAGCGCAGCCACCTCTACACCGCCGACCTGTTCGTCCGGGTGATCGGCGCAATGGCCGGCGGCGTCATCGGCGGCATGCTGCCCTCTGCGCTCGCCGGGATGTTCAGCGAGGTCGACTCGTTCCGCATCACGGTTGCGGTGGCCGGCGTCCTGTTCCTGCTATCGGCGATCCCGCTGCTGATGATGCGGGAGGCGCTCGGGCACCCGCGCCACGCTTTCCGTCACTACCTCGAGACGATGCGCGGGTTCCGCTCGTGGCCGCACGTCGTTCGGCTGCTGGTGCCGCAGGTGCTCATCTCGATCGGAGCCGGATTGATCATCCCGTTCCTGTCGTTGTACCTGAAGCGTCAACTGGGGGCTTCGATCGGGCAGATCGGGTTCATCCAGGGAGTCTCGCAGTTGGCGATGGGCGTTGCCGCTCTCGGTGCGCCGCTGCTCGCGCGGCGCTTCGGAACGGTTCGGGCCACCGCCCTGGCCGAAGCCGCGAGCCTGCCGTTCCTCGCGGTCATCCCGTTCATCACCAGCCTGCCGGTCGCCGCGGTGGTCTTCTGGCTCCGCGGCGCGTTCATGAACATGTCGTGGCCGAGCTGGAACCAGTACACGATGGAGCACGTCCCGGGGCGCGAGCGAGCCGTCGTCGCAGGGATGGTCTCGTTCGGCTACAGTGCCTCCTGGCTCGCGGGCTCCGCGATCGGCGGGCGGCTCATGGCCTACTCCTACACGGTCCCCTATGCGGTGGCCACGGTGCTCTACGCGACGGGCGCACTCATGACCTGGGTGCTCCTGCGCAAGCACGAGGACCCGCCCGCCTGGCTGGAGGCGACCTAGTGGCGCGGGACTCCCGCGATCAGGGTGCTACCATCGCCGGCATGGACACACGACCCTGCCCCGACCCGACACGCGAGCCGCTGCCCGATCCGGGTGCGCGGCTGGCGCGGCTCCAGGCGGTCATCTTCGACCTCGACGGCACCCTGATCGACACCGTCGAGCTCATCCGCGTCTCGTTCCGGTACGCCACCGAGACCATCCTCGGGGAGGCTCTGCCCGACGAGATCACGATGGTGAACGTCGGCCAGCCGCTGGTCGCGCAGTTCAACGAGATGGCCCCGGGTCATGTCGGCGAGCTTCTGCGCGCGTTCCGCGAATTCAACCGTGCGCATCACGATGAGCTCGCCCGGTCGTATCCGGGGACCATCGAGACGTTGGCCGAACTGAGGCGCCGGGGCATCCCGATGGGCATCGTCACGAGCAAGGGAACGGAGTCAGCGACGAGGGGGATCGCGCACTTCGGGATCGCGCCGTTCATGTCCACCGTGGTGACAGCCGACGACGTGAAACTGCACAAGCCGGACCCTCATCCGCTGTGCGTCGCAGCGCACCGTCTGGGCGTGGACTTGGAGTATTGTATCTACGTTGGAGACAGCCCCCACGATGTTCAGGCAGCCATCTCGGGTAACGCTATTCCGGTGGCCGCCTTGTGGGGCGCGTTCAGCGCGCAGGACGTGCTCGCACCAGGGCCGGCTTTCGCGCTGAGTTCGATAGGGGAGTTGCCCGCGCTGCTCGACGGTGACGGCGAGCGGTTCGCGGTGAGGGGATAGTACTGA
>DATCIG010000026.1:0-5482 GCA_036507895.1 Coriobacteriia bacterium
GCGTCGAGCTCGTTCCGGGTCCACATTCGATTCGCGATCACGATCCGGTGGCTGAGCCGCAGCGAGGCGTCCGGAGAAATGACCACCTCCTGATCGAACGACGGCGATGGATTGATCGCCGCGAACGGCTGGCTGCGCACGAACCACTTGATCGGCACGTCAGCAGAGGACACCCCGGCGAACACGAGTACCGTTCCGCCGCCGTCGATGTCGTCGTGCCGACCGGTGATGGCCAGCCACGGGGATTGCTCGCCCATCATCTCTTCGCCGCCCCGACCGTCGGCGGCAAAGATCTCGCCGCCCGTCCACGAGCGAGGGCCCCGCCAAAACAGCCCGGTGTACCCAGCGTTCGGCCGTCCAAGGGTCGTCGCGCTGCCCATCTCGATGACTTGCCCGCGCACATTGCGCAGTTCGGTCGCGAAGTCCAGGATCCAGACCCCTTCCTTCGCGTCCGCGCCATGGAAGCGCAAGGTGCGCTCCTCATCGATCCACCGCTCACCCGCCGCAGTGATCCAGGACAGCGTCTCGCGCACGATGACCTCGTCCGCCGAAGCCTCGACCGTCTCGAAACGCTCGTGCTGCATACGCCCGACGTTATCTAGCCAGAGGTAGCCCTCACCGTCACGATAGGTCTTGCCGCCCCAGAAGTTCTGCCCGGAAAGCACGGACGACGTCATCTCGATGCCCTTGTGCCAGGGGTGGTCCCAGGGCCGGAACGCACTGATGAGAGCCCCATCTAGCGTCCGCAATGGGTGCAGATACGGTTTACGCGACTCCACCTCCGGAAAGTCCGGTTCGTACACGTAACTCGCAATCAGGACGTCCCCGACACGGACGTCCAACCGCTGTCCAAGCTCGTGCTCAACAGAGAACCCCAAGCCGCTCACGCGTGCACCACCATTTCGCTAGTTACGACGCCACTCATCGTGTGGTAGAACGGGTTATCAGGCGTGAGCTCGCTGCGTAACACAGGCCGGCCTGTGATCGCCGACTGATAGAGGCCCGCGATGAACTCGAGCGCTCTGCGCCCGTCTGCACCACTGACGCGCGGCCGCGTTCGGGCCCTGAACGACTCGACGAGCTCCGTCAGCTGAGCGGCGTGCGAACTGCGCACGTTGTCGGCGGGCGCCCACGAGGCAATCCTCTCTTCATCCGTCACATGCGCCGCCGGCGTCCAGCTCCAGTTGGTGTTGTCGTAGCCATAGGTGTGAGTCAATTCGACCGTCGCATCCTCGAAGTCGAAACGTAGGTAGCTCGCCTCGCGAGGTGAGAGCAGGCTGTTCACAACAGAAATCACAGCACCCGATTCGAGCGTGACCGCGGCCATCGAGACATCCTCGGTCTC
This sequence comes from Coriobacteriia bacterium, assembly GCA_036507895.1. Classification (GTDB taxonomy): domain Bacteria; phylum Actinomycetota; class Coriobacteriia; order Anaerosomatales; family PALSA-660; genus PALSA-660. The sequence continues at coordinate 1,346 of DATCIG010000026.1, forward strand.
GACCGGACGGTCGATGGTTGCCATCAGGGCGCGCACCTCCCGCCAATCACCGAGCAGCGAAAGCATCAGGTCCATCTGGTGAATGCCGTGACCGAGCGTGGGCCCACCCCCTTCGGTGCTCCACTTGCCCCGCCACGGAAGGTCGAAATACTCGCGACCGCGGTACCACATGGTGTTGCAGAGCGCGACCATCGGCCGTCCGAGCGCTCCGTCGGTGATCTGCTTTCGCAATTGCTGTGCGCCCGACCCGAAGCGATGCTGGAAGATGTAGGACACATACGGTCCGTTCTGCGGCTCGCATTGTTGAATCGCGTCATATTCCGCCAGCGAGAGCGTCGGCGGCTTCTCGCACCACACCCAGGAACCCGCCTTGAGACACTCGACAACAGCTTCCCGATGCGCGATGGGCGGGGTGCACACGACGACGATGTCTGGCCGCTCGACCGCGAGCATGGGAGCCAGTTCCCCATAGCTGGCGGTGATGTCGTACTCCGCGGCGAAGGCACTCGCCCGTTCCGCGTCGATGTCGACCACGGCCACCACACTCACGCTCCCCCCGAGGGCGCGAACCGCTGGCATGTGACGGGCTCCTGCGATGTTTCCCGTACCGACAATCGCCATACGAACCGGATTATCGTTCTGCGCCACGCGACACGCTCCTTGGTATGATATTGAGTTCTTCTCTGGACACGACCGCGTCCACGCTCATCGGCCGCGCCGGGAAAGTGCATCCGCCGGGTTCGAGAACCTGAACGCGATAACAAGTCCGATCAGCGCGATGATCATGTAGAACACCGTCATTGCCGCTGCGAGCGGAGCAGGCACACCACCCGGGTCGGAAAGTGCACCGAAGATCGTGACCACAAGCGTCTGTGTTCTCGAATTGGAGACGAAGAAAGTCAGCTCGAACGCGCCGAGCACGCGCACGAGACAGAGGATGCCCGCGGCGACGACACCGGGGGCGAGCAACGGCAACAGCACCCGCGTAAAGAGCCGCAGGCTGCTTGCGCCGAAGACCTTCGCCGCGTTCTCGACTTCGGGCGAAATTTGCTCGACGAAAGGAACCGTGATCAGGACTACGAGCGGCAACGCAGGTACGAGGTTCACGAGGATTACCGCCGCGAGACTCCCGCCCAGGCCAATTCGATACATCATGGCGGCGAGCTGCACGGCGTAGGTCATGGTCGGCAGAATGATCGGCAGCAGCATGATGAGCATGAGAGTCGATTTGCCCGGAAACTTCTTGCGCGCAAGCACGTATCCGGCTGGCACACCAGCGGCAAGTGCGATGAGCACCACCGCGACACTCACCTCGAATGTCACAAACAGCGATTGACTGATACCCGTATCGTTCCACGCCTGGCCGTACCACCGCGTCGTGAACGCGTCGGGCCACCATCCGGCTCGCCAGCTCGTCGCAAAGGAAGTGATGGCGACAGAGCCAAGCACGGCGAGTGCGAGCAACACGAAACATCCGCCGGCGAACCAGGTGATCACGCTCGTGACCGTGACGCGGGAGAGCCGCCGCACAGGGGACGGGCGCAGCTGTGCAGGTCGCGCCGACAGCGATGCAGAGGTCATGGCCCTATCCCTTTCCACTCGTTGCCGGGCCGCGGTAGATACGGTTACGCACGGTAACCAGCACAACCAGGATGATAAGCTCGATCACGGTCATGATCATTGCGATGGCTGCAGCGGAACCGTAATCGGAATGTTGCGACGCAGCCGTATAGATCGGTAGCGTGAGTACATGCGTTGCGTTGTCCGGTTGGCCCACGAGGATCGCCGATGGGAAGACGGCAAACGCTTCGACGAGCGCGAGCGTAAACGCTGTCACCATACCGGGTGATGCCAGCGGCAACGTGATGCGCCAGAAGCGAGCGGCCCTGGAAGCACCGAGCGTGCCTGCAGCCTGCTCGAGCGATCTGTCGATCCCGCCGAAGAACCCCATCAGGAGGAGAAACACGAACGGGATCGTGACCATCGTCGTTGCAATGAACGTGCCTGCGTAGTTGTAGATGAATTGGTGCTTAGGAATGCCAACCGTCTCGAGCAGGAGATTGATCCAACCACCATCCGAGAACACGCGCATCATTCCCTGGGCGATGAGGATGCTGCCAAAGGTCAGCGGCAGCATGAACACAAGCGTGATCGCCTGCCGACCTCTGAAGTTTCTGCGCGCCTGGTAGGCGAGCGGCGCGGCGAAGGCGACACTGACGAACGCAACGGGCAGGGCGAGACGCAAAGTTTTGACGATTGAGTCTCGCAGATACGAGTCGCTGAGGAAGTCGGTGTAGTTCGAGAGTGTATTGTTCCCCTTAAGCGGCTCGAACGAGATCGACAGGCCGTAGAGAAACGGATACACGAACAGGCCGCCAATGATCAGAACAGCCGGCAGCAGCAGCAGCAACGACCAATCGATGCCTCGGTCGGCAAGGCGGTGCCTCAACGGCTGGCGGGAGCGAGCGGGCACTGCGTGCGCGCGGCCCTCAACTGTCGTCGTCATCGGGGAAGACAAGCACGCGGTCGCGCGGCACGCTCAGTGTCGCAGGATGCCCAGCGACCACAGACTCATCCGTCTTGAAGTGGATGGCCAAGCCCCGGTTGGTGCGCGCCCGCACGGCTAGCTCTCGCCCGTGAAACTCGACGACCTCCACTATCACCTGGATAGCGTTCGGCGCGGACGGCGCGGCCACCCGAATATCCTCAGGTCGGATCACAATGGTCACCGCCGTGCCCTGCGCCGCATTGTCCGTGTCCTCACCGGTTACTAGCCGCCCAACCAGTTCGAGGTCGTCGGCTACGACATGTACCGCACCGTCCTCGGCCCGCCCGGCGACGTGTCCGGCGAAGAGGTTGCGATAACCCATGAAGCTCGCTACGTATGCGCTGACAGGGTTTGCGTACACGTCCTTTGGCGTGCCGGACTGTACTAGAGCCCCTTGGCGCAAGACAACGAGTCGCGTCGCCAGTGAGAGGGCCTCCTCCTGATCGTGCGTCACGTAGAGCACCGACAGGTCCCGCTCCTGGTAGAGGCGTTTGATCTCGGTTCGCATCTCGATTCGCAGTGTTGCATCGAGATTGGACAGCGGTTCGTCCATCAGGACGATCTCCGGATCGATCGCCAAAGCCCTCGCGATCGCGACACGCTGCTGCTCCCCGCCGGAGAGCTGAGAAGGAATTTTCGCAGCATGGCCCGTCAACTGCACCAGGTCGAGGGCGGCGGCGGCACGCCGCCGCCTCTCGTCCTTGGCAACGCGTCGCATGGAGAGACCGAACTCGACGTTCTTTTGCACCGTCAGGTGCGGGAAGAGCGCATAGTTCTGGAAGACCATGCCAAAGCCACGCTTCTCCACAGGTACCGTGTCGATCCGCACGTCATCGCGCCAGATCGATCCGGTGCTGAGCGGCTGCAGGCCGGCCATGCAGCCGAGCGCCGTCGATTTGCCGGAGCCAGATGGCCCGAGCAACGCGACGAATTCACCACGGGTCAGTTCCAGGTCGAGGTCGACGAGGGCCCTGGTTTGGCCGTAAGTGCGCGACACACCGCGCATCTGCAAGGACTCGAAGCCCGGCCGGGTCCGAGCGGGCGTCTGGTTAGCCACCGACCTTGCTCCCGATCTTCCGCTGCCAAATGTCGAAGGCATCCTGCAGCTTCACGGGGTCGAGCGGCGCGACCGTCTTACCAGTCACGAACGCCTTCGGGTAGAAGTCCGGGCGCCCATACTGCGCAATGAGTACTTTCGCCTCGGCCGTGGCCTTGTCGACAGTGGCATTCTTGTTGGCGCTCGTGAGCGTGCCCGATCCGAACGTCTTGGCCTGCTGAACGGGGTCGAGGATATAACTCACCAGTTTCAGGTCGACATAGAGCGTTTCCGCCGAGACGCCGTTCGGCACCATGAAGTAGTGTCCGTCGGCCACCCAGTGCTGGTCGTCGAAGATCGACGCTGCCGTGTTGGGTGCCCACGTGCCGTTTTGCCGGTTGTTCATGTCAATCGAGATGATCGTCGGGGTGATGTTAAGTTGGCCCGAACCGAACTGCTGGCTCGCGATGGTCGAACTCGCGGGGTACGACGAAACGTACTTGCCCAGCTCGGCGAGGTAGGCCCAGGTCTTGTCCCATCCCTTCTCCGGATC
>DATCIG010000027.1:0-3689 GCA_036507895.1 Coriobacteriia bacterium
CCGGCTCATCATGCGCGGCTGCTGCCCTTGCGCGGCGTCCGCGGCACTGCCGATCAGGCCTGGGAGATCCGCCCTCTGCACGACGACCACGTCGAGCAGCCCGTCGGAGACGTCCACATCATCCGCGATCCGTAGTCCGGAGACGCCTATGCTGGCCGAGTTGGCGACCAACGCGGCCAGCCCCTCGCACTCGGCCGTCTTCCCGTCGATGGTCATGGAGTAGGTGACCATGGGGGCGTCCGAGATGGCTTGGAGCCCGGCGAAGGCGTACGCGAGCCAGCCGAAACGATCCTTCATGTCCTTGGTCGCGGCACTCACCATGTCGGCCTCGAACCCGGTGGTCAACCGGAGCACGAACCACCGTTTCCCCGAGCGTCCGACGTCCACCCGTCTGACCTCACCGGCATCGGGCACGGCCAGTGCTGCGGCCTCGGCGAGTCCGAGCGGGATACCGAGGTCTGCGGCCAGAGCGTTGCCTGTGCCGCCTGGCAGCAGCAGGATCGGCGGGCCACCTTCTGCCAGCCCGGAGACCACTTCGGCGACGCTTCCGTCGCCGCCGTAGGCGCCGACGAGATCGTAGCCCTCGTCGGCCGCTTGCCGGGCCGCGGCCACGCCGTCACCGCTCTTGTGCGTGATGGCGACGTCCCACTCGATCCCCGCGGGGCCGAAGACATCGTTGAGCACGCCCAGGATGGGCTCGGCCTGGCCGGCCGCGGGATTGATGATGATCTTCACACGCATGTCCGCCACCTCCCCGGAGGCATGAACATCAGGCCGTCGACGGCCTCTGGCGGTTGAGCCAGTCCTTCTCGAACGCGCGGATCCGGCGCTCGATGTGCGGAGCGTGCGGATCGGCAACGGGCCGATGCGCCACGATGAGGTCCATCGCCTCGTCGGCGGTCATCCCCCGGGCGATGAGGATGCATGCGGCCATCGCGACGCTGCGGTGGCGCCCGGCCCGGCAGTAGATGAGCACCTGTCCGCCGGCCGCCATCACCAGCACAGCGGCGGTCGCTCCCCGCCTCAGCAGGAACAGCGGGAGCGGAATCAGCGGGAAGTCCACCATCGGAAGCCACATCGAGTGAAACGGGGGTCTCCGGAGGACGCGGGTCGGCGCGAGCCAGATCGTGCTCAGTACGAGGTCGATGCCCAGGTCGCGAACGTGCTCGACATGCCGCGCGTGGAGACGCGATGCGATAAAGAGCTGGTCCGTGATCTCCGAGACGTCAGAGACCGGAAGATCGGCAGGTTCGACCATCTAGCGCACGAGAGGGCCCAAGCCGGTGAGCACGTGCAGCACCCGGTCGCCCTCGATCGTCGGGGCGTCGAGGAGCGCCACGGGGCCGGACCGGCCGTCCGCCGTCTCAAGGCGCATCTGCTGGCCGGGCTCGAGAACCATGCCGAGTGGCAGCGCCACATGTGCATGCCACCCGGTGCCGCCGGTGGAGGCCGCGACTGCGTCCAACACGTCGAGAAGCACTGTGGTACCCGCCACGACGACGGTGTCACCGTCCAAGATCGAGCCTTCGACCTCTTCCATGTGCGCATCCCTTCGCTGACGACGTGTGGTCAGTACGTACCCGCGAAGAGGACGCCAGAGTCCGCCTCGGCGCGTGCCGGGTGTGGTCCGAGGGCGAATCGGGCATACCGGTGGAAGGCACTCGCGTGTATGGGGCCGTGCGTCCGGCCATGGCCAAAGCGTTGGCCCGATGTCTTCCGGGAGGAACACGATGATCGTCGAGGACAGCGAGAGGAACTCCAGCAGTTGCCGGTGCCCCGGCTGCCCCACGCACGAGGGCTGCATGAGCGACGACGACGAGCGGCTGTACTGCTCACGCGACCGAACGGAGTGCGACATAACGGCCCACGGCTGCCTGTGCAACGAATGCCCCGTGTGGTCAGAGAACCGGCTCGGCGGCCGGTACTTCTGCATGGAGGGCACGGCCCGCTAGGTTGAACGCGGTAACAGGTCGACGATCGAGGCGTAGGCATGCTGGATACGGCCGGTACGGGGAGATGTGAGGACATGAGAGACGTAAGTTCGAGGGTGGCCGCTGTGGCGCTGATCGTACTCACTGCGGTGTTCGCGTTCACCGGATGCTCGAGCTCGACGACCACGACTGCACCGGGCGGCTCGACAGGAACCGGGACAGGCAACTACGGCCCCGGAAACATGATGGGCGGTTCGAACAACACGACTGGGACCGGCACCAACGCCCCGTAGACACAACCGGTTGGGCGCGACGCGCCTCAAATCGTGCGGCGAGGTCGCCACAGCGCGACAGCGGGTCGAGGCCCAGCGCGAGTTCAGTATGCCGATGGGCTGTTCCGGCGCGCGGCTGACCGAGGCGTGCGAAGTCGATACCTAAAGGTTGAGACGCGCGTCTCGACCATCTCGAGTCGCCATGCCCGCTTCCAGCAGGATTGCGGCAGCTTCTCTTTGCGCCCCCACCAGCGCATTTGCACACTCGTCCTCGTGCGCTTGACACAAGGCCACCGCGGCTGCGCCCTCGCGACGAAGAAGGGCAGCCGCCTCGTCCCGGGCTGCCGCGGCCGTCGCTGCGTTCTCGTCTCCCTGCTCCGCCAGCAGTCCAGCGGCTGCCTTGTGAGCCGCGATCAGTAGTTGAGCCGCCGCTAGCACGTGCGCAGCCGTGAGCTACCTGCCGCCGTCCGAAGGCACGGGGCGCTCGCAACGCTCAGCGAAGCGAGAGACTAGATGTAGCCCTTCGCCAAGGTATCCAGTTCGATGTGGTCGGCCTCGATCGCGGAGACCGCGGTCCAGACCTCTCGGAGCCGCGGCGAGGTCGCGCGACCGGCGAATTCCGCGTACAGGTCGCTCGCCCGATGCTCGCGGCGCGCGGACTCGTCGATGTCCGCGTCCCAGGAGCCCAGTTCCTCGCTCGGTTCGAGCAGGTCGGCGGGGTTCGACTGCTTGGAGAGCTTGCAGAAGAGCGAGCAATGCTCAGCCTCGACCGCGGCCAGGCGCTTGTAGGCGTTGGCGAGCGTGGGGTTGTCGTCGCGCTGCGCCATCGCGAGGTAGAAGCGGGTGTTCGAGCGCTCAAGCTCGATCGCGGTGTCGAGGTCGGCACGCTCGACCTCGGTCAGCTGCACGGCGTTGATGTCCTCGGGGTAGTCCGCCGTGTCCACGATCAGCTCGCGGTCGGCGCCGCAGAAGGGGCAGTCGCTCGGAGCCTCGCTGCCGAGGTAGGTCTCGCCGCAGATGCGGCACCGGTACATCTTCATGGTCATCCTCCCAGCCGGGCCGCGGTGGCGGCTTCAGGCCACCGGCGGCTTGTGTGAAGTTATGCCCCCGCTTGGAGTTGCTGAATCGCCCCCGGATTCCCGGAGGCCCCATCGTTTGAGAGGGTGGGGTCATGGACAAGCGAACGCGTTACCCACAGGAAGTGCGTGAACGGGCCGCCCGGATGGTCTTCGAGCAGTCGCCCTCCTACGACTCGCGGTGGGCGGCGATCAAGTCGATCTCGAGCAAGTTCGGGGTGTCGCCCGAAGACGCTGCGGCAGTGGGTCAGGCGGGCCGAGACCGACGAAGGGCTGCGGCCCGGCCTTGCGAGCGACGGGCGAACCCACATGAAGGAGCTCGAGCGCAAGAACCGCGAGTTGCGTCGCGCCAACGAGATCTTAAAGAGTGCCGCGGCTTTCTTCGGGGCGGAGCTCGACCGCCGACAGAA
>DATCIG010000028.1:0-2541 GCA_036507895.1 Coriobacteriia bacterium
GCCGCCCTGAAGAACGAACTCGTCAACCGCACCGCCTACCCGACCCGGCGCGCCGCGATGAACGACATTGCCAGGTACATCGAAACCCGATACAATCCGAGAAGGCTCCACTCTGCGATCGGCTACCGCCCACCCAACGAAGTGCACGACGCCTACCAATCGCAACAACAAGCCGCATAACAACGACAGAACCACTGTCCAAAAAACGCAGAGCGGATCAAGGAGGTGAACGAACCACCCTTGGCTCTCACGGCATGAACAACACCAGGATCACGCCGAACCGCTACAACACTCCCGAAGACTTGACCAGGGCACGTTGCGAGACAACTCCGAGTAGAGCCCCCGCGCCAGAGGCTTCGAACTTCAGGTCATCAGCCTCGAACTGCGGGCGCGTCCGGATTGGGTCGTCAGAAGGTTGCTGGTTGTGGCGCAGATGCTTCGATCTGGCGGCGCGCGGCCGTCAAGGTGTCGACGATCTCCCGTTCCCGTGCAGGTGTCAGCCGCGCGAGGGGAACGGAACAACTGAAGGCGTCGATGGCCGGCGTGGTGTAGTGCAGCGCGAAGCCGAAGCAGCGCAGGCCCATCGAGTTTTCCTCGTTGTCGACGGCATACCCGCGCTCCCTCACCTCGGCCAGATCGGCCAGGAGCGCGTTGCGGTCGGTGATGGTGCGTCCGGTCAGGGCCACCAGGTCGTAGGGTACGTCCGCCGGGTCGCGCTCGGCCAGGAGCGCCTTGCCCAGCGAGGTGGCGTGTGCTGGCTGTCGCCGTCCGACTCGGGAGAACGCTCGCAGGTACTGGCGCGACTCCTGGGTCGCGAGGTAGACGACGTCGGTCCCGTCGAGCCGGGCCATGTGGACTGTCTCGTCGAGCGCCTCGGACACCTGCGTGAGCACCGGCCGGACCACCCGGACGTACGCGTCCGCGTCGAGGTACGAGGTGCCGACCAGTAGCGCGCGGATGCCCAAGCTGTAGTAGTTGCCGGAGATGTCGGTGCGCACCCAGCCGCGTTGGACCAGGGTGCGCAGGAGCGCGTACGTGCTCGAGCGCGGCGCCCCGAGCGCGACGGAGATCTCTCGAAGCCGGGTCGGGTTGGTGGCGTTCGCGGCCAGGAACTCCAGGACATCTACGGTCCGCGCGGCCGATTTCACCTCCCGCACGCCGCTCTCGTCGGCCCCATCGACCTCGTTCGTCTCGGCAACCAGTTCAGCCACGGACTCTCCTCATGTGGGGGCGGGCGGCGTGCCCGCCCGTCCAATCTTCGCGCGTCGGCGACGCGCCGTGCACCCGGGACATATGTCCTACGTCACACGGTCAGCCGTTGGCGCGCTAGTATTCGTACACAGATGCATCTCATGTCTACATCTGTAGTCATCAAGGCAGTGATAGTCAGCCCAGCGATAGGACTCACAACGATGTTTACACCACAGGGAGTGATCCCCGCGCTCGTCACCCCCCTGGACTCCGATGGCGGTCTCATGGAGGACGCGCTGCGCAACGTCATCGACTTCACCATCGCCGGCGGCGTGCACGGCATCTTCGTCCTGGGCAGCAGCGGTGAGATCTACGGTCTCGACGACGCGCAGAAGCGCCGCGTGGTCGAGATCTCCGCCGAGCACATCAACGGCCGCGTGCCGCTGTACGCCGGCGCGAGCGAGATCACGACCCGGGACGCGATCAAGACCGCCCGGATGGTCCAGTCCATCGGCGGGGTCACCGCACTGTCGGTGCTTACCCCGTACTTCATGACGCCGACCCAGTCCGAGCTGATCGAGCACTTCACCGCGATCGCCGCCTCGACGGACCTGCCGATCCTGCTCTACGGCAACGAGGGCAAGACCCACGTGAAGATCACGGTGGAGACCAACCTCGCCCTGAGCGCCGTCGAGAACATCATCGGCATCAAGGACTCCAGCGGTGACATGTCTCTGATGCTCGACTACCTCAGCACCGCACCGGACGGCTTCAGCATCCTCGCCGGCCGCGACACTCTGATCTACGCCGGGCTCTGCCACGGCGCCACCGGAGCGATCGCGAGCACGGCGAACATCGCCCCGCGACTGGTCGCGGAGATCTACAACGCGTTCATCGCCGGCGACCACACGCGCGCCCTTGAGCTGCAGTTCGCACTGATCCCCCTGCGCAAGGTGCTCGACGCGGCCACGTTCCCCGTCGTCCTGAAAGAGGGCCTCCGGCTAGCCGGCATCGATGCCGGCTACTGCCTCGCCCCCGCACGTGAACTCGCGCCCGACAAGCGCGAACGACTCGCCGCTGTCATCGCCGACATCGGTAACCTCCCCGGCCTGGCCGAGAAAGAAGAGTAGAGATCATGCCCCTCGTCATCGTTGCCGTCGGAGTAGCACTGCTGCTGCTGCTGATGGTCAAGTTCAAACTGAACGGTTTCATCTCCCTGATCATCGTCGCCATCCTGGTCGGCCTGGCTGAGGGCATGCCCTTGGACAAGATCACCGCCTCGCTCTCGAAGGGAATCGGCGCCCAGCTCGGCAACCTGGCCATGGTCCTCGGCTTCGGCGCGATGCTCGG
>DATCIG010000029.1:0-52060 GCA_036507895.1 Coriobacteriia bacterium
CGGCCCGCGGATCGTCCCCGTCGCCGGGTCCGAAGATCGCGTCCCGCCGCTCAGCGCAGCGGCTTCTACTTGGTGGGCGACGTGTCGACGGCGCCGCTCGTGTTGACCGCCGGGTGACCGGCGGGCAGCTGTCCTGCCGAGATCTGCTCGGTGGTGAGCGGCGAGGCCTGCGCGCCGGCGACGGGCGCCGGCGCATTGACCGACGCAGCGGTCGTGGCGGTGTTGCTGCCAGCCAGCGTGGTCCCGAGCACGAAGCCCAGGATCGCCCCGAGGAGCAGGCCGATGACGCCGATCAGCGCAGCCACAGCCCATGTGGTCGAATCTTCGGCGACGGCGACAGCAGCCACGGGCGTTGCCGCAGCGGCCTTCGCGGGAGCGGGCGTGCGCGAGCTCTTGGCGGAAGTAGCCTTGGCGGAGGAGGCCTTGTCGTCCGGCTCCTCGTCGAAGAAGAAGTCCTGTTCGCTCACGTGCGTTCCTTACTCTACGGCCCCGGTATGGGGGATTTCGGAGCCGCTCCCATCAGCGGGGGCGGCGGACAGACCGGGCGCGATTATAGCACGCACCCTGGGGCGGTACCGCTCACCGGAGAGCGCCTGGCGGCCTCGAACGCGCAGCACCAGCAGCGCAGTGACGATCGCCGCGACGGCGCCGACAGCTCCTCCGAGATCGGCGTTCAGCCCGAGTGCGGAGGCGATCATCGCCCCCACCAGGTAGCCCGCGAGCAGCCCGACCGCGGGCACGATGAACACGATCACGCCGGCGCGGGTGTCCGCGCCTTCGGGGATCTCCACCTCGACCTCATCGCCGACGGAGGCGCCGAAGGTGTCGATCGCGCCTTCGATCGTGACGCCGTCGCGATCGACGTGGCAGCACGCACCACACGACTCGCAGGCGCTCCCGCCCGAGACGCGCACGTCCACGGAGCCCGCGGAGGCGGCCTGGACGATCCCTCGTTCGACGATGCCCGCCATGGCTCTCCTACCCGCGCAGCTTGACGCGGATCTCCTGCGCCCGAGCAAGCGCACGCTGCTTGTCGACGGTGTGGTACTCGCCGCGGTCGAAGAGCATGCGGCCGGCGACCATCGTCGCCAGCACGTCCTTCTGGTTCGCGGTGTGGACCAGCGCGCTGTACGGGTCCGCGGTCGGCACCATATGGGGGCTCGAAGAAAGATCGACCGCGATGATGTCCGCGCGCTTGCCGGGATCGAGCGAGCCGATCTCGTGCTCGAGACCCAGCGCCCGCGCGCCATGGATCGTCGCGAGCCGGATGAAGGTACGCGCCGTGAAGTAGCGGTAGAAATCGCTCTCGCCGGTGACACCGCGCTGCATGAGCAGTCCGATGCGCATCTCGTCGAAGGGATCGACCGTGTTGTTCGACGCGGGCGAGTCGGTCCCGAGCCCGACGGTCAGCCCATGCTCGAAGAACGAGCGGAGCGGAGCGATGCCCATGCCCAGCTTCGCGTTGCAACGGGGGCAGTGCGCCACCGACACGTTGTACCGCGCGAGCACGTCGATGTCGTGCTCGTCGACCTGGACGCAGTGGACCGCGAGCACGCGCGGCAGTGCGAAGATCCCCCACTGCAACACGTACTGGACCGGACTGACACCCGTGGGCATCCACGCCATGTCGCGCCACCCCGACTGCTCGCGGAAGTCCTGCGCGAGGTTGGAGGAGCCGTACCGGACGAAATCGTACTCGTCCCGCGACCCGGCGAGGTGCATAGCGACCGCGAGCGACCGTGCGGAGGCAAGTTCGGCGGCGGCCGTGAACAGCGAGGGATGGCAGGTGTAAGGCGAGTGCGGAGCGATGCCTATCTCGATCGGAGCGTCACCGGCGGTCGCGGTCCACTCCTCGATGTCCGCCTCCGCTACGCGCATGCGCTCCGACACGAGTGACTTGTCCATCGTCGACACCTCGCGGTAGACGATGCCCGCGAGCCCCGTCTCCTTCGCGGCGCGGACCGAGTTGCCCGAGTTCGTGATGTCGGCCACGGTCGTGATGCCGGAGCCGAGCGCCTCCATCGCGCCCAGCATCGCGCTGTCCATCCAGTCGGCCGACGACAGGCGCGGCTCCTTACTCAGAACCTGCATCTTCCAGGCGGTGTACGGGGCGTCATCGACGGCCCCGCGGAAGACGGAGTACTCGAGATGGGTGTGCACGTCGACGAACCCCGGCATCAGGACCGCGAGGCCGAAATCGCGGACCTCCTCATCGGGGTTGGCGGCGATCAGTTCGGCGCGCGGCCCGACCGCGATGATGCGATCGCCGCGAACGAGGACGGCCCCGTCCTCGATGTGGTGATCCGAGATCGGCAGAACGTACTGTGCGGTGAGAAGCATGCGACGGCCTCCCTACTTCGTGGCGACGTGCAGATTGACCGCACCGAACAACATCGGGATCCAGCGCGCCTGCGCGAAGCCGGCCTTCCGCAGTTCGGCCGCGAGCAGGCCGGCCGGCGGGAACTGCATGATCGAGTCGTTGAGGTACTGATACGATGCCCGGTCGCCGGCCAACAGCCCCCCGAGAAGCGGCACGATGGCGCCGGTGTAGAGCTTGAACAGCGGACGGAACCACCACGAGGATGGTGCGGTGAACTCGAGGATGAGGTAGCGCCCGCCGGGCTTCAGGACACGGAGCGCCTCGCGGAACCCGGCCGTCCGGTCGGGCATGTTGCGTACCCCGAAGGACACCGAGACGACGTCGAACGATCCGTCAGGAAGCGTGAGTGCCTGCCCGTCCTGGATCTCGAACACCAGCTCGGTCGGCCCGCTGAAGCCTTCCGCCTTCACGCGGGCGATGTCGAGCATCTCGGATACGAAGTCGGTGACGACGACCTTGGCGGGAAGCCCGGTACGCGCGAACTCCAGCGCCAGATCACCGGTGCCTGCGGCCACGTCGAGCACGACGCAACCGGGGGTGAGGCCGGCCTCGGCGACGGTCCGGCGCCTCCAGCGATGGTGCAGTCCCATGCTGATGACGGAGTTCATCATGTCGTAGCGTCGGGCGATACGGCTGAAGACGCCCCTGACCTTCTCGGTCGTGGGGCGGCCGGCTTCCGCGGCGGCGGGACCACTCGTCCGTGACATCGGCTAGGCTCGCTTCTCGTGGGGAACCGTCGGGACGATCGGTCGATCCGGGTGGTGCGTCTGGCCGCGATGGCGGCCCGTGAGGACGCCCCACGTCTCGGCGAACCACAGCAGAACGACGTTGTACACGTGGTAGGGCCGTGCCTGGCGCGGCCACTCCAGCTCGCTCTTCTCGCACACCGTCGACTCGTTGAGCCGGTCGACCTCGTGGCGGTACTCGTCGAGCGCGGCCTGGCGCTTGGTCGGGTCACCGGCGACGATCGCGTCGATGCGCGCCATGGCCACCTTCGCCTCGCCGATGCGGACCTCGGTCGTGGCCGCCACGGTCGCCTCGACCGCGCCGACCGCGACCTTCGCGGCGTTGACGTCGATGGCCGCCTGGTAGGTGGCCGCGACGAGCTCCTCGGAGGTCATGGCGTCGCTCTCGTAGTTCATGATGTAGCGCCACGACGGCTCGAGCAGCAGCTCGCGGTGCTCCTCGAGGGTGTGGGCGCGCAGGGTGTAGCCGTACTTGGCCGGATCGTCGAAGACGCGCGAGCCCGGGTCGAGGAACGGCGCCATGGGGCTGATGAACGGCAGCAGGCGCGGATCGTTGCCGGTGCGCTCGTAGAGGCCCTTCACGTAGTCGCCCGTCTCGAGGACGCTGGCGGCGGTCTGGGTCGGGATCCCGGTCATGAAGTACAGGTCGAAGCGCTTGCACCCGTGGCGCAGCGCGGCGCGGATCGACTCCTCGACCTGCTCGGAGGTGTAGTGGCCCTTGCCGAACGCCCGGCGGACCTCGTCGTCGTGGCTCTCGACCGAGATCTCGACCGAGTAGTCGGGCAGGTGCTCGTCGAGGAACGCGTAGAAGTCCTCGGCGGGCGGACGGAAGAACTCGACCCCGATCGGGTTCCGCAGGCCGATCTTGCCGAGACCCTTCACGAACGCCTCGATGTAGTCGGGGCCGGCTTGGAGGAAGTCGTTCAGGACGAAGATCGGTCCCGGGATGTACTTCTGGATGTGCGTGATGTCATGGACCAGCAGCTCGGGGTCGCGGAACGCGATGCGATCTCGGCCGAAGTGCTCGCGGAACGCGTAGGCGCTGCCGCCGCAGGTGACACAGTCGTGCGTGCAGCCCCTGCAGGTGAGACTGGCGCACACGGGATAGTTGAGCCAGTCCTTGAACGGCACCGAGCCCATCATGTCGCGATAGCGAATGACGCCGCGCATGGCGAACGAGTAGTCGAGCGAGATGTCGTTCATGTTCGCCGGCACCCACGTGAGCGGGTTGACGTTGACCGACCCGTCCGGGCCCTTCCACGTCAGGTTGGGGATGTCCGCGACCGAGCCACCCTTGGTGAGGGCCTCCATGAGCATGCGGAGCGGTTCCTCGGTGGAGTCGCCCCGAAGCACGTAATCGATCGCCGGGTTGGCGGCCAACTCCTCGTGGAAGTAGCTCGAGGTGAGGCCGCCGAAGATCACCGGTGTGTAGGGGTGGTACTTCTTGCAGATCTTCGCGATCTCGATCGAGCCGTGGGCGTGCGGCATCCAGTGCAGGTCGATGCCGAAGACCTTCGGATCCATCTCGCGGATGGCCTTCTCCACGTCGAAGCCGGGGCGGTTGAGCATGAGCACCGCGAGGTTCACGATGCGCGCCTTGAACCCATAGCGCTCGAGGTACTGCGCCATCGTGGTGAAGCCCAGCGGGTACATCTCGAAAGCGGGAGTGGACGGCACCATGTCCGAGACGGGTCCGGACATGATGGAGCGCTCGCGGAAGTCGTAGACGGAAGGCGCGTGGAGCAGGACCAGATCGATGCGGGACATCCTCATCCTTTCGCAGACGCCGGGTCGCTCGCACCCGAACATGCGCCCTCGCCGGAGCAGGAAGTATACCAGCGTGCCCGCCTGCGACCGAGGGGCGAGACTACGACGTGCGCGCCAGATAGAACGAGAGCACCTGCAGCTCGACCGAAAGGTCCACGGGGCGGACCCGGACGTCGTCGGGCAGCTCGAGGCGCGCGTTGGTGAAGTTCATGATCGCGCGCACCCCGGCCGAGGCGACCCTCTCGGCGATATCCTGGCCGGATGCGGTCGGCGTGGCTAGGATGACGATCTCGACGTCGAGAGAGCGCAGCACGTCCTCGAGATCGTCGATGGATGCGACGGTAAGATCGCCCGCCGGTGCGCCGACCTTGCCGGCGTCGTCGTCGAAGACCGCGACGATATCGAAGCCCCGGTCCGCGAGCCCGCGGTAGCTGTGAAGCGCGCCGCCGAGGCGCCCGTACCCGACGATGGCGACCCGGCGCTTCTCGGTGAGGCCGAGCACGTCGGACACGTGCGCGATCAGGCCCTCGACGTCATACCCGATCCCGCGTCGGCCGAGCTCACCGAGATAGCTCAGGTCCTTGCGCACCTGCGCCGCATTGGTGCCGGCCATCTGGGCGAGCTGCAGGGAGTTGACCACCGCGATGCCGACCGCCCGCGCCTGGGTGAGGCAGCGCAGGTAGATCGGCAGGCGGTTGATGGTCTGATCGGGCACATGATCCATGGTGTCGCTTCTGCTCCCGGTAGCGTTACGCGGCGCTATGGCGTGGTCGTCGCCCCTGCACCGGCCGTGCCCTCCAGCGACTTGAGAGCGGCGGCATACGTCGCGTTGCTCGCGTCGATGGCCAGCAGCGCCTTGTACTGTGCGATGGCGTCCTGAGTCCGGCCGGCCTGCGCGAGCACCTGCGCGTAGAGCGCGTGGATCTCGGCGTAGTTGGGGTCCATGTCCACGGCGGCGTCCAGCGTCTTCGCGGCCGCAACCGTGTCGCCCTGGCTCGCCTGCGCCAGCGCCTTCTGCATCCTGATGCCCGGGCCGAAGGGCTCGACCGCGATCCCGCGGTCCGCCCACTCGACCGCCTGCTTGAAGTAGGACAGATCGATGTACGCGCCCGCCTGGTTGTAGAGGCCGGAGAGGAACAGGTAGTTGTCGTACTCGGTCGGCACGATCGAGATCGTGTCCTTGTAGGAGGCGATGGCCTCGTTCAGGGACAACTGCGCCTGCTGCCGCGAGGCGGAGGGGTCCGTCCCGGCGGTCTGCTCGCTCTGGGCCTGGTTGAGCCATGCGAGCGCCTGGTTCTGGTAGGACTGCCCGAGCATCGAGCGGTACATGTCGTTGAAGGGGTCGAGTGCGATCGCCGTCTTCAGAAGCGCCGAGGCGTTCTCACCGGTCTGCGGGAACTGGCCGCGCAGGAAGTAGTTGTCGGCCACGACGAAGGTCACGTTGCCGACCCATGCCGCGGCCAACACCGCGCACAGCACCGCGCCGACGACCGGGCCCCACGACGGGCGCTTGAACTCGATCACCCATGCCGTCGGGGCCACGACGATCGCGAGCGCGAGCCATAGGAACACGGTCGAGCCCGTGACCGACAGGCCCGTCATCAGGTGCGTGATGTAGCCCACCGCCGCGGCCCAGAAGCCGGCGACCACGAGGCGCTCGGTCCCCTTCCCGCGCGCGAAGGCGTTGGGGAAGCCCAGCCACAGCGCCCACCCGAAGATCCCGTACAGCAACAGGAAGCCGATGATGCCGATGCCCGCCATGAGCTGCAGCGGGTAGTCATGCACGTTGTCGGCCACGGAAAGGTAGCCGGCGTCCTTGACGTAGGCGAGCGGCTTGTACTTGGGGAAGACGAGCCGGAACGTGTCGGCGCCGAACCCGAAGATCGGACGCGCCTTCACGGCGTTCCAGGCGGCTTCCCAGATCTCGAACCGGGTGAGCGCACTGCCCTCGCCGAACTTGAAGATCGACTGCAAGCGCTCCCATACGTTGAGCGTTGCGTTCGGGTTCGATGCGCTACGGACGACGATCGCCGTGGCCCCGGCAAGGACAAGGCCGCCGGCGCTCCAGTCGACCGCACCGAGCTTGGTCTTGGACAGCCAGGCCGCCACGGCCACGATGATGAGGGCGACAGCGCCGCCGATCCACGCCCCGCGAACGAACGCCACGAACCAGGAGACGGTCGTCACCAGGAACGTCGCCCAGTAGAAGATCCGCCAGCCGATGTTCTTCTCGGAGAGTGCCAGGGCCACGCTGATCGCGAGCGGGAAGATGAGGAACCCGCCGAGGAGGTCCGGGTTACCGAACGTCGAGAAGGCGCGGTTGGCCTCGAACGGCAGCTTCGAACCCCAGTTGATCGGGTCCAGGCCCAGGTACTGCAACACCCCGTAGCCCGCGACGACCATGCCCGAGATCATCAGCGTCCGCGCGAGCGACCGGATACGGCTCGGACGGTCCGCCAACTGGACGGTGAGGAAGTAGACCGCGGCATAGGTGAGGAAGGAGAAGAAGCCCTCGAACCTGCGGTACTTGCCGAGCAGCGCCGTCGCGATGCTGATCGAGGTGAACGAAGTCAGGAGCACCCAGGCCAGGAACGCGACGATCGCCCAGTCCAGCTTTGTGCGGCGCAGCTTCCCGCCCCGGAAGAAGAACTGGAAGGACCATGCCAGCAGACCTGAGATCGCGAAGAAGCGCATGACGAAGACCTTCACGATGTCGAACTGGTCGTAGGTCAGCGGCAGCTGGAACGAACCCGGGAAGATCGACCCGAGCCAGTTCATGTTGCTCATCGCTATGGGGACGAGAAGAACGAGGGCCTGGAGCGAGTACCAGGCGATGATCTCGGTCGTCGTCATCCCCGCCGTGACGGCAAGCTGCGGCTTGGGCGCGGATGCGGCTTGAGCCCGCTTGGCCTGCACCGCGGCCGCCCCCTTGGACGCCTTGTTCGACTTGCCCTTCGATGAAGTACCTGAGGCCACTGGTGATCTCCTTCTAGCGGGCGCCGCGACCGGTGAGCACGACACCGATGGTGTCGGCCACGATGCGGACGTCCATGAGCAGGCTCTGGTGATACATGTAGATCAGGTCGTACTTTAACTTACGGTCGGGAGTCGTCGCATAACCGCCAGACACCTGGGCGAGCCCCGTGACCCCCGGCTTGATCCGGAAGCGCTCCCGGTAGGCCGGGATCTCGGACAGGTACTGCTCGATGAAGAACGCTCGCTCGGGCCGGGGGCCGACGAAACTCATCTCGCCGAGCAGGATGTTGACCAGCTGCGGAAGCTCGTCGAGCCGGTAGGTGCGCAGGAAGCGTCCGAGCGGGGTGACGCGCGGGTCTTCGTCCTCGGCGAGCACCGGGCCGCTGACCGCCTCGGCGTCGCGCATCATCGTTCGGAACTTGACCAGCGTGAAGGGGCGCAGATCCCGCCCGAGCCGCTCCTGGCAAAACAGCACCGGGGTCCCCATCCCGACGAGGATCGCGATCGCGACGAGCAGGAGCACCGGGCTGAGCACGACGAGCAGCAGCAGCGCACCGGCGACGTCCGTCACGCGCTTGAGGCCCACGAACCACTGCGGCGGGCGGTGGGTGATCTCCATGAGCGGGATGTCGGCGACGATGCTGTCGACCTCGCCGATGAAGATCTCGTAGAGCTCGGGCACGACGTCGACGCGCACGTCCGCCGACCCGCTGAGCGTGACGTCCTCCACCAGCTCGCGCAGCGCCACCGGCGAGGCGACGATGACCCGGTCGATGGCGTGGTCACGCACGATCGCGGCGAGGTCGGCGACGTCGCCGAGCACCTCGGTATCCATCGGCGTCGCGTCCTCTGAGACCGTGACGAAGCCGGCGAGCCGGTATCCCCACTTGGCGCGCCGCATGAGCTCAACGGCGAGTTCCTGAGCGAGCGGGCCGGTGCCGACCAGCGCCACACGCTGCTCGGGCCACCGGACCGGACTGACGCGGGCGGACAGCGCGCGCCACCCGACCAGCAACGCGAGTTGGATCGGGGCGGCGAGCAGGATGACGAGACGCGGGAACGCGTCGAAGCCGCTGCCCGCGAGCTGCAGGACGCCGAGCGTGAGCAGTGTCGCAAGCGTGGCGGAGCTCGCGGCCCCTCGCACGATGAGCCACGCGCCCTCGATCCGCTCGGGGTCGTAGAGACCGTAGACGTAGGCGCACAGGAGGAAGATCACGGTGAGCGCGGGCGCCAGCGTGATGTACGGGTTGAGGTTGAACGCCGGGGTGTGCAACTGGAAGCGCAACTCGAAGGCGGCGAGCACCGCGGCGTTGTACGCCAGCGCGTCGAAGACGATGGAGAGAGCGATGAACCGGTTGCGGGACATCTATTCGACTCCTGACAACTCGCGGTACAGGGCCAGGTACGAAGAGGTCATATGCTCGACCGTGAAGCCGGCGAGTACGCGCTCGCGACCCTGGCGCCCGAGCCGCTCGCGGAGTCCCGCGTCGGCGACGAGGCGCTGGAGCGCTTCGGTCAACGCCTCGACATCGCCGGCCGGCACGGTGGTGCCGGTGACGCCATCGAGGTTCACATAGGGTACCGACGTGGGCAGGTCGGTCGACACACAGGGTACGCCGCAGACCTGCGCCTCGAGCTGCACGATACCGAAGGACTCGGCGCGGGCCGTGGATGGCAGGCAGAAGACGTCCGCGGCACGGTAGCGGGCGACCAGCTCCCCGAAGGGCTGGGGCGGCAGGAACGTGACGCGCTCAGTGATCCCGCCAGCCTGCGCGAGTTCGCGCAGCTGATCCTCGAGCGGCCCGCTGCCGATGACGACGAGATCGGCGTCCACACCGCGCATAGCGCGCATGAGCACGTCCGCGCCCTTGTAGTACACGAGCCGGCCGACGAAGAGCACGACCGGGCGACTGTGACCCGAGCGCAGCTCGGCGACCCGGGCAGCGACCTTCGGTGTGGCGTCGTAGAGGGCCGGCTCGATGCCGTACGGGATGACGCGGACCTTGTCCGCGTACCGCGCCAGCATCGGGCTCCCCTGCACGATGTTCGGCGACGAGGCGACGATCGCCGCTGCCCCGTCGAACACGCGGTCGAGGACGGGCCGGTACAGCGCGAGCAGGCGCTTCTGGCGCGTGATGTCCGCGTGGTACCCGATCACCATCGGGACCTTCGCTCCTGAGGTGAGCCATGCCGCCTCGCCCCAAGGGTACGGATGGTTGAGCTGGATGATGTCGGTGGGTGTCGGGCCGATGGCCGCCTCGCGGATCGCCCGGCGCATGCCGAGGGCGATCGGCGTCTTCGCGACGGTGGCGATGCGCGCAAGGCGCGTCACGTGGACGCCGTCGATGATCTCGGTGACCGTGGAGCCCGCCTCGTTCGCGACGAGCGCGCTCACGTCCGCACCACGAGCGGCCAGCGCGGCCGACAGCGTCGCAACGACCGTCTCGACGCCGCCGAGATGCGGGGGGCTGTAGTACTTGTTGACCATGGTCACTCGCATGAAGTGCGGCTACCTCGCCTCTTCGACGAGCGCACGGCCGGCGGCGAGCAGATCGTCCACGACCCCCATCGACGGCGCCTCTGCATATACCCGCACGAGCGGCTCGGTGCCCGACGGCCGCATGAGCAGCCACGCATCGTCGGGAAGCAGCAGCTTGAGGCCGTCGGAGCGCACGACCCCGTTCACCGCAAGGCCCGCCACTTCGGCCGGCTGCAGGTGCGGGATCGCGGCGACGAACGCGTCCTTGACCGCGGGGTCGAGCTTGAGATCGACGCGGCGGTACTCCATCGGGCCGGTGAGCGCGAGCAGGTCATCGACGAGCTCGCCGAGCCCGCTCCCCTTCTGCGCCATCATCTCCACGAGCATGAGCGCCATGAGCAGTCCGTCGCGCTCGCGTACGTGGGACGGGATGCCGATGCCTCCCGACTCCTCGCCGCCGATCATGACGCCGCCGGCGACCATCTCCTCGTAGATCCACTTGAAGCCGATGGGCGTTGTCACGACCTCGAGCCCGAGACGCGATGCCAGCCGGTCCACGAGCACCGACGTGGACAGCGTCTTCACGATCTTGCCGCGCTGCCCCTTGTCCTCGAACAGGTGGCGCGCCACGAGCGCGATGATGCGGTGCGGGTTGACGAAGTCACCGCGTCGATCGGCCGCACCGATGCGGTCGGCGTCACCGTCGGTGATGAACGCGGCGTCGAGCCCGCGCTCGCGCACGAGCGCGCAGACCTCGTCGATGTGCGGCGGGATCGGCTCGGGATGGAGACCGCCGAACCCGGGATTGTCCTCGCCATGGATCTCCGTGACCTCCACGCCGAAGCCGCGCAGGAGGCCGGCGAGATGACCGCGCCCCGCTCCGTAGAGCGGATCGACGGCCACCTTCAGGCCTGCGGCACGGATGGCGTCCGCATCGACCATGCCGCGCAGCGCGCCTAAGTACGGCGTCATGAGGTCGATGGTCTCGTAGGTGCCGCGAGCGGTCGGCGGATCGGGAAGGAGCGCGGCCTCGACCGTGTCGGTGAACGTGACGGGCGAGGCACCACCGTCGGACATGCGCAGCTTGAAGCCGAGGTACGACGCGGGGTTGTGGCTGGCGGTGAGCATGACGCCCGCGACCGCCGCCTCGTCACGCGCGACGTTCCAGCACAGCGCCGGGGTGGGGCAGTAGCTGTCGGTGACCTTGACCCGCAGCCCGTGCGCACTCAGGACCTCGGCCGCCGCGCGCGCGAAGGACCCCGCCTGGAACCGGGTGTCGTGGCCGACGAGCACCGTGCCGCCGGGATGCGCCGCGGAGATGACGCGCCCCGCGGCGTCGGCGACCCGCCGGATGTTCTCGTAGGTGAAATCGTCGCCGATGACCGCGCGCCAACCGTCGGTGCCGAAGCGGATGTCAGTGTTCATCGGGCCTCCATCAGGGAGTCTGGACACGGTCAATAGTGCGGTATGCGGCCGCCCAGGAGAAGAGCGGCGCCCGAGGCGTCATCTGAGCGGTGCGGCGAGAATATCCGCGAGGAGCGCGACATACGAGTCGACCATGCGCTTTACCGTGAACCGCTCTTCGACGCGGATGGCACCGGCGGCGCCGAGAGTGCGAGCGAAGTCCGGGTCGTCGCTCAGCCGCTCGATGGCGTTCGCGAGCGCGGCGGGGTCTCCAGGCGCGACGAGCAATCCCGTCACACAGTCCTCGACCGCTTCGGGAGTGCCTCCGACCCGCGTCGCCACCACCGGGCGCGCGAGAGCCATCGCCTCGAGCGCGACCAGCGGCAGCCCCTCCGAGAGCGACGGCAGCACGACGACGTCAGCGGCCGCGAGCAGCGGAGCGATCGGCGAGAGCCGACCGAGGAAGACGACCCGCTCGGACACGCCGAGGGAGGCGGCAACTTCGCGCAGGCGTCCCTCCAGGGGGCCGTCGCCCGCGATGGCCACGACCGCGCCCGGTATGAGGGCCGTCGCGCGGACCAGGGACTCGACGCCCTTGACGACTTCGAGGCGCGCAGCACACACCACGAGCGGGCGGCCGTCCGGCAGCTGCGGGACGGAACCGTTCGCAGACGCCCGCAGCGCGGCGATGTCGATACCGTTCGGGATCGTGTGCACCGAACCGGCGGGCGCACCATCGGCGACGAGGGCGGTAGCCACCGCCGAGGCGACCGCAACCCAGGCATCGACGCGAGACGCCGTCGCCCGGTCCACGAAGCGCCGCAGGGCCGATCCGAAGCGCGACCCGCCGTCGGCGACCGACGCGCCCGGCGTCACCGCCACGAGGTTGACCACGCGCGCGGAGGTGCCGCGCGCGGCACCGCGCACCAGCAGGTTCGTCCAATAGCCGGTGCCGATGACGAGCACGGGGCCGTCTCCTGCGATCTGCCCCGCGATCACCCGCACGGCACCCATCGCGCCGGCGACTCCGAGTGGCATCGCCACGGCCACGCCACCGGCAGCCGCCACTCCTGCGGCGAAACCGCCGCCGAGCGCTGTGACCGCCCGCACCTCGGCACCCGCGGCGAGCAGGCCGCGAACCAGCGCGAGCGCCTGTACCTCACCCCCGCCGAGTCCGGGACCGGGGAAGTTGTTCACGATGACGACGCGAACGCCGGTGAGGACGGCCGTCACAGGTCTTCGCCCCCACGTGCCCGGGCGTAGCGCTCGCGCGCACGGGCGGTCTCGCCCGAAAGCGCCACGAGGATGCGCAGCGCATCCGCGACGGAACCCCGGAGGGCCAGATCGCGTATCTCGGCGTAGCGCGAGCGGCGGCGGCGCGCGATCGCCGCGCGGGCGTCGAGCTGCCCACGGGCCGCGGCGCGCACGGCGTGGTCGTCGAAGACGCGCATGAGCGCGTCGTAGTGGCGCTGAAGCCGATTGCTCGCACCACCAGGATGCACCAGGTACGCCCCGAGCACCTCGGGGACGATCGCGAGACGGGAACCCGCCTCGGCGAGACG
This sequence comes from Coriobacteriia bacterium, assembly GCA_036507895.1. Taxonomy (GTDB): domain Bacteria; phylum Actinomycetota; class Coriobacteriia; order Anaerosomatales; family PALSA-660; genus PALSA-660. The sequence goes on from DATCIG010000029.1 coordinate 13,315, forward strand.
GAGCCACAGGTCGTAATCCTCGACGGTGAAGTAGTCGGGACGGGTGTCGAAGCCACCGGCCGCGCGGATGGCGCTCGTGCGAACGGTCATCGCGCTCGTGGTCAGGAAGTTGCCGCGATAGAAGAGCTGCTCCCAGGAGGAGCGGTCATCGAGCCGGTAGGCGCGCTCGCCCGTGCGTGTCCCATCGGGACCGACGACGTCGACGTCGTGGCAGACCATGTCGATCCCAGGATCGGCCTCGAGCACACAGCGCACCCGCGCAAGCTTCCCGGGCCGCCACGTGTCATCGGCGTCGAGGAACGCGATCCACTCGCCCGCCGCGGCCGCGACGCCCTTGTTGCGCGATTCCGCCGGCAGACCGGAGTCCTCCTGCCAGCGGTACTCGATGCGCGGGTCGCCGATCGCCGCCACTGCGGTGTCGGTACCGTCGGTGGAGCCGTTGTCGATGACGATGATCTCGAAGTCGGGGTCGGTCTGCGCGAGCACGCTACGGATCGCGGCGACCACGAAGTCGCTGGACTGATGCGTCGGGATGACGACGGTGAACGTCGGCGCCACAGACCGCGATCCGGAAGGCGCGGACACGCTCACTCCCCCGCCCGTACGCCGAGCAGCTCCAGCGTCTGCCGGACCTCCCGGGCAAGATCGCCGACGGGCCTGTAGCCGAGTCCGGCGATGCGGTCGAAGCGGTAGTCGACACCCGGCTCGATGGGCGTGCTCTCACTGCCGGCGGGCAGGTCGATCGGCGCAGCGGTGCCGGTCAGCGCCTCGTACTCCGCGGACACGATCCGGGCCGCGTCACGCATCGACAGCGAACGCTCGCCTCCGACGTTGTAGACGATGTCGCTGTCGCCCGCAGCGAGCGCGGGTGCGGCGAGCAGGAGCTCGATGGCGTCGCACATGTCGGGGATCGTGAGGAAGTCGCGCTGCTGCATACCCGCGCTCTTGAGCACGACCCGGCCCGTCTCGGCAGCCGAGCGGCAGAAACTCGGGATGGCGAGGTCCCAGCACTGCGCCGAGCGCGCGAGCGGAGCGCCGAACCCGTTGCTGAAGCGGGCGACGAACACTTCTGTGTCGCCTCGCTTGGCGGCGCGGAAGCACTGGCCCTCGCCGGCCGCCTTCGAGATGCCGTAGTCGGAGGCCGGGCGCACCGGCAGGGACTCGTCGATGCGGCCGGTCTCGCGGCCGTAGACGTGGTAGGTCGAGAGGTAGACGACCCGGCCCACGCCGGCGCGACGCGCCTCGTCGAGCACCGCGCGGGTGCCGAACCCGTTCACGCGCAGCGCCAGTGCCGGGTCCGCTTCGCACGCAGCGGCGGGAAGAGCGGCCGCGTGTACCACCGCGTCGCAGCCGTCGAACGCCCCGGCGAGCGCCGCAGTGTCGGTGATGTCGGCGATGACCGAGGGGACGCCCGCCACGCGGGCGGGCAGGTCGGACGCGGCCGGAGCGAGCGAGACCGCCACGACGTCGTGCCCGGCGGCGAGCAACCGGCTCGTCACGTGCGCGCCGACGTATCCGAACGCGCCAGTCACTCCGATGCGCACGCTAGCGGTCCTTTCGAGACCAGTCGTACGGGATCGTGTCGTTGTCGTGCGGGTCGAGGCGCTCCACGTGGTCGTCACCGTGGGTATGGTCGATGAGATCGCACACGATCGCCTCGTCGGAGCCGACGCCCTTGAAGCCGTTCCACACACCCGGGGGGACCTGCACGAGGCAGTAGTTGTCGACGCCGACAAAGACCTCCTGCAGTTCACCGCGCGTTGAGGACGTCTCGCGATCGTCGAAGAGCACGAGCTTGATCGTCCCACTCACGACACAGAAGTTGAGCCACGCCTTCGGGTGACGGTGCCAGCCCTTGACCACGCCGGGATAGACCTTCGAGAAGTAGACCTCGCCGAACCCCTTGAACTCGGGATCGGAGGCCTCCTGCATCTTCATGATGGTGCCGCGCTCGTCCGGGATGCGTCGCAGCGGCTTGATGTTGACGCCTTCGATCATCAGGGCCCCCCTAGAACTGTCGCCACGCGGCCTCGGCACGCGCCTCGTAGCGCGCGATCTGATCTCCGGTGAAAGCGGCCATGTCCCCGCCGTCGAAGCGCGCGCGATACCAACCGACCGTCCACTCGACCGCCTCGTCGACGGAGAGCAACGGCGACCAACCGAGCACGTGGTGAGCGCGACTCGAGTCGAGCGCGAGCAACCCGGCCTCATGAACGGTGGGCTGCCCGACCTGCTGCCAGGCAGCGCCCTCTCCCCAGGCGGCAGAGGCCATGTCGCACAGGCGGCCGACGTTGTAGACGGCTGCGGCATCGGGTCCGAAGTTGAAGGGCTCGGCGTAGCGCCCCGGCTCGGCGAGCATGCGCGCCGCGAGCAACAGGTAGCCGCCGATGGGCTCGAGCACATGCTGCCACGGCCGGGTGGAAGCCGGGCTGCGCACGCCGAGCGGCGTCCCGGCCTCGAAGGCGCGGATCGCGTCGCAGACGATGCGGTCCACGCTCCAGTCGCCTCCGCCGATGACGTTGCCGGCGCGCGTGGAGGCCAGCGGAAGTCCCGCCGGTCCGAAGAAGCTGTCGCGATAGCAGCTGACCACGAGCTCCTCGGCCGCCTTGCTCGCCGAATACGGGTCGTGGCCTCCGAGGACATCGGCCTCGCGGTAGCCCCACTCCCACTCGTTGTTGCGGTAGCACTTGTCGCTGGTGATGACGACGGTCGCCTTGGAGGTGCCGACCGCACGGACCGCGTCGAGAACGTTCGCGGCACCGACCACGTTGGTGTGGAACGTCTCGGCGGGGTGATCGTAGGAGTAGCGCACGAGCGGCTGGGCGGCGAGGTGGAAGACGACCTCGGGGCGATGCTTCTCGACGACCTCGCGCAGCCGGTCGGCGTCACGGGTGTCCGCGATGACCGACTCGACGAGCATCTGCTCGACGCCGGAGACCACGAAGTTGTCGCGCTCGGTGTTGGGCGCGAGCGCGTAGCCCACGACCTCGGCACCCGCCTTCGCGAGCCACATGCTCATCCACGAGCCCTTGAATCCGGTGTGGCCGGTGACCAGCACACGTTTACCGGAGAATGCGGACCTGATCATCGATTTCCCCTCCGCGGAACACGGACACTACATGCTTCTAGGTATTCTAGCGGCACGCCACAAGGGCGCTACTCACGGGGCTCGCGCCTACCGGCGGCACAACTCCCGGTAGAGGTCGGAATAGGCGGCCACGGATCGATCGGCCGTGAAGTGCACCTCGAACCGCTCCCGGCCGGCCTCCCCCATCCTCAGCCGGTCCTCGGGACTCGAGGACATCGCCGCAAGAGCTTCGGCCAGTGCGCCCACGTCACCCGGCTCGACCAACAAGCCGGTCACGCGGTCGACGACCTGCTCCGGCGTGCCCGCGATGCGGCTCGCCACCACGGGCTTTCCCAGCGACATCGCCTCGAGGATCACATTGGGGAAGTCCTCGTTGGCGACGGACGGCAGCGCGAGCAGGTCCGATGCGTTCATCAGGTCGAAGACGCGGGCCTCCCTGCCCAAGAACGCAACATCCCCTGAGAGCGATCGCGCTGCGACCATCTCGCGGAGCGCCGCCTCCTCGGGGCCCACACCCTCGATGGCGATCCACGGAAGCGGCGCGAACCCACGCGACTTCAGGAGCGCCAAGGCGCCGAGAAGGTGGCGGTGCCCCTTGCGCGCCTCGAGGTTGGCGACGACCGCGACAAGCGGCCGGCCCTCGGGCGCACCGATACGAGCGCGCACATCTCCGGCGGGCTCGGTCACCTCGCGCGGTCGGATGCCGTTGGGGATCGTGCGCAGCTTCTCGCGCGGCAGATCGAGCACCGCGGCCAGCGCCTCCCCGGCATGGCCCGAGCCGGTAACGAACAACTCCACAGCGGCGGCGACCTTCCGGTCGAGGGGCCGATCGAGGGCGCGGCGCCACGTGTAGGGCATCGCGATGTTGTTGGCGACGTAGACGGTGTGCGCCACGCCGGCGTTGCGTGCCGCCAGCACCGCGGCCAGCGTGGAGTACGCGCCCGGGTAGCCACCGCTGTTCACGTGCAGCACGTCGGGACGCGTCTGCCGCAGCACCGCCTCGATGCGCGCGGTGTTGGCACGCACATCGCGGTACTTCGCACCGGTCGCATATGCACCGAGCTTCGCGAATTGCCGCGCAGGCGTGGGGAGCGGATCGGTGCGCGACGGCAGATCGAGCAGATCGAGCGGGTGGATCTCGGCGCGAGTGTGCACGCGCTCGGCGAGCCCACGATCGTATTCGGGAGAGCGACGGTAACTGAACGTCACGTCGAACTCGCGGACGAACTCATCGGAGTTGAGGAAGTTGGCGATCATGTTCTCGGCACCCGAGAAGAACGGGCCGTCGGTATGGATGTGCAGTCGCACGCCTACGCCCCGGAGCGGGCGGCATCGATGGTGCGGCGCAGCCCCTCTTCGAGCGGGGTGGTCGCACTCCAGCCGATGAGCTCGCGCGCGAGTGAGGAGTCGACGCTGTACTCCATCTGCTCGCCGGCCCGGTACGGCATGGCGCCCAGCTTCACGAGGCCCGAGACGCCGGCGAGCCGCTCGACGGTCGTCGCCAGATCGCAGATCCGCACGGCGTCGCCGCTTCCGATATTGATGACGCGGCCGAGTGCGGCATCGCTGACCGAGGCCCGCACGAGAGCGTCCACAAGGTCGTCGACGTAGACGAAGTCACGCGTCTGCTCGCCGGGGGTCGTCGGGAACTCGCGGCCCTCGAGGATCGCGGCGATGAGCGCGGGCACAAACATGTTGGGGCGCTGCCCGGGGCCGTACGCGAGCGACGGCCGGATGATCGTGACCGGCAGCCCCTGGACCCGCGACAGCGTCTCGAGCATCCGCGTCATCGCGAGCTTGGAGAGCGAGTAGGCGCTCACTGGAGACTCCCGCTCTCCCTCGTCGAACGGGCACGGGGCGGTGCCGTACTCCTCGGAGGTACCCATGGCGACGAGCCGGGCGTCGACGCACTCGGCCTGCATCGCCTCGACCAGCGAGAGCGTGACGAGCAGGTTCGCCTCGATCGCATGCCGGAACGCCAGGAGCTCGCTCGACCTTACGAGCGAGGCGGCGAGATGGAACACCACATCGGGAGCAGATTCCCTGACGGCGGTGCGCAGGGCGTTGGCGTCGGCGATATCGCCGCAGAACGCGCGCTCGATCTGTGTGTTTGCAACCGGCACCCGATCAAGGGCGAAGACGCGCGCACCGTCGCCCACGAGCCGGGCGAGGAGCCTGGTGCCGATGAAGCCCGCAGCTCCGGTGACGAGGACGCGCTTGTTCGCGATATCAGGCATGGTCACTTCACGGCTCTCAGATAGAAGGTGGCCTGGTCGTTTCTCGCAAACGCATCCGATATCAGCAACGGCCATACGCTGAGTCCATTCGAGGCCCGCGCTGTATGGATGCGCTCAGTCTAGCGCGCCGACGGTGCAGGCGCCCGCCAAGCTATCCGGTGAATGACGCGAGTTCCGCGATCCAAACCGCAACCGCCTCATCGTCCATGCGTGCGAACCGCCGGCAGAAGCGAGTGACCGCGGCTACGCGCGTCGGGGCGCCCCACCACTCAGCGACGTTCGCATACGCGTCGGAGACGGCCCCGGCAGCGGCTTTCGGATCATCGAACAGGATACCGGCGGTGCGAAGCTCGCCAAGTACGTCCATCGCCTCGGCCCGGATCGGGGTATCAGCGGAGTCCCAAAGCAACACCGTCGGCTTGCCGACGGCAAGGGCCTCAGCAAAAGTCGTGGACAGATGGTCACATACGAAGATTCGGCAGGTCGAAAGACTCTCGGCGAAGGGGACATCCCACCCCTCGATAGCGACTTCCGGGTGCGCCACCGCCACGCGCTCGACGATGTCCCACCCGAGCGACTCGCGGTGCGGACGTACCCTTAGCACGCCATCGACTTCGCCTGACACGGCTGAGAGGAACGCGCCTTGGCGCGCGAGATAGCGCTCAAAGCGCTCGGGACCGTGGTCGAGCTGTATCGAGTAGCGAGGCAACGACGTCGCCACGAACAACACTCCGGTCGCGGCGGGATCCGCCGACAGTCGCTCACGCCCGATCAGCTTAGGGGCTGGCATAGGTACCGTGATGGCACGAACGCTGTCCCTCATCCAGCCCCACGTGTAGTAGCGATCGGTGATCGCGGTCTCGTGATCCTCGCTCGGCGAATACGCATCGATCCCGTAGTTGCCCCCGTGCTGCACGCCGAGCAACCGCGAGCCCTTCTCGGCGCCGTTCGCAGCCCAGCGCTTGAACGATTCGTCGTAGTACCACGCGTTCGCCGAGAGGATGGCCGACGGGCAGCGCCCCATTGCGCGCACGCCCGCGCGCAATGACTCGTACCCTTCGAAGAAGCACGTGGGCACATCGCGAGGTATGACCGCCCCGAGGTAACGCTCGAAGGGACCGTCGCCGAGATCGACCGCTCCGAGTCCGGAGCGACGTGCAGCATCGACAGGGGCGCCAGCCGATTCCGACGCAGAGGGTGCCGGAATCGCCGAGAGCCGCATGCGCCTGACAAGCTCGAGTTGCACCCGCCTCGGGAAATGCGGCAAGCGCATTGCCACCGCGCGACCTCCGCGCATAGTGATGGCCGCCCTCGCCACCATGTCCGCAGCCCTCCGGAATACCGAACGGCGGGGTGCGCCGAAATTGAAGGTCCCCAGGGGCTCAAGCCTGAGATCGTTTGCGGACAACACTCGGATACCCAGCGCGTCCATCATCGGAGTCATGAGCTGGAGGTTGTAGCTGTCGCTCTTGAGTAGCTGCACTGCCTGGAGTGTGTCAGCCGGGATGACCGCGCTCATGCTCGGAGTGCCCCAAGCAGTCAGCTCGGCACGCTCTTTGACCGCGAGCGACAGCCTCTCCCATCGGTCGAGTTGCGCCGGGACGTACGACATCAGCCATGGCCCGAGCAGGATGCGCGCCTCCCGCTGCGTCCAGCGCTCACCGTGCGCATTGCCGAGCACGTCGCTAAGACCGACGAGCGCACGGTCGATGATGGCATTGACGCGAGCGATTCCTGCTGCGAGAGCCTCGGGCGTTGCCCATGGATCTGCGACGACTACATCGCCGAGTGGCTCCCACGCAGCCCTTCTCGAGTAGCGCCGGCACCACGGTGCCAGGAACACGACATCGGCGGGTGAGCCGTCAGGCGCTTCCCACGTCTGCTCAAGCGCGGTCGCGACGAGCAATGCACCGCGCGACGGGTCTTGGAGACTCACCCGAGCAGATCCCAGCTCGCAGGCGTGCCCTTCTCAGCATCGCGCGCAATGCGCCTGCCGAGAAGCACCTCGTAGAACTTGGGCGCGAGCCCCAGGCCCGGACGGACCACTCGCAGATTGGCGGCGCTGAACACATCACCCGCCTTCATGTCCCGGGCGACGTACAAAGAGCGGCGGAAGGCCAGCGAGGACTTCTCGGCAGCGGTGGAGCCGTAGGATACCGACCCGAGCGACTGCCACGCGCTCCGGGTGTCGCGCACGAGCGTGGTGAGCTCGTCGGGCTCGAGCGAGAATGCAGCGTCGACGCCTCCGTCGGAGCGCGACAAGGTGAAATGCTTCTCGATCACCGTCGCACCGAGCGCGACTGCCGCGCAGGAGACCCCGGTGCCGAGTGTGTGATCGGACAGGCCGACCTCGCACCCGAACAACTCGCGCATATGCGGGATCGTGCGCAGGTTTGAGTCCGCAGGATCGGATGGATACGTACTCGTGCACTTGAGCAGAACGAGATCCGCGCAACCCGCCTCGCGCGCGGCGCGCACCGCTTCGTCGAGCTCAGCCGCGGTCGCCATCCCGGTCGACATGATTATCGGCTTGCCCGTCGCGGCGACCTTACGGATGAGCGGCAAGTGCACGTTCTCGAACGAAGCGATCTTGTAACACGGCACGTCGAGCTCCTCGAGGAACTCGACCGCGCTCTCGTCGAAGGGCGTGGAGAACGCGACGAGCCCGCGCTCTTTTGCGCGAGTAAAGATCGCCTCATGCCACTCCCACGGCGTGAACGCCTTGGCGTAGAGGGAATGCAGCGTCTCGCCCGCCCAAAGACTCGAGGGATCGTCGATGAGGAATTCCCCGCGGCTCACATCGAGCGTGATGGTGTCCGCGGTGTAGGTCTGGATCTTGAGCGCGTGCGCGCCGGAGTCGGCTGCCGCATCGACGATCGCAAGCGCACGATCGAGCGACTGGTTGTGATTGCCCGACATCTCCGCGATGACGAAGGGCGGAGCATCGCTGCCGATAGCGTGTCCCGCGATAGCGAACCCGCTCATGATGCGCCCCCTGCTCCGAAGTACGTCTCGACGAGTGCTCCGCGAACGACCGCCCATTCCGCTTTCGTGAGCGCGAACGTGCGCCATGTCATCACGGTCGCATCATCCGGAGAAGAGCCGGTGATGGCCCCCGTCTCCCGGAAGCCCATTCTCGCATGAAAGGCCAGACTCGATGCGTTGCCCGAGAGGACTTCAGCGCGCACCTCGTCGAGGCCAAGCTCAGTGAATGCGGTGTCCAGAGCAAGCATACCGAGCCGGCCGCCGCTGCCTCGCGGCGCCCACGGCTCGCCCATGTAAAAGCCCCACGTACATGCGCGCTCGTGTTCGAGGACATCGCTGAACGTGACGAAGCCGAGGGGGACGCCACCGCATTCGTAGACGAAGCGCCGACCGGGCCCTTCAGCCAGAGCACGATCGAACCACTCGTCATGCTCGTCGGCGGCCACAAGATGCTGGCTGCTCATCGCAAGACGCACTCTGTCGCTGTTGCGCCACATGCGAAGCCGCGGACGATCGTCGGCGCGCAGAGGGCGGAGACGTGACTGCGCGCCGGGCGAGGAGATGCAGTGCATCAGCCCTGACAGTACGCGGGGCCCCGAACCGGGCTCGAGGCCGGCGGCCGCCCGTGCCGAGGCCGCCATGTCACGCACTACGCCGGCATCGCCGAGCAGATCGCCCAAAGCAGCGGCGATCGCGCCCGGCGTGACATCACCGGAAGGCCCAAGATCTCGTGTAGTGCCGAGGGTCGCAGCGGCACACGCGGCGCGCGTCTGGTTATCTGCGGTCCGCAGCGAGATAGACGGCAAACCGACGGCCGCGCGCTCGAGCAGCGTCACTCCGCCCGCGCCGATCATCAGATCAGCCGCGCTCATGAGCGCGGCCATGTCCTCAACGCGACCGTGCAGGGTGACTCCTGACATCTTTGCCGCTCGCGTGGCGACGGCGTCCCGGTACGGCGCCACCTCTGGCAGAACGACATCCACGGCGATTCCGATATCGCCAAGCATCACGAGCGCGACCAGCACCTTCTCGGTCTCGTTTGTCGGGTCGGAACCGCCGAAGCAGACCAATACCCGACTCACAGAGCCGTCGCGCCACCGCGAATGCGCCGTCGCCTCACCGAACTGCCCGCGCAGAAGCGCGAAACGCGGACCGGCGAGCACCGTCGCGCTGCCGAGTACGAGGCCCGCGTAGTCGGCGGAGTCGGTCCCCATGTTCTGGTCGAGCAAGATATCGCAGTCATGACGCCGGCTCGCGAGATCGTCGATGACCGCGATCTTCTGGGCGAAGGTGCGGCAAGCGGATTCGAACGCGTGGTCGAGGCCATAGTGGTCGACCACGAGCCAGTCGACATGCTCGATATTGGTCGCTCGGAGGCTGATGGCGAGAGCCTCTGCCTCGGGCGATGCCGTCGCATCCGGCAATTCCACGACATCGAAGCCCACGCCCCTGATGAAGGAGATCAGATCACCGACGGCCGGGCGACATGCAAAGACGCACCGGTCGCCCTGCTTCGCGAGCTCGATGGCCAAGGCGAGGCACCGGGAGACATGTCCGGCGCCGATGCTCGCGGAGGAGTCCGCTCTGAATACCACGTTCATCGCCGAGGTCCTCAGCGAACTTTGAACAACGGCCGCAGGGGCTCGCAGGAGAGCAGGCCCGCTGAGCCGGCTGAAGCAGCTTGCCGCAAGAGCGGGAAGATCTCGGAGTACGCGCCGAGCAGCGCTGTCACCTCGGCGTCGCCGTGCGCGTAGCTCATGTTGTGCGTGCCGTAGCCGAGGATGCCTCGGGCAAAGAGCTCCTGCTCGAATACGGTCTTGAGCTCCCAAGAGGTGCTCTTTTCGGCATCCGACATGAGGAGGAACGACCACGAAGGGTGACCCGAGATGGAGAGGAAGTCGCTGCATCCGTGCTCGGCGATAAGCTCTCCGACACCGGCGATGACCTTGCGCCCCTGCGCGACCGTGCTCGCGACGATCGGCTCGCGACGCAGCTTGTCCATCGTCGCGACAGCCGCAGCGAGTGAGAGGGTCTCACCGCCGAACGTGAAGGAGAAGAAGACCTCCTCCATTAGCTTCATGATGTCGGCGCGTCCGGCGACCGCCGAGACCGGATAGCCATTTGCCAGGCCCTTGCCGAAGGTTGCTAGGTCGGGCGTCACGCCAAAGTATTCCTGCGCCCCCCCGTTGGCGTAGCGGAATCCGGTGATCGTCTCGTCGAACACGAAGACCGCGCCGTTCGCGCGAGTGATCTCGGCGACTTCTTCGAGGAAGCCCGGCATCGGCTCGACGACGTTCATCGGCTCCATGATCACGCAGGCGACCTCGTCGCGATACTCCACAAACAGCGACCGTAGCGAGTCGATATCGTTGTAGCCGAACGTGTGCGTCAGGTCTCGAGTCGCCTGCGGAACGCCCAGACTGCGCGCCGTCGAACCGATGTACCAGTCCTGCCAGCCGTGATAACCGCACACCAGCACATGGTCCCGGCCGGTGAACGCCCGAGAGACTCGGACGGCGCCCGAAGTGGCGTCGGAGCCGTTCTTGCCGAAACGGACCATCTCGGCGCACGGCACCATCTCGACGATGCGCTCCGCGGCCTCGATCTCGACCTCGTGAGGAAGGGAAAAGATCACGCCATCGGCGAGTTGCGCCTGAACGGCGGCGGTCACGTCAGGGTCGTTGTATCCGAGCGTGACAGCACACAGCGACATGATGAAGTCGACGTATTCATTGCCGTCCACGTCCCATACGTGCGAACCCTCCCCGCGGGAGATGTAATACGGCGAGACTCCGTGCGGGTACTGGGTGCGGCTCTTGGAAAACGTCTGGGTGCCGAGCGGGATCGTCCTCAGTGCTCGCTCGAGCAGTTCCTCGGACCGCGCATACCGCTCAGACATCCTCGACGCCTCCAGATTCCCTACCTCGCCGGTCTTCGGATTCGGACCTCATCAGGCCCTCGTTGCGGACAATACCCGCGTTCGCGTCACAGACTCCGGGATTCTCGACAACGAACGCGAGTACGTCGCGCCACGAGAATGAGGGCTTGAGCGGATACAAAGCAGCATAGACCTCGCGAACGAACTCAAGGTCTTCGGGTTCGTCGACCGTCCAGCGCATCTGCGACAGATCAACGTCGTTTACCAGAGTGCCGAGCGCGAAGGTCTCCGGATGCTTCACGATGTACTGGGTCACGTGCTCACGCTCGGACCCTGCACGCGCCTCACGATCCGCCCGCTCAAGCACACCCACGCGCATGACCTCGACATCCATTCCATCAGGAAATGTGGGCGGGGCCGTGTTGCTGGTGTAGTCGAAGCCACCCTCGAGGTGCAGACCTATGACCGCATCGATGACCCCAGGGTCCGCTAGTGGGCAGTCCCCCGTCAGCCGCACGACGTGGTCGGCACCGTGGCTGCGCGCTGCGCCGACGAACCGGACCAGTACGTCCTCAAGCGACCCGCGGTAACAGTCGACACCAAGGCGAACACACAGTTCAGCGAGCGGATCGTCGCTCGCATCCGTGCTCGTAGCGACCACAAGACCGTCCAACAGCGTCGCTCGGCGCACACGCTCGATCTGCCGCGCGATCATCGGCTCACCGAGGACCGGCAGCATGACCTTGCCCGGTAGCCGGGTCGAGGAGACCCGTGCCTGCAACACGCCGAGTATCACCGTTCCACCTGCCACCGCGACGGTTCCAAGTACATCGGATCATCGAGCGCGAGCGCCAGAAAATCAGCGGGGTCGAGTGGTCCGGCGGCTGCGACGATCTGGGTCAGCTGCTCGGCGGACTCGACCCCCACCACGACCCGGTCGACTTCAGACAGTCCGGTCACGAAGCCGAGCGCGGCTGCGAGAGGCGACAGCCCGCGTGCCGCGCAGAAATCGCGCCACTCCTCGAGCCGATCGCGGATCGGAGAGAAGTACGCGGGCGCGGCAGCGGGCTCCATGAGAAGTAGCCCCTGCAAGAATGTCGAACGGGCATGGACCTCGATACCGCGCGCCTTGAGGTCGGCCAGCACGCCACTGCCGAGCAGCCGCTGGTCGAGCACGTTCACGGGCACCTGCACGAGGTCCGCGTCGAACACCTCGAGGGCGGCGTAGATCTCCTCGGCGCTGTATGCCGAAATGCCGATGCGCCGCGCGATCCCGTTCTCCCTCGATCGCACGAGCAATCGCGCAAGATCCGGTCCGCTATCGCCGAGCAGATCGCCGGCTGCGTGGACGAGCAAGCCGTACACCGACGTCAGCCCAAGGCGCGAAAGCGACTCATCCACTCCCGCGGCCACACCCTCGACCCCATCCGCACTCAAGAGCGCCGTCTTCGTGACGATGTCAAACCGCTCGCTCGCATGCAGCCGACCGAGAACCTCCTCGGCATCGCCGTAGGCCCATGCAGTATCGATCAGGCGGATGCCAGCGTTCGCCGCGACATCGAGAATGCGGGCGACCTCCTCGGCGGAAACACGACCGGTCGAGTTACTGACGCCGTAGTCCAAGCCGAACTGGGCGGTGCCGAGCGCGAGCTTCACGAGAGGGCCTCACGCAGGGCAGCCACAACGGCATCCTGATCGGCCTCGCTCATCGCCGGATAGAGCGGAAGCGTGATCGCCGAGTCGTAGTAGGCCTCCGCAACGGGGAAATCTCCGACCTCGAAACCGAGTGCCCGATAGTAGGGCTGCAGGTGTACCGGGATGTAGTGCACGTTGACCCCGATGCCTGCGGCTCGAAGTGCGTCGAAGACCTCTCGTCGCGAACGATGCGTTCCGGGCTGCAGATTGATCACATAGAGGTGCCAACCGCTCGTCCGGCCATCGCGCTGGACCAGCGGACTCACGGGCAGGTCTACCAGCATCTCGTCGTATCGCGTGGCCAACTCGGCCCGGCGAGCGAGGAACTCGTCGAGGCGGCGCATCTGCGAAATACCGAGTGCGCACTGGAAGTCGGTGATTCGATAGTTGTAGCCGAGAGAGACCTGCTCGTAGTACCAGGGGCCGTCAGGCTCGCGCGTCATGAGCGAAGGGTCGCGGGTGATGCCGTGCGTGCGACCCAGCCGCAGCTTCTCGGCCAAGAGGTCATCGTTCGTCGTGATCATGCCGCCCTCACCCGTCGTGACGACCTTGACCGGGTGGAAGGAGAATGTGGTCATGTCCGAGTACTCGCACGCGCCAACTGGAGCGCCCGCGTACGATCCGCCGATGGCGTGCGCCGCATCTTCGATCACGGCAACGCCGTAGCGACTCGCGGCCGCCCCAATACGCGCCATGTCGCAGGGCTGGCCGGCGAGGTGCACCACAACGATCGCCTTGGGCAGAACACCTGTTTCAGCAGCTACGGCGAGTTTGAACTCGAGCTGCTCGGCGTCGATCAACGCAGTGTCGGGCTCGATGTCGACGAAGCCGACGGACGCGCCGGCGTACAGCGCGCAGTTCGCCGAAGCCACGAAGGTGATCGGCGAGGTCCACACCACGTCGCCGGGGCCGACTCCCGCAGCAAGAACCGCAAGATGCAGAGCGGCGGTGCCGCTGCTGACCGCGACTGCGTGTTTCGCGCCCACACGCGAGGCAACACTCGCCTCGAACGCCGCGATGCTCGGACCCTGCGTCAGCCAATCCGAGCGCAGGACTTCAATGACGGCGTCGATGTCGTCGTCATTGATCCACTGTCGCCCGTACGGGATCATCGGTTAGGCCTCGAAACTCGGATCCACGTGCTCGCGGACAAGCCTGCGAATATCGTCGACAGACAGCCATTCGTCGTTAGCGCCGGAGTTGTAACGGAAGCCGATCGGACACATACATCCGTCGAAAGCTTCGATGAAGGCGTCGACGTCCCACAACGGCGTGGCTGGAAGAATCACAAAGCTGTTGGCGAGCTCGACGGTCGAGAGTGCGTCGGTCTCGGTGATAAGGTCCTCATGCAACTTCTCACCCGGCCGGATGCCGACGATGTCGAGCCGGGCTTCAGGGGCGATCGCTTGGGCGACGTCGGTGATGCGGTAGCTCGGGATCTTGGGGACATAGAGCTCGCCGCCCCACATGTTATCGATGGCGTGAAGCACCATCTCAACACCCTCCTGGAGCGTGATATTGAACCGCGTCATGCGCTCGTCGGTGATGGGCAGGACGCCCTCACTCTTCTTGCTCATAAAGAACGGGATCACGCTCCCCCGGCTCCCCATGACATTGCCGTAGCGCACCACCGAGAAGCGGATGTCGCGAGAGCCCTTGTAGTTGTTCGCCGCGACGAAGAGCTTGTCCGAACACAGCTTCGTTGCGCCATACAGATTGATGGGAGCCGCAGCCTTGTCCGTGGACAGAGCGACGACGCGCCGCACGCCCGCGTTGATAGCTGTCTCGATGACGTTCTGGGCACCCAAGACGTTGGTCTTGATCGCCTCGAACGGGTTGTACTCACACACGGGAACGTGCTTGAGCGCAGCCGCATGAACGACGACATCGACACCCTCCATGGCGCGCGCGAGGCGCGCCTCGTCGCGAACGTCGCCGATGAAGTAACGCATCGCCGGATAGCGCGACTCGGGGAATGTGTGCGACATCTCGAACTGCTTGAGTTCGTCGCGCGAGTAGACGATCAGGCGTGCAACATCGGGGTAGCGATCAAGAACGGTCGCTACGAACGCCTTGCCGAAGGAACCCGTCCCCCCGGTGACCAGAACGCTTGCCCCATCGAGGCCGGGACCGCTATAGCTCATTGACCGTCCGCCTTCTCACTGGTCCTGATCCGCTGTTTCAGCGCACTCGACATGATACCCGCCATGGCGCGCAAGTCAGAGCTCCGTGGCACCAGCGCATCTGAGAGGCGCGACCCGGAACGCTTCTGGAAGCGCCACAAGATGAGAGCCGTTGCGGCTGAGTACGAGATCGACGATGCGAGCGCCGCGCCGCGTGCGCCGAGCCGCGGAGTCAGGATGATGTTCGCAACGAGGTTCACTCCCATGTTGACCACGTTGGCGAACGCGGGGTCCCCGGGGTGCCCTCTGCCCGAAAGCCACGCGGAGAGCGAACTCGACATCGAGGTCGCGAGGATGCCCGGAAGCAGGAATGCCAGAGGCAGGATCGAGCCTGCGAACGCAGACCCGTAAACCAGCGGGATGAGTGGTGCCGCAACCGCGAACACCACGAGACTGAACGCGAGCGTGAACGGCCATACGGAACGGTTGAGACGCTGCGCGAGTTCGAGCGAGTCTTCCTCTGCAGAGAACTTCGCGGTCGCGACACCCTGAAGCGCGTTCGGGATGTACCACGCCAGCTCCGCGGCAGCCACGCCGACTGTGTAGATGCCGACTTGGCGCGTACCGGCGAACGCGGCGAGAAGCAAGACGTCCTGGCGCAACGAGAGCAGGTTCACGGTGCTGCCGAGCCACGCCTTGAGGCCGTACGCGCGCCCCTCCACCCATAGCTGACGTACTCCGGGTTCCCGCGCGGCACGCCCGCCACGCAGCACGAGGAACGCCTTGAACGCGGTCGCGCCGGTAGTGCACGCCAACCACACGAATACCGCAACAACGATCGTGAGATGGTGCGTCAGCGCAAGCATGCCCATGGCTGCGAACTGGATGGCGAGCGCCGTGACATCTGTGATCTGGGTGTCGCGGACGACACCACGACCCACCAAGTAGGCGTCCTCGAAGTAGGAGATCATCGAAGGCACGGTCGCGAAAATAGCGACCGCGAGCAGTGCCGCGGTGTCGAGGCCGATCAGTCGGGCAGCGCGATCAGGACCAATCACAAACACCGCGATCGTGCCGGCCGCCGCTACGCCCGCGGCCAGCAGCATGGCCATCTTGAGCGCCTGTCGTCCCGTGGCCCTGCCCTTGGCGGCAAGCCACATGACCGCGTTCGGCATGCCGAGGTTGAGCAGCACAACGGCGACCGCCGACACGGTCTGCACGACGGAGACCGAGCCCTTGCCGCCCGCACCGAGCGTGCGCGCCAAGATGATCCCGACCGGGATCGACATCGCCGTCTTGGCGATCTGCGCCGCGAACACCCAAGCCGAGCTGCGGATCCTCACCGCAGCAGGCGCGGTCGACCCCTGCAAGGGCTCTTCCGGAATCGAATCAGGCATTGTGTGCGTCCTACTCGCGGATTCGACTGTCGCCCGCGTGAACAAGGCAATGGTCGCGAGGGACAGGCGCCTCATCTAGCGTGCCTTGTCGGCGCCCCATCTCAGCGGAGAGGGCACAGGGGCAGCCCTGCGAGTTGAATGAGTTGGCCCCGCTCGCCCGATTCATCACGATGCCCCGATCATCTCCAACCGACGCAAGACATCATATTCGCCATCTTCGCGATTCTCGCCGATCCGGTCCCAGCTCCAATTAGCCGAGTCTGAGCCCCGGTCACAGTGACTCGCCTACTTGAGTCTGTAGACCCGCGTTCGGTACACAGGCATGCTGGGCGATACAGAGAGGTTACGCCCGTATACGGGGTCGACGACAGTACCGACCAGCTCCCCGCGATCGATGATCAGCCTATGGAGAGCCGGGTTGCTCGCGACTGAGGCCACATCAAGATCCTCGCCGACCACGAGGAAGCTCCCCGCGGGGGCACGCTCATACAGCTCACGCGTATACCCGCGAAGCTGGTCGCTCAAAAACGCGAACCGGAGATCCGGCCACCCGAACACTCGGGCGTCAGCGGGAACGAGTCCGCGTATCTGGCTTGCGAAATGCTCGTAATCGGCATCTCGCAGCTTCCAGCTCGCGTACCCGGTCGCGCCAATGGACAGCACGACGGCCCCGACCAGCACTACCGACAGGACTTGCCGTGCCAGGCGACGTGCGAACGGGATTGCAAGAACCGCTCCGGAAGCGATCATCGGGATGGCGTACACGTAGTATGGCTGGAGCCGCTGCGAGACGATCAGAGTCATCGCGAACGTCAGTGACGCGAGGTATACCAGCGGTACGAGAGCGTAGCGCAGCCGATCCGCATCAGGATCCGCACCCGATTCAGGCTCCACGTTTTCGCGCCGCACCCATGTCGGGACCAGAACCGCGGCGCTTACCAGGAGCATGGCCCAGTACCCAGCCAGCAATAGGATCGCCACGTTGATCGTCCCGGGCTCAACGATCTTGTGGGCCTCAGTCATGATCCACGTGATGGGGTGAGTCACCATCTGGACAGCGGGCGGCAGCCCGTAGGTCGACCAAACGCCCCACTGTGACGCGAACAAACCGGGGTCCGGAAGCACGTGAACGCTGATCCACCACACAGCAGCGACCATAGCCCCAAGGCCGAATGGGAGGGCGACAGAGCGGAACGCGCGACGCCAGCCGAGCAGCCACACGACCACCAGCGCGATGGCGATTGGCACGCACATGCCGTTCGAGTGCACGTCCGCACAGGCGCCTGCTAAAAGACCCGCGACAGCGTACAGCCTGACGGACCTCTTCCGAAGCGCGACGAGCAGCACGTACAACGCACACATCGCGAGCGCGGTCAGCATTATCTCGGGCCTGATCGTGTGCGTGGTGTCGAAGAATGAGTAGGACGCCGCCGCTAGGACAGCCGCCCAGACGGACGCAGCCCGACTGCCGCGCAATTCTCGCGTGATGGCATAGACCAGAGCGAGAATCGCAAGGCCGCACGCGAACGACAGAAGCCTACCCTGCAAGACACCGACGCCGAAGAAGCGGTAGACGAGCCCAAGCGCGCCCGTATATAGCCTGCCGAACGCGACATTCGATCGCTCGAACCCAAAATCGCCGGACAGGAATGGCTGCGCAAACGTCCCCCGGCGCGCGAAACTCATCGCAACATCGGAGTAGCTGCCCTCATCGCCCCAGACGGGATGAACCCGTGCGAGCGTCAGCAAGCTGAATCCCTGCAGCGCAACAAGAACGCCCAGCCCGATTTCAAAAGCTCGCGCGCGCAATACGCGCGTCCAGCGACTCAGAGTCGTCCCCTGCGGCATGCCGAATGGCCCTCTCTGCCCGATCCCCGCGAGGCAACAGCGCCCCGACTGCTCCTACTCCCCTTCGCGGCGACTGTCGCTTCCGAGGCGCTCCACGTCCGCGTCCACCATCATCCCGACGAGCTCCTCGAACCGGACCTTCCGCTCCCAGCCCAGGACGGTGCGCGCCTTGGTGGGATCGCCGTAGAGCACGTTGACGTCGACGGGCCGGAAGAACTTCGGATCGACCACGACGAACTCCTCGTAGTCGAGATCGAGACGCGAGAACGCCGCCGCGCAGAAGTCGCGCACCGTGTGCACCTCACCGGAGGCGACCACGTAGTCGTCCGGGGTGTCCTGCTGCAGCATCAGCCACATCGCCTCGACGTAGTCCCCGGCAAAGCCCCAGTCGCGTTTGGCGTCGAGGTTGCCGAGGCGCAGCTCGGATGCGAGGCCAAGCTTGCAGCGCACGGCGCCGTCCGTGATCTTGCGGGTCACGAACTGCATACCGCGCAGCGGGGACTCGTGATTAAACATAATCCCGTTGCTGGCGTGCATGCCGTAGGACTCGCGGTAGCTGCCCACGATGTGGAACGCATACGTCTTCGACGCCGCATACGGAGAGCGCGGATGCAGTGGCGTGGTCTCGCGCTGCGGCATCTCGGCGGCGTTGCCGAACATCTCAGCCGAGGACGCCTGGAAGAAGCGCGCGTCGGGGGCGAGCGTGCGAAGCGCCTCGAGGATCCGGAGCACGCCCACGGCATTGGTCTCCGTGGTGGCTATCGCCGAGTCGAACGACTCTCCGACCGAGGACTGCGCCGCGAAGTTGTAGATCTCGTCGGGACGCGATGCTTCGACCGCTGCGAGCAGCGAGTCCATATCGGTGAGGTCCGCATCGATCGAAAAGACACGGCCCGCATTGCGCGCGACTGTATCGGCGAAGGCGCCCGGGTACGGGCCCGGTACGCCCCAGACCTCGTAGCCCCGGCCGAGCAGCAGGTCCGTCAGGTACGTACCGTCCTGGCCGGCCACACCGGTGATGAGTGCGCGCTTGCCCACGTCTACGCCCGGCCCGAAAGACGCTCGAGGTCGGCGTCGACCATCATCTCGACGAGATCGCGGAAACCGACCTTCGGCACCCAGCCGAGCTTCTCCTTCGCCTTGGCAGGGCTGCCGAGCAGCAGCTCGACCTCCGCCGGACGCACGAACCTCGGGTCGAGCACGACGTGGTCCCGGTAGTCCAGGCCCACGTGGGAGAAGGCGATCTCGCAGAACTCGCGCACTTCATGCGTCTCGCCGGTCGCGAGCACGTAGTCGTCCGGCTCGTCGGCCTGGAGGATGCGCCACATGCCCTCGACGTAGTCGCCGGCGAATCCCCAGTCGCGCTTCGCGTCGAGGTTGCCGAGGCGCAACTCCTTGGCCTGACCGAGCTTGATCCTGGCCACCTGGTTCGTGATCTTGCGGGTCACGAACTCCATGCCGCGACGGGGAGACTCGTGGTTGAACAGGATGCCGTTGCTCGCATGCATCCCGTAGGACTCGCGGTAGTTCAGCGTGATGAAGTAGCCGTAGACCTTGGCGACGCCGTAGGGAGAGCGCGGGTGGAACGGCGTCGTCTCCGTCTGCGGGATCTCGTGCACCTTGCCGTACATCTCCGAGGTCGCGGCCTGGTAGAAGCGCGCCTCCGGCTTCACGCGGCGGATCGCCTCGAGGATGCGCGTGACGCCGAGCCCGTCGACGTCGCCCGTGGAGATCGGCGCTATCCACGAGTCGGCGACGAAGCTCTGCGCGGCGAGGTTGTAGACCTCGTCGGCCTGCGACTGCTGCATCGCATCGACGAGCGAGGTCTGGTCGGTCATCTCGCCGGTGATGAGCGTGATGCGGTCCAGGATGTGGTCGATGCGCTCCGTCGACGGGGTCGACGCGCGACGCACGAATCCGAACACCTCGTAGCCCTTGTCGAGCAGAAGCTCGGCCAGGTAGGAGCCGTCCTGGCCCGTGATACCGGTGATGAGCGCACGCTTCGTCATGTACTTCTCCTCGTCAAAGTGAGTTTGGATCGATCCCGCCCGGAAGGCCCCCTCAGGGTTTCTCCGCGGCGTCAGCCGGCAGCCGCCCCCACCCCGGGCTTCCACGCGACCACGACATACTCGAGATAATTGGCGCTCGGCACGCCGCGGACGCAGGAGAACCGCGGAGCGGCCGATGCGTACATCACGGTGATCCGAGTGAAACCGACACGGTCCAACTGGAACGCGACGGAAGAAGCATGATATGGGCGGGTGTGTGTCATGTCGAGCCAGAAGGTGCCGAGCGAATACCAGTTCTCGGGGTTGTTCGTCTCGAGGATGACACACCCTCCGGGTGCCAGCCGGCTGTAGGCGAGATCGAAGAAGTCGAGAAGATACTCCGGCGTCATGTGCTCGATGACCGAGTTGGCGGCGATGCCGCTGAGGGAGTCGGGCGCGAGGCCGCGGAGGTAGCTGTT
The DNA here is from genome assembly GCA_036507895.1 of Coriobacteriia bacterium. Taxonomy (GTDB): domain Bacteria; phylum Actinomycetota; class Coriobacteriia; order Anaerosomatales; family PALSA-660; genus PALSA-660. The sequence goes on from DATCIG010000029.1 coordinate 34,033, forward strand.
CGCGTCCGCGTGGACGGCCGTGAGCCCCTGGGCCTGGAGCATGGTCACATCGGCCGCGTTGATCTCGACCCCGACCGCCGACGCGCCCGCCACTTCGAGCAGCTTCAGGAACTCGCCGCGACCGGCTCCGATGTCGAGGAACGGGAGGCCCGCTCCGGCATCGGAGAGCGCGGTCTCGGCCCAGCCGATGTAATCGGCCTGCCGCCGCGAGATCTCGTCCTCACTACCGCGGAACGTGTTCTCAAAATCGATGTAGGCCTGGTCGCGACCCGCCCCGCCGCTGGTCACGATGTCGCCTGCGGGAGGCCAGCTGACCTGATGGGTCTTCGGCCCACGACGCGGCGGCACCATGTGGTCCCGGACCCATTCCCGGCTGCGCCCGAACCAATCCCCGACTCGTTCGTCCATATGCGCGGCTACCCTTTCTGACATCGTCGACCGTGCCGGGCGCGATCGGAAGCTACGCGCGGTCCCTGCCCCAGTCGTCCTCGAGCCGAACGATGTCATCTTCGCCCAAGTACTCGCCCACCTGCACTTCGATGAGGCAGAGCGGGACCCTTCCGCAGTTCTCGAGCCGGTGTACGCACCCGCTCGGCAGGAAGATGCCTTCGTTGGCGTGGACCTTGACCTTTTCGTCGTCGCGAGTCACCACGGCGGTCCCCGACACCACGATCCAATGCTCGCTGCGATGGTGGTGCTTCTGCAGCGACAGGCGCGAGCCCGACTTCACTTCGATGAACTTGATCTGATAGGTCGGTGAGCTGAGCAGACTCGTCCAGCTCCCCCACGGCCTGAGGCTCACCTTCGGCTGCGTGACCTCGGGCGCACCCTGCGCCTTGAGAGCATCGACCACACGGCGAACATCCTGCACGCGGTCCTTGGGCAGCACGAGCGTGGCGTCCGCGGTGTCGACGACGATGAGGCCCTCGCATCCGAGCGTCGCCACGAGGCGGTCGGTGGAGTAGACGATCGTGTCGCGGCTGTCGATGTCGATGCCCCGGCCCACGCGCACGTTGCCGCCCTCATCGGGCTCGGCGACGTCCTCGAGCGCCAGCAGCGAACCCACGTCGCTCCACTTGAGCGGCGCCGGGATGACCGCGACGCGATCGGAGCGCTCCATGATCGCCACGTCCACGGACACGGGCGTGATCGTCTCGAAGGCGGCACGAGCGTCGTCGCCATTGCGCTCCTCGGACGGGAGGGCCACGATGCCCCGCACCACATCGGCGACGTGCGCCTCGTTGCCACCCGCGGCGTCCAGTTCCTCGAGCACACGCGCTGCCTTCATCACGAAGATGCCGGCGTTCCAGAAGTAGTCGCCGCTCGCCACGTAATCCTTGGCGCGCTCGAGGTCCGGCTTCTCGACGAACTCGGCCACCACGTGAGGCGTGACGGACCCGACGGAGAACTCGGCGAGCGGCCCGGCCGCCCTGATGTAGCCGTAGCCCGGTTCCGGGCGTACCGGCGCGATCCCGATCGTGACCAGCCAGCCCTCGGCGGCCACCGCGGTCGCGGCACGGATGCAGTCGGTCCAGACGTCGCCGTCCTCGAGCAGGTGGTCCGACGGAAGTACCACCATGATCGCGTCCGGGTCCTCTGCCACGAGTGTGGCCGCAGCGAGAGCGATCGCCGGCGCGGTGTTGCGGGCGGAGGGCTCCTGGATGTAGCGCACGCGGTGCAGCTCGGTGTCCGGCTGCGCCGTCAGGTGGTTGCGGAGCTCGTCGAACAGCCGCTCGCTGGTCACCACCGTGACGCCGGCGCCCCCGCCGGTGAACGGCGAGATGCGGTGCACGGCCTGTGCGATCAGCGACTCCGTGCCGAACATCGACAGAAGCTGCTTCGGGTTGAGCTCGCGTGATAGAGGCCAGAAGCGCTGGCCGGACCCCCCGGCCAGGACGACGGCGTACACGTGCATGTCAGACAGCATGTTTGCTCCCGTATATCGTGCGGTCTCGCGAATATGCGGAGATTGTCGCTGCAGCGGTCCCCGTCACTCTACCGCAACGACGTGGCGCTCTATGCCAGCGTGGACACGAACCGCGCGAGCGCGTCACGCCAGTCGGGCATCGTGACGCCGAGCGCGGCCGCCTTGGAGCAGTCGAGTACCGAGTTGGCCGGGCGCGCCGCCTTACTCGGAAAGGTCGATGCCGGGACGGGTACGACTTCGACGTGCGCCAGTCCGGCGAGGCGCAGGATCTCGCGCGCCATCTCGTCACGCGCGCACGAGCCGCTGCCCGCGAGGTGGAACAACCCGCTCGCTCCGACGTCGAGCAGCCCGAGGATCCCCGCCGCCAGATCGAGCGTGTAGGTGGGAGAACCGGACTCATCGTTCACAACACTGACGGAGTCGGTCATGCGCGCGCGGTCGATGATCTTGGTCGGGAAGTTGACGCCCGCGGGCCCGAAGACCCACGCGGTCCGGACCGTGAGCGCGCCGGGATGCGCGGATGCGACCGCGATCTCCCCGGCGAGCTTGGAGCGGCCGTAGACGGACAGCGGGTTCGGCTCGTCCTTCTCCGTGTAAGCGCCGTCCTTAGTGCCATCGAAGACGAAGTCCGTGGATACGTGAACGAACGGCAGGCCCTTGCGCGCGGCCGCCTCGGCGAGCAGTTGCGCGCCGGTCTCGTTGACCAGGAACGCCAGCTCGGGCTCGTCCTCGGCGCGCTCCACGTTGGTGAAGGCGGCCGCGTTGACGACCGCTCCGTCGGGGTACGCCGCAGCGAACTCCGCGACGGCGCGCGCAACCTCCTCCTCCGAGGTGATGTCGAACTCCCTCTCGGCGGGCGCGACAGACTCGCGGCCGGTCGCAGCGCACACCTGGCGCAGCGCGTGTCCGAGCATGCCACCCGCGCCGGCGATCAGGATCGGGCGCGCCACGCTAGACGCGCTCCTCGTACCAGCGACGCTGCCAGTCCGCGAACTCGCCCGTTGCGTGCTTGATCTTGGACCACCACCACTCGTTGTCGCGGTACCAGCGGATGGTGTCGCGCAGGCCCTCTTCGAACCCGACCTTCGGCTCCCAGCCCATGGCCGCGAGTTTGCCGCAGTCGAGCGCGTAGCGGCGGTCGTGCCCGGGGCGGTCCGAGACCCACTTGATGATGTCGTCGGAAAGCCCCAGCTCGTCGATGATGATCGAGGTGATCTCGCGATTGGTGCGTTCGTTGCCGCCGCCGACGTTGTAGACCTCGCCGGGCTCGCCGTTGAGCAGCACGAACTCGATGCCGTCGCAGTGGTCGTCGACGTGCAGCCAGTCGCGGACGTTCATGCCATCGCCGTAGAGCGGCAGTTGACCGCCCTCGAGCGCGTTGGTCACGAACAGCGGGATGAGCTTCTCGGGGTACTGGTACGGGCCGTAGGTGTTGGACCCGCGCGTGATCATCACGGGCGTGCCGTAGGTGGTGTGATACGCGAGCACCTGGAGGTCGCCGCCGGCCTTGGAGGCCGAGTACGGGCTCGAAGGCTTGATGATGTCGGTCTCGCAGAAGGCGCCTTCGTCGATCGAACCGTACACCTCGTCGGTCGAGACCTGCACCATGCGCTTGATGCCCAGGGCGCGCACGACCTCGAGCAGCGTGTGCGTACCGAGGATGTCGGTGTGCAAAAACGCCTCGGGCTCGGCGATCGAGCGGTCGACGTGCGTCTCGGCCGCGAAGTTGACGATGGCGTCGACGCCCTCGGCGGCCGCCTCGACCGCGGCACGATCACAGATGTCACCGCGGACGAACGAGTAGCGCGGGTCGGCCTCGACCGCCTTCAGGTTGTCGAGATTGCCCGCGTAGGTGAGCTTGTCGAGGCAGACGATCTCCCAGTCGGCGTGCTTGGCGAGCATGCGCCGGACGAAGTCACTGCCGATGAAGCCGGCGCCACCGCTTACGAGGAGCCTCATCCGTTCTTCACACCCCAGTCGTAACCGATGGACGCGTCGTCGGCGGGCAGACGGAACTCGTCCGGCTCGCTGTAGTTGTAGAGCTCGGTGGGGACGTTGACGATGAAGGCCGGCTCCGTGCCGACCGGCGTGAACCCGTGGTAGACACCGTTCGGGATGATGACCATGCGCTGGCGCTGCCACCCGATCACGAACTCGTTGGTCTCGCCGAAGGTCGGCGATCCCTCGCGCGTGTCGTGCAGCACGACCTTCGCCATGCCGCCGACGCACACGAAGTGGTCGGTCTGCACCTTGTGGTAGTGCCAGGCCTTCACCACACCCGGGTACACCATCGTGACGTAGACCTGACCGAACTTCTGGAAGTCCGGGTCGTCGCTACGGAACATCTCCATGAGCAGGCCGCGCTCATCGGGCATCACCTTGAGGTCTTTGACCTTCACGCCTTCGATCATCGCAGCAGCCCCCTAGACTTCGACTTCAGAGTTGTCGCCGAGCATCACGCGATAGCCGGCGGGCGACGCATGGCCGCCGCGCAGAACGGATTTGCAGCCCATCAGACTGTCGAGCACGCGCATGGCCGTGTCCTCGACCCGGGCACCTGGCAGCAGGATCGAGTGCTCGACCTCGCACTCGATCACCTTGCAGCCGTCTCCTATCGAGGTGTAGGGCCCGATGTAGGCGCCGCGCACCTCGCAGCCCGCACCGATCACCACCGGTCCGCGCACCACGGAGTCGACGATGGTCGTGCCCGCGCCCGCCTGCACGCGCCCGTGGATCTGCGAATCCTCATCGACGTCCGCCTCGACCGCCGAGTGGATGAGATCGAGCATGATGCGGTTCGCCTCGAGCATGTCGTCGAGCTTGCCGGTGTCTTTCCACCAGCCATCGATGATGTGGGGGCGGACCGCGGCGCCGTTGTCGACCAGCCACTGGATCGCATCCGTGATCTCGAGCTCTCCGCGGGCGGAAGGCGCGATCGCGTTCACCGCTTCGAAGACCCGATTGGCGAACAGATAGACGCCGACCAGCGCGAGATCGGACGGGGGGTCCTTCGGCTTCTCGATGAGCCGGACGATCGATCCGTCGGCTCCGAGCTCCGCCACGCCGAACTGGCTGGCGTTGGGCACGTGCGCGAGCAGGATCTGCGCGTCCGCGCTCCCGGCCCGGAACTCATCGACGAACCGTGTGATGCCGTTGGCGATGAGGTTGTCGCCCAAGTACATGACGAACGACTCGCCCGCCATGTAGTCCTCGGCGATCTTGACGGCATGCGCAAGACCGAGCGGGGCCTCCTGCGGGATGTAGGTGATGTTCGTGTCCCAAGCGGACCCGTCGCCGAGCGCGGCGCGGACCTCGTCCGCGGTGTCTCCGACGATGACGCCGATGTCGGTGATCCCCGCGTCACGGATCGCTTCAATCGCGTAGAATAAGATGGGCTTGTTGGCGACGGGGACCAGCTGCTTCGCCCGGGTGAAGGTGATGGGGCGCAAGCGCGTGCCGGTGCCGCCTGCAAGGATGAGGGCTTTCATTGGGGGACTCCCGCTTCTTTAGGCCCATCGGCTGCGACGCCCGAGTATCATAACAGCCGTGCGCCGTGGCCAGGCATCGTCTGCTTCTGCGGCCCGTGTCGTAGCGCCGCCGTGGGCTTACTGTTAGATTCTGAGAACCAATCCGCCGTCACTTGCGGAGCGTACGCGTCGCGGGCCGAGGATACAAAGGACGGGAATGTCGAAACCGCAGGGGATCAACGTCATCGGCTACGTGTCGGGTAACCTCGGCCTTGCGGTCGCTGCCCGGTCGACGATCTCCCGCCTGCTTGCGTGGCGGCACCCTGTCGCCGTTGTCGACGTGGACCCCGGCGCGGGCCGCATGGGCCACGACACGGCGTTCGCCTCGCTGGAATGTCCGGGTGTCTGCCCCCACCACATCAACGTCTTCCACCTGAACCCGCCGGAAGTAATCTCATTCTCGAAGCAGTGGGTCTCGCACGCGTCCGTGCACGCCACGAACGTGTGCGTTCCGTTCTGGGAGCTGCCGCACCTACCACTCGATTGGCTCCCGATCGTCGGGATGATGGATCTCGTGATGGCTCCCACACACTTCATCCGCGAGGCGATCGAGAAGGACCTGCCCGACGTCCGCATCGTGGACTTCCCGCAGACCGTGACGATCCCGGAGGGCGTGCAGCCCGATCGGGCACGCTGGGACATCGCCGACGACGTCGTGACGTTCCTCGTCACCTTCGAGCCCGCCAGCGACACCGCAAGAAAGAACCCGTGGGGCGCGGTCGAGGCGTTCCAGCGCGCGTTCCCGACCGACGAAGGCGTCGCGCTGCTCATCAAGCTCAACCGGGGCGGGGTGGCGGCGAATCGCACCGAAGACCTTCAACGGCTCGAAGCCGCCGCGAAGGCCGACGCGCGTATCCACGTCTTCGAAGAACGGCTGTCCTACGTCGACGTCCTGTCTCTGTACTCGAGCGTCGACGCTATCGTGTCCCTGCATCGAGCAGAAGGCCTTGGCCTTCATCTGATGGAGGCGATGTCCATGGGCAAGCCCGTCATCGCCACGGGCTGGTCCGGCAACATGGACTTCATGACGCACGACAACTCGTGCCTCGTCGGATACGACTTCGTGCGCGTGCGTTCCAATAACCCCTCATACAGAACAGAGGGCGAGCGTCCGGAGCAGGTCTGGGCTGAGCCCAATGTCGATGAGGCGGCCAACTGGATGCTTCGGCTCGTTGCCGACCCCGCGCTGCGGCTCTCGATCGGCGAGCGCGCGAAAGAGTCGATGCGTAGCTGGACCGAGGCAGCAAACGCCACGTCCCCTTTCCTCGCCATCCCGAAGGTGATCGACCCGGAGTGGTCACCGAAGCGGCTGAGGAATCATGCGAGTTTCGCCTACATGGTCACGCCCCGCATCCAGCAGCAGGTGCGCGACTCGAAGCGGCGCATCAAGTCTGTGAAGCGGCGCTTGAGGTCCGTGAAGCGACGTGTCGGATCGGCTCTGCGCGCCATGGGGCTCAGAAACTAGTCGGGCCGTCGCCTTTCAGCAGCCAGCGGACGATCTCGAAGCGCGATGCGCGGCGACGCGGCCACAGCTCGCCCCTCCGCGAAAGCCCGATGCGCACACCCTCGTTCCATGCGCGCGCATTTCGTCGCACGCGACGCAGGCGCTTCCTCGCACTCGGCCAGTGACTCGGCTTCATGAAGACCGTCGCCAGGGCGAGGCGCCAGAGGCGGACGAAGGGGACCAGCGCGAGCAGCTCCCAGGGCAGGTCCTTGCCGACGACGATCCCCTCGTTGCGGATACGCATGCGCTGCAACTCGGCCGAGGGCATCGTTCGGATGGTCGCGCTCAGCTTGTGCCGGATCCGGGCCGTCGGAACGTACAGGCAGCGCTTGCCCAGGACCAGCGCCCTGATGTTGAAGTCCGTGTCTTCGTGCATCAGGAAGAAGTCCTCATCGAACAACCCGACGTCGTCGAACACCTGCCTGCGGTAGAGCGCTGCGCCTGCACACGCTCCGAGCACGCGTCGGGGGGCGTCGTAGCCATCGGCAGGATCGCCGAAACCGCGATTGGCCGCGTTGAGGTGCCGGACACGGAAGACGTCGCCCGCCGCGTTCACGAGATCGGGCCGGTCGTAGAAGAGCATGAGCGACGCCGCGATGTCATAGGCGGACCGGGATTCGAGAGCTGCGACCAGCTCCTCGAGCCAGCGGGGGTCGGCAACGGTGTCGTTGTTCAGCAGCGCGACCATGGGCGAGACCGAGGCACGTATCCCCTCGTTCACGGCCTTTGCGAACCCGCCGTTGTCCTGGCGCCGGATGATCGTCACGTCAGGGCGCTCGGATGCAAGCCATGCAAGACTGCCGTCGGAGGACGCGTTGTCGACGACGACGATGGCAAAGTCCGTGAACGTCTGGCAGGCGAGCGCCTCCAGGCACTCGGGCAGGTGCACGAGGCCGTTCCAGTTCGGGATGACCACGGTCACACGGGGCATGCTGTCTCCCTCACGGAGGCCGACATCGGACTGCACTTGTATCATAGGCGCAGACCACCCGAAAGGAGTCCGCAATAGCCACCCCTGAGGTCACCACCGGCGATATCGCGGCCGTCATCGTCCTGTACCGACCGGACGCCGGCGTCTTGGACAACGCACGCGTCGTAGCGGCCCAAGTGGACCGCGTGTTCGCCATCGACAATACCGAGGAGCCGGATCCGGCTCTCGTCGAGGCGCTATGCACCATACCCGGGCTGACCTATACGGCCCTGGGAGACAACCTCGGCATCGCAGCGGCCCTCAACCGTGGCATCGAGCAGATCCGCGCAGCCGGCTACCCGTGGGCCCTGACGATGGACCAGGACAGCACACCGGACCCCGGCATGGTCTCGACCCTGGCAACGTGTGCCGGCGCCTGCGACACGGCCCTGCCGATGGGGATCGTGGCACCGGTGCATGTGCGGGAGGGCGGCCCCGCGGCAAAGCACCGCGTCGGTTGCTTCAGCACCCTCACGGCGATGACCTCGGGCAACCTGCTCAGCACCGCCGCATGGGAGGCGGTCGGCCGGTTCGACGAAAGCCTGTTCATCGACGGAGTCGATCATGAACTCTGCCTGCGGATGCATCGCAGCGGGTTCGCAGTGATGCGATGCCGCGAAGCGCGCCTTTTGCACAGACTCGGAGACATGCAGCGGCACGCCTTCCCCGTCACCGTCTACGTCTCGAACCACTCAGCGCTGCGCCGCTACTACATCACGCGCAACATCTTCGAGGTCACACGGCGGTACCGCGACGACTTCCCGGAGTTCCGCCACCGCGAGATGAAGCGTCTGCGACGCGAGATCGGCAAGCTCGCGCTGTACGAGGACCACAAAATAGAAAAACTCTTGATGTCGTGGCGCGGTTACCTCGATTATCGACGTGGCGTGACCGGGCGATACACGCGGTGACACGCCATCCATGTGATACGGTCTGTTTTCTGACCGAGCATCCGAATCGAACCGGGGAGCCAACTGCACTGTGAGCACGCACAATCCATGGCAGCGGCCGCCGTTCGGCTTCAACGTCATCGGCTTCGCGAGCGGCAACTTCGGGCTCGCGGTGGCCGCGCGTAACACCGTGCGCATGCTCGTCGAGCGCGGCTTCGAGGTCCGCGTGATCGACATCGACGCCGGCGGAGGCCGTTCGGGTATCGATCAGACCTACACTCACCTCGAATCGCCGGATGCCATCGAGGCCCCGTACGCGATCAACCTGTTCCACATGAACCCTCCCGACATCATGCGGGTCATGCGCGGCAAACCCGAGTGGCTCAAGCTCAGCGATCGCCTCAATGTCTGCGTCCCGTTCTGGGAGCTGTCCAAACTTCCGGACGCCTGGGTCCCGCTGCTGGAGACCATGGACCTCACCCTGTGCCCGAGCCGCTTCGTCCTCGACTCCGTCGAGTCGAGCGCCCCTCTGAGCCGCTGCGTCCACTACCCACAAGGGGTGTTCCTGCCGGACGACATCGTCTCGAACAGGTCCCGGTTCAACCTGCCGGAGGATCGCATCCTCTTCCTCGTCTCGATCGACCTCGGCAGCGATATCGACCGCAAGAACCCTTTCGCGGCCATCGAGGCGTTCCGCCTCGCTTTTCCGCAGAACGATGGCCAGGCGACTCTCGTGATCAAGCTGAACAACGAGAAGGTGGCTCGTCAGCATTTCCACGGAGCGCAGCAACTCGCCGAACTCGTGAGCGGCCGAAGCGACATCATCCTGATCGAGGAGAGCATGCCCTACCTCGATGCGCTTTCGCTCTACGCCTCGTGCGACGCCCTCGTCTCGCTGCACCGCTCGGAGGGCCTCGGCCTCCATCTGCTGGAGGCGATGATGCTGGGCAAGCCGGTCGTGTGCACCGGCTGGTCGGGCAACATGGACTTCACGACGCCGGAGAACTCCCTGCTCGTGGACTACGAGTTCGTCCCGGTGGAGTCACACCACGCCAGCTACGCGCCGAGCGCGATCGGCGAGGGACAGGTATGGGCGGAGCCGGATGTCGAGCAGGCCGCGATGTACTTCCGCAAGCTCGCCGGTGACCCAGCGCTCCGGGCCAGCCTGGGCAAAGCCGCTCGCACGAGCATGCTTCGCAGGCAGACCGAATACACGAAGGGCCGTGTGGCCGACACCATGGCATCCGCGTGGGAGCATGCCGCTGCGATCCATGCCGACAACGTCACGGCGACCCGCAGGCTGGACCGCAGGCTGTATCGGTGGGCGCGCCGCCGCACGGGCCGGCTGCTGAGGAAGCTCGGGCTCAGGTCCTAGCGGATCGCCGCAGCGTTCTGCCTACCGCTTGATCTCGATGCTCCGGCCGGGTAGCGCTTGGAGCATGCTCCAGTGCGGTCCCGAAGAGATTCGCGCGAGCCCCACCGAACTGAACCCTATCCCCCCCGGATCGATGACCGGGAGGCCCAGCTGCGGCATCTTCGGTACAACCGTTTGCCCCGCGGGCCTAGGTGTGTCAGACGTGTACAGACGCACCTGCTCGAGATCGATGGTCGATGGCTGGCCGGGACGGACAACCACTCTTCGGATCCTGCCGAACGCGGCAAAGCCATTGTCCGGCCAATAGCCCCGGCAGGAGACCAGATACATCTGGCTTGACGCCGCCAGGACGTAGGTGGCGCTGCCGTCTCCAGCCGTCGTTGTCGACGTGCCAGACGGCAGCGACTGGACCAGCGCTGAGGTGGGGATGGCTTCACCAACTACCCGCCCTGATCCACTTTCGAAGTAAGACAGGCTCTCCCAGGGCAGCGGACTGTCGATCACGAGTTCGGCGCCCACGGGCATCCCCTGAACCAGCCCTCGACTCAGTGCGTCCGACAGGATGGTGCGTGGATACAGAGATGCCCTGTTGTTGAGTTCGACCACTGCCTGGTTGTCGTAGAAGGTCACGACGCCCACATAGGAGATCGCTGCCGCGGCGAGAATCGCTGCCCCTACGAGATACACACGTCCCTTGGATGCCGCAAGTCCCAAGAGCCAATAGATGGCTACCGACAAGACCATACCCATGCCAAGGTAGCCAAAGAAGACCGGAAGGTAGCCCACCCCCCAGAAGACTTCGATCTGATACCTGGGCGAGAGCGCTATGAGCACCTGTGGCAAGACGACCAGACCGACGCCCACGCAAAGGGGAGCAGCCAAGCCGACGCGCGAACCCGAAGCGGTCTCGCGGCGGACCTGAATGCTGATCAGCGCGGTCATGACAACGTAGGCGCCGACCAAGATCACGCCACCCTTGGGGCTTTGTGAGATATCGGCGGCAAAGCCGGACGCCCAGGATTGCGTGGTGGTTTCGACAAGATGGTAGCTGAGTGGAACCGCCGCAACGACCTGCTTGGCAAGAGTTGTGAGCACCGCGGCGGGATCAAGATTCGGAGCATATGCCCCGGCCGACATGTCCGCTCCAGCAGCCACCCCCTTCGCGAACTCAGCCGCCGTACGAGTGAGCGCACGACCGTAGTACAGCCTGAGACCAACGGCTATCGCAGCTGCGCCCGTGGCGAGTCCAGCAAACGGCAGGGTTGTCCGAAGCGACGATCGGAACGAATCTCGCCGCGGGTAGAACCATGCAACGAGCAGATGGAGGGGGAATAGCGCGATGGTTATCTCGTACATGAGAAGACCAAGTCCGTAGAGCACAAGACTGGCAACAAGGAATCGTCGCTGACCTCGCTCCAAGTAGATACACAGGAGGACGAGCGACCCGGCCACCAGTGCGAACAATATTGGGAGCACCCCAGCGAATCCGAGCGTTGGATCGTGGAAAGACACACTTCTGAACTGCAGCGCGAGGGGCGCCATGACCAAGACCAGTACGGACACGGCCACTGATCCCGAAAGTCGCCGCGCTAGATCCGCCAAGAGGGAAAGATCAAGAAGCACGATCGCGAAGATGAGGAATTTGAACAACTCAACGCGACCGTCTACGACGTAGAAGAGCGCATACACATAGCTGCTAAGCGGGAAGAAGCGCCCCTGGCCGACGATCCACGACTCTTGATCGGCGACCGCGGTGTCGATGATGCTCGTACCTTGGATGCTCATGGTCGTCCGGGACCAGCGGGATGAGTTGAACGCATCGTCGCCAATGAAGCCACTCTTGAGGATCGGTGCAAGGACAAGGGCTGACAGCAAGATCGCAGCCGCGTAGAGCAGTACGACCCGAGCCTCGGGTCGATTGGATGGCCTTCTTTTTCGCGGCCTCGGCTTGGGCTCGATCGCTCCCACTAGACGAACCTTCTCTCAACGAAGTCAGCAATATTATTGACCGGGGGTCCCCAGCATGGCGGTCCCATTCGACCCAAAGCGCGGGTCCTAGGGCGCTTGGTCCCGTTCGCCCTCGAGCAACGACTCGTCGAGCACTTCTCCCACCTCGAGCGGGACTCGAAAAGTGAAGTACTTGTGACCGACGTAACTAAAGATCGTGGTCATGAAGATGGTGATCAGCTGGGCAAATTCTGGCGAGAGGTGTACGACGGCGACGGCGAGCCAGAGAAGTAGCGTGCTCAGGCCTTGCGCCGGGAGATACACCAAGTATGCTCGCCCCGCTTGGCGCCAGAAGTCACCCCTGCTCCGGAACGCAAAGTACTTCATCGTCGCCGTGCTCTGGACCACCGCAACGACCCAAACCGCCCAGAACAGCACAAGGTAGTGCTCGCGGCCGGCCACCAGGATGAGGGCGTTGAACAACACGACGCTGAATACCGTGTTCCACACTCCCACGATCAAGAAGCGCAGCTTCTCCCCGTGGATGTCGTAGAGCCGACGCAGTCCCCCGACCGCTCCGCTCACAGGCCGATCTTCTCCCGCACGACGTAGTTCGGCCGCTGTTTGACCTCTTCGTATATGAGGCCGACGTACTCTGCCACCACGCCCAGCATCGTGAACAGGAACCCGAACATCAGCAGCATGACGCCCATGATCGTGCCGTAACCCGCAAAAGGAACGCCGAAGAACTCGGCGCGTATCACGGTATAGATCAGGAACAGGAACGCAAATACCGAGACGCCCATCCCCATGTAGGTGATGATCCTCAGCGGCACGTATGAATACGCAAGAATGCCCTTGATCGCCTGTGCAAGAACGACCCGGGTGTTCGCCTTGCTCTCTCCCGCGAAGCGAGGCGAGCGGGCGTGCTCGATGCCGACGGAGCGAAAGCCGGCCCAATTGAACATGCCGCGCATGAAGCGGTTGTGTTCGTGCATCTCGTTGATGGTCGAGTACACGCGCCGGTCGACCAAGCGGAAGTCCGACACGTTGCGCGGGAACAACCCGCCGGTCATGGCATTGATCAGCCAGTAGAAGAGCTGTGAGTTCATGCGACGGACCCAGTTCGTCCCCTCGCGCTTCGTGACGATCTGGTAGACGTTCTCGTAGCCCTGCTCCCAGGCCTTGATGAACTCGGTGATGAGCTCAGGAGGGTCTTGGAGATCCGCGCACATGATGACGGCCGCGTCACCTGTCGCGTGCGCAAGTCCGGCCGTCACGCCACCGTCGGCCCCAAAGTTGCGGGCAAGCTGAAGCGCCTTGAACCGCGGATCAGCGGCGTTGGACTCGACCAGGCGGTCGTAGGTGGCGTCGGAAGACCCGTTCTCGACAACGATGACCTCGAAGTCGTAGACGGGGTTCGCGAGGAACACCGCCTGCAGGCGGCGTGTGAGCTCGGGGATATTGTCCTGCTCGTTGTACGCGGGAGTGACGACCGAAATGAGCTTGCGCTTAGCCTCAGCACTCATGGGCGGCCGGCCAAATACGGTCTGGGCAATGCATAGAACTCCTCAGTGAGGTTGCGCGACGATATGCGGCCCGGACGACTGGCAGCCAGCCGGACGCATCAACTGGCGAAAGGATGCTGAGTGTCAGGTCGATCATGCCAGCCCAGCCGACGCTTCGACCACATCGTACTACAGCCCTTCCGGGCGAGTGACACGGTGAAACCTAGCACAGCGCCCCATCTGACCGACGTCGGCCAAGGGCGGTCACACGAAGCTGTCAACGGTCCTTGAGAAGCCATCGGCGATGGTTGTAGCGGGCGTCCATCCCAAAGCTCGCAAGCGGGAGGTATCAGGCGCATTACGCGAAATCGTACTCGCAATGTACCCCTCGCCGCTTCGCGCTTCTCGGACCACTCGCAAGCCCTTGTTGGGAGCGATACGCACGAGGATATCGGCCAACTCCCCGATGCTGACCTCAGCATCCTCGTTGCCGACATTGTAGGGTACCGCGCTTTCTCCCTTTAGAAGAACGGTAAAGAACCCTTCCGTGGCATCGGCGATGTAGCAGAACGCGCGGCGAGCGGTCCCGTCGCTGCGCATCACTATGTCGCGGCCAGAGACCATATCCGCCACGAAATCTGCAAAGACGCGGCCGTCATCGAGCCGCATACCCGGTCCGTATGTATGGAATGGACGAACAATACGCGCATCTACTCCGTATTCGTGGGACCAGGCGACGCACATGGTCTCTCCCATCCTCTTGCTCTCCGCGTAGCACGATCGGAGACTGGCTGGGTCGACCACCCCATAGACCCCCTCGGCCGTCGGGACCTGCGCGGTCTCGACCTCGCCATAGACCTCGCCGCTGCTGAAAAACAAGAACCGCTCGACCCCCGTGCGCCTGCAGAACTCGAGAAGATGATGCGTGCCAACGGTATTTGGCAGCAGGGTCTCGACCGGATGAGAGCCGTAGAACTTGGGGCTGGCATTGCTCGCAGCGTGAATGACTATGTCAACGCGTTCATCGAGGGCTAGCGGCTCGCACGCATCCTGAACAAGGAAGCTGAGGTCGTGACGTCCTTCGTAGTGTGCGAACCGAGCCCGGGCACGACTCTCATTGCGCACCAAGCCGATGACGCGCACCCCCAGAGCCGGATCGACCTCGTTCAGGTACAGCAATGTCTCGACCATGTAGGCGGGAAGGAATCCCCCCGCCCCCGTTACGAGGACCGTCTTGCCTCGCAACAGCCCCCAGGGAAGCGGTGCAGAGACGATGCGCCTCAGGTCCTGCTCGACGACAAGGTGACGCGTATTCGTCATTGCCCCACTGCCTTCCCGCTAATCGTCACCCGATGCTCTGCATCAGGCACGCTGCGCACCTGCAGCCCGGTGCCACTCCAGAGTCCGCTCGATCGCATGGTCGAGGTCGACGGTGACGCGCAGGCCCAACGTGGACTGCGCGCGTGAGACATCCGGAACGAACCGCGTGACGCGCGGCTGGCCCAGAGGCCGACACACGATCGACGGCGGGTTGTCGAAGCTCGCGGCGATGCGCTCAGCCAACTTGCCGAGTGTGATCGCATCGGGGCTGCCGACGTTGTAGGCCGTACCGGGAACCCCGTCGGCCAGGATGGCGAGCAGCCAGAACGCCATGTCGCTCGGGTACATGTAGCTGCGGACCGTGTCCGCGTCGCCCAAGATGCGGATCGGCACGCCGAGCAGCGCATCGCGCAGGAAGTTGTTGATCGCCCACGGCTTGTCGAGTCCCTGATACGGGCCGATGAACGCGAACGGCCGCGCGGTGACCACGGGCAGCTTGTCCCGGCTGCGCCAAGCGGCGGCCTCTGCCTCGGCGTAGCGCTTCGCCTCCGCGTAGATGGCTTTGATCGAGTCCGGCTCGGGCCCGCCCGCATGCGATTCCGGCATCCCCGCCATGTCCAGCGGCTGGGCGCCGTAGATGAGGCCGGAGCTCACATTGAGCACCTTGCGGAGATCGGCACTGACAGCCGCAGCGTGCATCACCGCCGAGGTCCCGTGCGCGATCACGTCCATCGTGCGCAGCGGGTCGATGACGTGGACCCGATTGTCGGGCGTTCCCGCGGCGTGGATGACATAGGTGACTCCGTCGGGCAGGCGTGTGATGTGACGCACGTCCTGCTCGATGAGCGTGATGTCCTTGCGTGCGGCGAGGTGCGGCGCGCGCACGGCGAACGCGCTTGCCGACGGTGAGAGCAGGAGCAGGTCGATCCCGAAGCCCTCGGCGTCGTTCAGCCACGCCACCATCTCGGCGACCCAGGACCCCATGAAACCGGTGCCGCCGGTGACGAGGATCCGCTGACCGCGCAGCCCCTCGAGCTTGGTGACGTCGGTGGCCGCAGAAGCGCAATCCGCCTTGAGCGCGGCGATGACCTGGTCATTCATCCCGGGATCCCTTCTCGGCCAGCTCGCGAACAACCTCGATGATGATGTCCTCCTGGCCGGCGACAACTCCGCGCCGTCCGAGTTCGAAGAACACGTCGCGAGGGTCGACACCGTACTGCTTCGACACCCGGTCGACCGGCTTCGAGAACGCCGAGAACACACCGGACAGGCCACTGACGATGCTGGTCGACTTGGCGCACGGCATGACCTGGACGAGCTCGCGCTCGCAGATATCGGCGGCGTCGAGCATCCGGTAGAGGTCGATGCCGGTCTCGTAGCCCATCTTGCCGAGCACCGCGACGATCGCCTCAAGCTGTGCGTTGCCGGCACCGGCACCGAAACCGCGAGCGGCGCCGTCCACGATGTAGGCGCCGGACTCGGCGGCGGCGAGCGTGTTGCCGACCGCGAGGCCGAGGTTGTTGTGCGCGTGAAAACCGACCGGGATGGAGAGGCCCGCCGCCAGGTGGCCGATCTTGTCACGGACGTCGACCGGCAGGTATGCGCCGGCCGAGTCCATCAAGACGACACCCTCGGCGCCGTACTGCTCCATCTTGCGCGCCTCTTCGAGCAGTACTTCCTTGGGAGCCATGTGGCTCATCATCAGGACGCCATAGACCTCTTTGCCCTGCTCGCGCGCGAAGGTGATGTGGCGCTCCGTGATATCGGCCTCCGTGCAGTGCGAGGCCACGCGGATCACGTCGACGCCGGCCTCGATGGCGGGGCGGAGGTCCTTGTTGATGGTCGCGAACCCCGGGATGACGTGGATGCTCATGCGGGCGTTCTTGAGCACCGATCGCACAGCAGCGAACATCTGTGCATCGGAGATCGCCGCCTCACCGACCTGCAGGGAGGACGCGCCGAGGCCGTTGCCATGCCCGACCTCGATGATCGCGACACCCGCGGCGTCCGCCGCCGCGGCGTAGACGGAGATCTGATGCATAGTGAGCTGATGCGCCACGGCGTGGTTCCCGTCGCGGAGCGTGATATCGGTGACCAGCAGTCGGCTCACGGTCACTCCCCTCCCTCATGTGCGAACGCGAGCCGGGCATGCCCCTCGGCCACCGCGATGGCGGCGCAGTTGATGATGTCCAGGTTGCCGGCGTAGGCGGGCAGATAGTCGCCCAGCCCCAGGACCTTCACCATCACCACTATGCGGCCGTTCTCGATCGTCGGGGGCACGATGAGATGGTAGCCAGGCACATACGTGCGGATCTTCTCGACCATCGCGTCGACGGCCGGTCGCAGCGCATCAAGATCGGGGTTGTCGACCTTGGCGAAGATCGTCGACTGCATGTCGACCGGGGGCTGCGCAGGATTCAGATTGAGGATCGCCTTCGAGCGCTCGCATCCCGAGAACTCCCGCACCGCACGCTCGGTGTTCTCGATGTACTCGTCGAGGTTGATACGGGTGGCGGGACCGGCGCTGCGCGACGCGATCTGCGAAACGACCTCGATGTACGGCACGACTCCGTGGACCTGGCCGATGACGTGAGCGATCGGCACCGTCGCCTGACCGCCGCACGTGACCATGTTCACGTTGTGGTGTCTGAGACCGTCTGCGAGGTTGACCGCCGGCACGCACATCTGGCCGAGGTTCGACGGGGTCATGTCGATCACCAGTTTGCCGAGGCCCTCCAGCACGGGTGCATGCCGCAGATGGCTCAGTGCTGAGGTAGCGTCGAAGACCAGATCGCAGACGTCCGGGTCCTGGATGATGGCGTCGATGCTCTTGTCCGAGACCGGCACGCCCATCGCGGCCGCCCGGGCGACACCGCGCGACGCGAGGTTTCGCCCGATGAACAGGGTGCACTCCAGCAACTCCGACCGCATGATCTTGCTGAGCAGGTCGGAACCGATGTTGCCGCTACCGAGAACGGCGACTCTCAACTTCTTGGGTGCGTCAGCCACGAACCTGATTCTCCTCGTACTCTTCGCGATCGAGGAACGGGAACATGTCGT
>DATCIG010000030.1:0-11906 GCA_036507895.1 Coriobacteriia bacterium
CCCTGCTAGAATCCGTCCACCAGCGCATCGCTGCTCTGGCAACCACATATCTCGAGCAATGGCGCTCGCAACGGACCATCTTCACACGGTCCGGGCGGGCGTTTTCCGGTCTCTATGGGCGATACCTGACGAGAGAAGAGCCAGATGAAGGACTTCGCGGTCTTCTGGGGGTGCACGATTCCCGCACGCTTCCCGTTCATCGAGAAGGCGACGCGGCTCGTGTTCGACGACCTTGGCGCCAACGTGCACGAACTCGCGGGCCACACGTGCTGCCCCGAGGGCGTGCTCGTGAAGAGCAACGACGAGGGCGCGTTCTACACCACGGCCGCGCGCAACCTCGCGCTCATCGAGAAGGCCGGTCTCGACGTGGTCACGCCGTGCAACGGCTGCTACTCCACCTTCAAGGAGGCCTGGAGTCACCTCGAGAAGGACTGGCGCGCCAAGGAGGCCATCAACACCCGCCTCGCGCGTGAAGACCTCCACTACGAGGGCAAGCTCAAGATCACGCACTTCGCCGAGTGGCTCGCCGACGACATCGGCGCCGGTGTGGTCGCCTCCAAGGCGAAGCAGAACTTCTGGGGCCTGAACATCGCGGTCCACTACGGCTGCCACCTCCTGCGCCCGAGCCCCGCGGTGCACTGGGACGACCCGTTGGCCCCCACGAAGGTCGAGGGCCTCGTAGCGGCTCTCGGCGCCCGTGTGGTCGACTACACCACCAAGATGCAGTGCTGCGGCAACGCGCTCGACCGCGTGGGGGAGCGCGAGGGCTCGCTGGCCTTCACGCGCAACAAGCTCACCGACCTCATGAACAACGACGTCGACGCGCTCGTGGTCGTCTGCCCCTCGTGCTTCCTGCAGTTCGACGTCAACCAGGCGGCCCTGCAGCGCAACAACGAGAACATCAACATCCCGGTGCTCTACCTCTCCGAGCTCATGGCGCTGGCCTACGGCCACACGCCCGAGGAGATCGGCCTCGACATGCACCGCGTCTCGGTGCAGCCGTTCCTCGACAAGTGGGCGGCGCGTCAGGTCGACCGCAGCGCACTCGCCGCGAGCTTCGACGTCTCGCTGCTCGCCAAGTGCGCCGCATGCCAGGCGTGCAAGGACGACTGCCCGGTGTGCAAGGTGGACACCGCCTTCCAGCCCACCGAGATCATCGAGCGCCTGATGAAGGGCGAGCTCGAGGCGGTGCTGGCCGAGGGCGAGCTGTGGAAGTGCGTCGAGTGCTTCACCTGCCAGGAGATGTGCCACAGCCGCATCGGCATGGCCGACACCTTCCGTGCGCTCAAGGAGCTCGCGGTCGCTGCGGGGCATGGTCCTGAAGCGGTGGCCTCCGCCTACGCGACGTTCCTCAAGACTGGCACGCTCGGCTCTCCCAAGGAGGGCGCTCGCAAGAAGCTGGGCCTCTCTCCTCTCCCGCCCACGGGCGGCGAGTCGCTCTCCAAGATCCTCGACGACGATTGGCAGGAGTGAACGCCATGACGACACGACCCTCATACACTCAGGAATCGCCGTTCAAGATCCACGGTGGCTGCGGCCTCATGGGCATCTGCGACGAGTCCGGCACGCGCTTCTCCGGCTCGGTGGCCATCGAGGCGATGGCCGTGCAGCGCGACCGTGGCAACGGGCTGGGCGGCGGGTTCGCCGGCTACGGCATCTACCCCGAGTTCCCGGACCACTTCGCCTTCCACATGATGTATCACGACGCTCAGGCCAAGGATGAGGCTGAGGCCGTCATCGAGCGCTTCTTCCAGGTGGACCTCGCCGAGCCGATGCCGACGCGCCCGGTCAAGGGCATCAGTGACGCGCCGCTGCTGTGGAGGTACTTCCTGCAGCCGCGCCCCGCCAAGATCGAGATCTCCGAGATGACCGCCGAGGACTACGTCGTCCACGTGGTCATGCTCATCAACTCCACGGTCGACGGCGCGTTCGTGGCCTCGTCCGGCAAGAACATGGGCGCCTTCAAGGGCGTCGGCTTCCCCGAGGAGATCGGCCACTACTACCAGGTGGAGGAGTACGAGGGCCACACGTGGGTCGGCCACAACCGCTTCCCGACCAACACCCCCGGCTGGTGGGGCGGTGCGCACCCGTTCACGCTGCTCGACTGGTCGATCGTCCACAACGGCGAGATCTCGTCCTACGGGATCAACTCGCGGTACCTGGAGCAGTTCGGCTACAAGTGCACGCTCGGCACCGACACCGAGGTCGCGGCCTACCTCTTCGACCTGCTGCTGAGGCGTCACAAGCTGCCGCTGTCGCTGGCGTGCAAGGCACTCGCAAGCCCGCTGTGGGACGAGATCGACCGCATGCCGGAGGCTGAGCGCAAGCTCATGACCTCGCTTCGCGCCATCTACGGTCCGGCGATGCTCAACGGACCGTTCGCCATCGTGCTCGGCTTCAACGGCGGCATGGTGGCCTTGAACGACCGCATCAAGCTCCGTCCGCTGGTGGCCGCCCGCAAGGGTGATGTGCTCTGCGTCGCCTCCGAGGAGAGCGCCATCCGCCAGATCATGCCGGACCCGGACTCGCTGTGGGCCCCGAAGGCCGGCGAGCCCGTCATCGCACGCATCCGCGGCATGGAGTGGCCGATCCACGGAGACCTGCACCTGTCACCCAAGGACATCTCGTGCGCCGTCACCGGCGTCGCGGACTCCTGCGAGATCGTGGAGGTGGCATAAGCCATGCCGGCGACTTTCATCCAGCCCGAGTTCAAGGTCGAGATCGACCGCGACAAGTGCATCAAGTGCGGCCGGTGCGTGCAGCAGTGCGGCTGGGGCGTCTACAGCTTCAGCGAGCGCCCCATCCCCGACGACAGCAAGTGCCGCGCGTGCCACCGCTGCGTGACCTACTGCCCGGCGCACTGCATCACCATCAAGCGCAACGACCTCGTGTTCCGCGACTCCGAGAACTGGTCGCCCGAGCTGCGCAAGGCGGTGTGGCGCCAGTCCGAGGGCGGCGGCGTGATGCTGACCTCCATGGGCAACGACAAGCCTTACCAGCGCATCTTCGACCACCTGGTCCTCGACGCCTGCCAGGTCACCAACCCGTCCATCGACCCGCTTCGCGAGCCGATGGAGCTGCGCACGTTCATCGGGCACAAGCCCGACTCCATCGAGGTCGAGCCTGACGGAGAGGGTGGCGTGCGTCTCAAGCCCGGCGCGGGCATGGAGAACAACATCGAGCTGGCCACGCCGATCATGTTCGGCGGCATGTCCTACGGCTCGGTCTCGCTCAATGTGCACAAGTCGCTCGCGATGGCGGCCACGCGGCTCGGCATCACGATGAACACCGGTGAGGGCGGCCTGCACGCGGACCTCTACCCCTACACCGACAACATCATCGTGCAGTGCGCGTCGGGAAGATTCGGCATCAACCCCGACTACCTCAACCGCGGCGTGGGCATCGAGATCAAGGTCGGCCAGGGCGCCAAGCCGGGCATCGGCGGGCACCTTCCCGGCGAGAAGATCAACAAGGAAGTCTCGACCACCCGCATGATCCCGCAGGGCACGGACGCCATCAGCCCCGCGCCGCACCACGACATCTACTCGATCGAGGACCTCCGCCAGCTCATCTACTCGCTCAAGGAGGCGTCGGGCTACAAGCCGGTCGGCGTCAAGATCGCCTGCGTCCACAACGTCGCGGCCATCGCGTCGGGCGTCGTGCGCGCCGGCGCCGACTATGTCTACCTCGACGGCTTCAAGGGCGGCACGGGCGCCGCTCCGCAGATCATCCGCGACCACGTGGGCATCCCGATCGAGATCGCCATCGCGGTCGTCGACCAGCGGCTGCGCGACGAGGGCATCCGCAACCAGGCCTCGATCATCGCGGCCGGCTCGATCCGCTCGTCGGCCGACATGGCCAAGGCGATCGCGCTCGGCGCGGACGCGGTGGCGATCGGCACCGCCGCGCTCATTGCACTCGGCTGCCACGTGTGCCAGAGCTGCCACACCGGGTGCTGCTCGTGGGGCCTCACAACGCAGAAGCCCGAGCTCACGCGCCGCCTCGACCCCGAGTGGGGCGCCGAGCGGCTCACGAACCTCGTGCATGCGTGGAGCCACGAGCTGCAGGAGATCCTCGGCGCGCTCGGCGTGAACGCCGTCGAGTCGCTGCGAGGAAGCCGCGAGCGCCTGCGCGCGGTGGGTCTCGATGCCCAGACCTGCGAGATCCTGGGCGTCAAGCCCGCCGGGCTGTAGAGGAGGGGAGCGCACATGATGACCACCGCCACAGGCCCCGTCGAGGGGTACCAGCAGGTCGCACCGACCGTCACGCGCGACGGTGACGTCGCGACGATCGACTGTCACGGCGTGTACTACCGCCAGATGAACGAGGCGATCCGCGGCGCGTTCGCCGACGGCGTGAAGACCGTGAAGCTGCAGGGCGTCAACGGCCAGCGCTACATCGGCAACGCCATCACCGGCAACGACCTCCGCATCGAGATCGACGGTGTCCCGGGCGGCGACATGGCCATGTTCATGAACGGACCCGTCATCGTCACCTCCGGCAACGCGCAGGACGGCGTGGCCAACACCATGAACGCGGGCACCGTCTACATCAACGGCGACGCCGGCGACGTGCTCGGCTACGGGATGCGCGGCGGCAAGGTCTTCGTCAAGGGCGACGTCGGCTACCGCATCGGCATCCACATGAAGGCGTTCGAGAACCTCATCCCGAAGGTCGTCTGCGGCGGCAACGCGCGCGACTTCTTCGGCGAGTACATGGCCGGCGGCGTGCTCGTGCTGCTCGGCTACCACACGCAGTTCGACGACCAGCCGCTCGTGGGCTCGTTCTGCGGCGCCGGCATGCACGGCGGCGTCATCTACCTGCGCGGCAGTGTCGAGACGTGGCAGGTGGGCAAGGAGTGCGGCATCTTCACCGCCGATGACGAGGACATGAAGGTCCTGCGTCCGCTCGTGGAGGAGTACGCGACGGCCTTCGGCTTCGACGCCGACGAGATCATGTCCCAGCCGTTCACCAAGCTCGTCCCGGTGTCACACCGCCCGTACGGGAAGCTCTACGCGCCGATGTAGGTCGTCGCTCCGATCGCATTCACGAGAAGGCCCGAGGACGTCAGTCCTCGGGCCTTCGTCTGTTCCTCCGGTGCCCGGCACGCGAGGCGCGCCGGGCACCTGTGCCGATCTCGGGGGATCGTCCTAGAAGAGCGCGACGACCGAACCGCCGAAGGTCTCCTGGATGTACTTCTTGATCTTGTCGGACTTGAGGGCCTTGACCAGAGCCTGGATGGCGGGCTTGTTCTCGTTGCCCGCCTTGACCGCGACGATGTTGCCGAACGTTGTGGCCGCAACGGAGTCGGCGGCCTCGCTTGCGAGGGTCGTACTGATCGACAGGCCTGCGGAGATCGCGTAGTTGCCGTTGATCACCGCGAGGTCGACGTCCTTGAGTGTGGCAGGCGCTGCGGCCGCTTCGACCTCGACGAACTCGATGTTCTTGGGGTTCTCGACGATGTCGTTGGGCGTCGCCTCGAGGCCGACGCCGTCCTTGAGCTTGAGCAGACCCTGGTCCTGCAGGAGCAGGAGTGCGCGCGCCTCGTTGGTCGCATCGTTGGGGACGGCGATCTTGGCGCCATCCTTCAGCGCGCCGAACGATGCGGTCTTGCCCGGGTAGATCCCGAGGGGCTCGAAGTGGATGGCGGCCACGGAGACGATGGTGGTGCCGTTCTTCTTGTTGAAGTCATCGAGGTACGGGACGTGCTGGAAGTAGTTGGCGTCGTTCTCGCCGTTCTGGACTGCGGTGTTCGGCAGGACGTAGTCCGTGTACTCGATGATCTGAAGGTCGATACCCTCCTTGGCCAGGTCGGCCTTCACCTGCTCGAGGATCTTCGCGTGCGGGGTGGGCGAGGCGCCGACCTTGAGAACGGTCTTTGCTGCCGGGGCCGCGGCGGCCGACTTCGCGTCGGAGGCTGTGGGGTTCCCGTAGGCGAAGTAGGCCGCGATCGCTGCCACCGCCACCACTCCGACGATCGCGGATACGAGTACGCGCTTGGATTTGAACCGGCCCGCGCCGCTTGTCGCGCCGCTCGCGGGAGTCTTGGTGCTGTCGAGATCTGCCATGATGTCGGATCCTTTTCTTCAGTGACGGCCCGCCTGTGACGGGCTCGTCGTGTGTGTGTTGTTCCGGACCGTGCGGTCCGCCGTCTAGCGGTCGCGTCGGTCGATCCGCCGGGCAACAAGATCGCCGACGGACTGGACGAGCTGTACGAGGACGATGAGGATGACGATCGTCGCGAACATCACATCGTCCTGGTAGCGGTAGTAGCCGTACCGGATCGCGATGTCTCCGAGCCCACCCGCGCCGATCGCGCCGGCCATCGCGGAGTATCCGAACAGGGTGATGAACGTGATCGAGACGCCTCGGACGATCGAGGGCAGGCTCTCCCGAAGCATCACCTTCCAGATGATCTGTAGAGCCGAAGAGCCGAAGGATTGCGCGGCCTCGATGACACCGGCGTCCACCTCTCGCAACGCGGCCTCGATCATGCGGGCGACGAAGGGCGTCGCCGCGATCACGAGCGGGACGATCGCTCCCGGAGTGCCCAGAGACGTGCCCACGATGAATCGCGTGAGCGGTATGAGTGCGACGAGCAGGATGATGAAGGGGATCGATCGCCCGACGTTCACGATCCAACCAAGAACGCCGTTGAACGCCTTGTGAGGGCGGAGCGAGCCGGGCGCAGTGACGGTCACGAGTACGCCGAGCGGTATGCCGAGGGCATACGCCAACAGCGTCGAGACGCCGGTCATGACTATCGTCGTGCCGGTACCTTGGATCAGGAGCTGGCCGTACTGGGTGATGAACTCACGCATCCCAACGCACCTCCCCGAGAAGACGCTTCGTCACGTCCTGCTGGGGGTGGGCGAGAACGTGCGCAGTGGCGCCCTGCTCCACGATGCGGGCTCCGTCGATGACGGCCACCTTGTTGCAGATCTTCTCGACCACGGAGATCTCGTGCGTGATCACCACGATCGTCACGCCCAGATCGCGGTTGATCTGGCGAAGGAGCTTGAGGATCGAGTTCGTCGTCAGACTGTCCAGGGCGGACGTCGCCTCGTCACAGAGGATGACGCTGGGGTGGTTGGCGAGCGACCGCGCGATGGAAACGCGTTGCTGCTGACCTCCGGACAGGCGTGCGGGATACGCGGAGGCCTTCTCGGAGAGCCCGACCAACTCGAGCAACTCGCGACCGCGGGTCTCACGGTCGTGACGCGAGTCGCCGCGGACCTCGAGGGGGAACGTGACGTTCTCCAGTACCGTCCGCTGCGCGAACAGGTTGAAGGTCTGGAAGACCATCCCTATGGTCGCGCGAAGGTCCAGCAGCTTGCGGCCGTCGAACCCGGTCACGTCGACACCATCGATGATGACCGACCCGGAGGTGGGGCGCTCGAGCAGGTTGATGCAGCGCACAAGCGTGCTCTTTCCCGCCCCGCTGATGCCGATGATGCCGAAGATGTCGCCATCCTCGATCGTCAGGTCGATGTGCTCCAGGGCCGAGTGTCCGACCCCGTTCGCGGTGTATGTCTTTGACAGGTCTCTGAACTCGATCACGTGTCGGCTTCCTTGGTCTGTTCGCCCGTTACGGAGGCACCGGGCGCTTTGTAGGACTGTGCCCGCGTCGCCAGCGGCATCGAGGGCCGCCGCCGCGACTCGCGGGCTTGCGCATTCGGCCGCGCCGTCCGGCCGCTCGCGTCTCGTCGACGGAGGACCGGCGCGTGCCGGGGTGCGGGAGATACGGACACGGATGCCCGAGGGATACGAAAGGGGGAGGCATTTGGGGGACTCCACGTTCACTTGACGATGACCGATGCGGTGAATGCGACACCGCTGTGGGTGTGCGCTAGACGCTCTGCCCGGGCTCGGTACACGCGCCGATAGACCCGGGCTCGGGCATCGACATCGTCATCATGGACGTGGGGTGGGTGTTCATGAGGGGCATGGTAACCCAACGATCAGGGCTCATTCGGCACGACCGCGATGGGGTTCGGCCGCATGTGACTCGCGATCGACATCGGTATTCGCTTTGTGACTTTCCGGCCGGCTCGGTCGTTTACGCTGCGAAGGTCATCGCTGGCAAAGGAGCGGGAGTGGACGACGAGAGGTTCGAATCGGTGTGGAGCGCACACGGGCCGGCCGTGCTGCGTTACTGCACCTACTCGATGGGATCGTCGCAGGAGGGTGAGGACGTCGCGGCCGAGACGTTCGCTCGCTTTCTTGCGAAGGGCGATCACGTGGCTCCCGAGTACGTCGAAGCGTGGCTGATCCGGGTGGCTCGCAACCTGTGCGCAAGCCAGCACCGCACAGCCAAGCGCCGGACCATGCTCCAGTCGCGCCTCGCGGAACAGGTGTCCGCCAAGACGGACGGGTGGACGCAACCCGACTCCTGGGAGTACGTGCGCCGCCTCAGTGAGGCGGAACGCCTCACCATCTACCTCCGCATCGCCGAGGTTCGCTCGTTTGCCGACATAGCGCGTCTCGTCGGCAAGTCCGAGAGCGCAGCGAAGATGACCTTCTATCGAGCGATCGATCGACTACGCCGAAACATGCAACGCGACGGCGTAGGCCCCGATACGAGCCTTGTGGGAGGTGCTGACTGTGTCTGAGTACAACGATTCACGAGAGGCGTTCGTCGATGGGGTGCGCGTCGACATGCCCCCAGTCGCCGGTGAGGACGCCCTTACGCGGGTGAAGATGCGAGCGCTCCGTTCGCAACGTGCGTCGGTCGAGTCGCCATTGCGGCAGCGGTCGTGGCGCATGGCCGGCGGCCTTGCAGCGGCAGTCGCGGTGATCGCGGTTGCCGCAGTCGCACTCGCGCCGGGGCAGCAGAGCGCCGCGTTCGCTCGTGGCAAGGCCGCGGAGGCGCTGCTGTTCCAGGTTCCTGGCCGGGTGCTTCACCTTGAGATGACCTACACCCAGAAGGATAAGAGCACGACCGGCGATGTGCTCTACAACACGAACGAGCGCTGGTCGGTGTGGGTGGATGCCGAGGGCAAGCGGCTTCGCGAGGAGCTCGTGGACAGCAGCGACGGATCGCTCAACGAGATACACGTTCGTACCAGTGAGCGCGACATCGTGTTCCATGCGAAATACCCTGCTGACGCGCGGCTGGTCGAGTATGACGCGACCGACCAGCGAATCGAGACACCACTCGACGACTGGATTCCGTATATGCGCGCCCAGATCGCCGACGGCAGCGCGAAGGTCGCCGGCACGAAGACGATCGACGGTGACGAGTACTGGGTCGTTACCTGCAGTTCGGGTGACGGGGCGGATGACAAGATGACGGTGACCATGCGCAAGTCCGACTACCTCCTGAAGACGTGGGTGCGGGACAACCCCTACGAGGTCGACGGCAAGAGCGGCGTCATCTCGAAGGGCGCCACGCTCCAGGTCATCGAGCAGCTCGATCCGGCGACACTGCCCAGCGACTTCTTCTCCCCCGATGCGGTGCGGGATGCCGCAAAGCAAGGAACGCCCGTCGAGAAGCCATAGCGGCAAACGGACTTCATGCCGGCGGGGGAGTGCTATCCCCGCCGGCTTCACCTTGTCGTGTCTCAGTCGCGCAGCTGCGCCCACTCGTCGGCGAGCATGTCGAGCACACCCTCGTCCTCCCACCTGCCGCGGGAGAAGGTGTGCTGGCGCAGCACGCCGACGTCCTTGAAGCCGATCGAGCGGTAGAGGTACGCCGCGCGCTCGTTGTCGGTCGAGTAGCGGATCTCGATGCGGTGCAGCCCCAGCGTGTCGAAGCCGAAGCGCAGGAGGCAGCGGATGGCGTCGCGGCCGAAGCCGTTGTTCTGCTGGCTGAGGTCGCCGATCACGATGCCGATCTCGGCGTGGCGATGGACCAGGTCCACGCCGTCGAGTCCGCAGTTGCCGATGTAGAGGCCGCTGTCCTTGACGTGGATCTCGAACATGAAGCCGGTGCGGTCGGCGTAGCGGCGCTCGGCGCCCGCGTAGAACTCGGCCTCAGCCACGGCAGAGACGGGAATCTGGCCCGTCAGCAGGTAGCGGTTGACCTCGGGATCGTTGACCCAACCGCGCGCCGTCTCGGCGTTGGCGTGGTCGAGCGTCGTCAGATATACCTTGTCGCCGATGAGCATCAGCTTGCCGCCCCCTCGAGAGTCGTTCCGGTCCCGTACCCCGCCCCACGTCGCCCGTTCTCGGACCCGCGGGCGGGTACAAACCGTAACGCATCGGAAACACGAGCGGTAGTAATGTCGTTCGCGTACCGATGTTGTGACCGACGCCGGCACCGATTCGACGGTGCGCAGGCGGGACGACAGTAGAGGAAGGGACACGGAAAATGGCTGCAAAGTTCGATAAGGATTTCGTGCTCAAGACCGTGCAGGAGCGTGACGTCCACTTCGTGCGCTTCTGGTTCACCGACGTGCTGGGCGTTCTCAAGTCGTTCGCCGTCACCGACACCGAACTCGAGGGTGCATTCGAGGAGGGCATGGGCTTCGACGGTTCCTCCATCGACGGCTTCACCCGCCTCGAAGAGTCCGACATGGTCGCCTACCCGAACCCCGACACGTTCGCGGTCCTGCCGTGGCGTCCCGCGGAGCAGGGTGTCGGCCGCATGTTCTGCGACATCACCAAGCCCGACGGTACCCCCTTCGAGGGCGATCCCCGCTACGCTCTGAAGCGTATGTGCCAGAAGGCCGCGGACCTCGGTTACACGATGTACGTCGGTCCCGAGCTCGAGTACTTCTACTTCGAAGACGATCAGGACACCGTCGTCCTCGACAACGGCGGCTACTTCGACCTGACGCCGCTCGACTCCGCGTCGGACCTCCGCCGTGACACCGTGCTCACGCTCGAGAAGATGGGCATCCCGGTCGAGTACTCGCACCACGAGGTCGCCCCGTCGCAGCACGAGATCGACCTCCGCTACTCGGACGCTCTCGGCATGGCCGACAACGTGATGACCTATCGCCTGGTCGTCAAGGAGATCGCCATGCAGGCCGGCGTGTACGCCACCTTCATGCCGAAGCCGATCTTCGGCCAGAACGGTTCCGGCATGCACGTCCACCAGTCGCTGTTCAACAAGGACGGCAACGCCTTCTTCGACGCCAACGATCCCGAGGGCTACAACCTCTCGAAGATCGCCAAGCACTACATCGCCGGCCTGCTCAAGTACGCGCCGGAGTTCTGCGCCGTCACCAACCCGCTCGTGAACTCCTACAAGCGCCTGGTGCCGGGCTACGAGGCCCCCGTCTACATCGCGTGGGCCCGCCGTAACCGCTCCGCTCTGGTCCGCGTCCCGATGTACAAGCCGGGCAAGGAAGTGGCCACCCGCCTCGAGCTTCGTTCGCCTGACCCGTCGGCCAACCCGTACCTCGCCTTCGCCGTCATGCTGGGCGCCGGCCTCAAGGGCATCGAGGAGAAGCTCGAGCTGGCTCCCGAGGCCACGAACAACATCTTCCACATGTCCGACGCCGAGCTCGACGCCGCCGGGATCAACCTCCTGCCGGGCACCCTGGGCGAGGCGATCGACAAGTTCGAGGCCTCCGAGCTCATGAAAGAAGTCCTCGGCGATCACATCCACTCGTTCTACGTGAAGAACAAGCGCGCCGAGTGGGACGAGTACCGTCTGCAGGTCTCCGAGTGGGAGCTCGACCGGTACCTGCCGACCGTCTAGCACGCGACTGTACGCACACGTTCACGGCAACGGCGCCGGGCGGGGTCACCCCGTCCGGCGCCGTCCGCATTCCCCGATCGCCGAGGGAGGAGGGCTACAATCGTGCACATGCGCCGAGCGATCCTCGTTTCCGATGACGTCCACACGATCGCCTGGATCCGACAGGCGCTCTCGAAGCTCGACCTCTCGCTCACGGAGACGCACTCCCGGGATCTGGCGGCGCGTCTGGCCGAGGCCGAGACCGACGTGGTGGTCG
>DATCIG010000031.1:0-20261 GCA_036507895.1 Coriobacteriia bacterium
CGCGGTAGCACCGGTGGGAGCACCCGCCGTGATCCACCCGATGACGCCGCCGACCGCCGCGAAGCCGAGTGCGAGAGCGGCGACGACCAAGGAGAGCGACTCCGGTTCGGCGCCGAGCACAGTGGAGATGCCGGCTGCGGCCGCGCCGAGTCCCAGAGCGGCGACCGCCAGCACAACGAGCGGACCCGTCATGGTGAGCGGCGACTCGTGAGCGTGGGTCTCGCCGCGCTCGGCGCCGAAGAACGCGAGACGCGTGGTGCGGGCCGCGTAGCAGGCGGTCAGCGCGCCCCCGAGCAGCAGAGCGACCCCCGCCCACGGCGCGGTGTGCAGCACCGTGGTGACGATCGCGTCCTTGGAGAAGAAGCCGGCGGCCGGGAAGACGCCCGCGAGCGATACCGCCCCGGCGATCCAGACCGCCGCGGTGACCGGCATGCGCTTGCGCAACCCGCCCATGAGCGCGAGCTCCTGCGTGCCGCTGCCGTGGATCACGGAGCCGGCGGCGAGGAACAGCAGCGCCTTGAACGCCGCGTGCGTCACCAGGTGGAACATGGCGACCTGCCAGGCGCCGACGCCGAGTGCCGCGAACATGAAGCCGAGCTGGCTGATCGTCGAGTAAGCGAGGACCTTCTTGATGTCGGTCTGGCCAAGCGCCGCGCCGGCGGCGCCGAGCGCGGTGATCACGCCGAGCACAAGTGCAACCTCGCGGGCGGCCGGGGCAGCGGCGAACAGTGGCCACACGCGCGCGACAAGGAAGACGCCCGAGGCGACCATCGTCGCCGCGTGGATGAGCGCCGAGACCGGCGTCGGGCCCTCCATGGCATCGGGTAGCCAGATGTGGAGCGGGAACTGCGCGGACTTGCCCACGGCACCGGCGAGCAGCAGCAGCGCCGCCGCAGCCGCGACGCCGGGCGCGAGCGCCGGGACCTTGGCGAAGACGGCGGAGAGCTCGAGTGTGCCGGTCGCGTTCCACAGGACCGCCATGCCGAGCAGCATCGCGGCATCACCGATGCGGGTGACGAGGAACGCCTTGCGTGCCGCCTCCGCCGCCTGCGGCCGGTCGTACCAGAACCCGATGAGCAGGAACGAGCACGTGCCGACCAGTTCCCACCCGACGAACAGCGTGATGAGGTCCGCTGCCATCACGAGGACCGCCATCGCGGCAGTGAAGAGGCTCAGCAACGCGTAGTAGCGGACGAAGCCCTTCTCACCGTGCATGTAGCCGATCGAGTAGACCATCACGCACGCGGCCACCGTACCGACGACGAGCAGCATCAGCGCGGCGAGCGGATCGGCGTCATAGCCGACGCGAAGCGCGGACGTCCCGGCGCGCAGCCAGGTGACCGACCCGGAGGCCCCGCCGCCGAGTGACGCGACGCCCACGGCCAGCATCGTCAACGGACCGGCGAGTGCGATCCACGCCGAGGCGCGACCCCACACGCGCACGCCCGCGGCCAACAGCCCGGCGAGGGCGAGCGGCACGAGGACCGCGACGTAGGGAGCCTGCGCAAGCGCGTTCACCCGCGCACCTCCGTGATCTCATCGATCTTCGTGCGTCCGCGCCGCACGAGTGCGACCAACAGCGCGATGCCGATGGCCGCCTCGGCGGCGCCCACGGCGAGGACGATGAGCGCGTAGCCCTGCCCGGCCGGAGCGGCGTGGCCCGCGGCGGCGTACGCGACGAGAAGCAACGATGAGCCGCCAAGCATCACCTCGACCGAAGCGAGGATGGCGACGAGGTCACGTCGGGTCAGCACGCCGTAGAGGCCGATCGCGACGAGCAAGCAGGAGAGCACGAGCGTCGTCACTCGTCACCGCCTCCTATGGAGAGCACGATGGCCAGAACGATCCCGAGGATGACGACGACGCCGATCCCGATCATGGTCACCGGTCCTCGCCTCCCCCGACGATGGCGAGCGCGGCGGCGAGCGCCACGAGCAGCAGCACGCCGACGATCTCGAAGTGGGGCAGCCAGGGACCGAGCAACGCCGCGGCGGTCCGCTCGACGCTCACGCCCGACACGGGCAGCGACGCCGGCGGAGAGGGACGCAGCGCCATCACGAGAACGAAAGCGAGCCCGGCGCTGACGGTCGCGGCGGCGGGGTCGAACCTGCGCGCGATCGCGCGCCCCTCGGCATCGCGCCCCATGACGGTGATCGCGAGTAAGAACAACACGAGCACGCCGCCGACGTAGACGAAGATCTCGGCGACTGCCAGCAGCCCGAAGCCGAAGTAGGCGTACAGCCCCGCGATCCCGAGCAGGAAGACTCCGAGCGCAAGGATCAGCCGCGTCATCTCGCGGACCGTGATCACGGCCACGGCGCCCGCGAGCGTGAGCGCGGCGAGCAGCCACCATACGATCGTCGTGGTCATCTTGGCGCGCCTCCCTCGATCGGATCGCACGGGTGGGACTCGATACCGTCGCGCCCGGTCGCGCGGGTGGTGGCCCCGTCGCGCTGCATCTCTCCGACGTCGAAGAGCGCCAGTTCACGGTGGTAGAAGCTCAACTCGTACTGGCCGGTGTGCGTCAGCGCGCCGGTCGGGCACTGCTCGGCGCACAGGCCGCAGAAACAGCACTTCGTCAGGTCGAGGTCGTATCTCGTGACGCAGCGGGCGCCGGGGGTGTCGACGCGCTCGACCGTGATGGCGTAGTCGGGACAGGTGCGGGCACAGAACGTACAGCCCACGCACACCTCCGAAGCGCAGCGCAGGCACCGCGCCGCTTCGTGCTGCGAGTCGGCCACGGTCATGCCGGACTCGACCGGCCGGAAGTCCTTCACACGCTCGACGGGCGGCTCCATGGTCATCGGGGCGCGCCACCGCTCGGGCTCGACGCCCTCGAGCGAGGCAGGCGCGTGCTTCTCGAAGACCGGGACGGGGCGCGGCGTGCGGTCGGCCGCGATGTCCTTTCCCTGGAGGAAGCGGTGGATCGAGTCTGCGGCCTCATGCCCTGTCGCGATCGACCCGATGGCGGAACCGGGCCCCGTCACGACCTCGCCGCACGCGAACACTCCGCGGCTCTTGGTGGTGAAGAGCGTGCCGTCGACGAGCAGGTTCCCACGCTCGTTGAGGGCCACATCCGTGCCCGCCACGACCGGCTCGAGCACGCTGGCCTGACCGATGGCGAACACCACGACATCGCACTCGAGCAAGTGGGTGTTCTCCCCCATCTGAGGTGAGAAGCGTCCTGTCTCGTCGAACACGGACAGGCACTCCCGCACGCGAAGTCCGACGACATGCCCGTTCTCGACCTCGACACTCTCAGGGCCGACCGAGCAGGTGGCGATGATCCCCTCGTCAAGCGCTTCCTCGACCTCCCAAGGATGCGCCGGGACCTCATCCATCGACTCGAGCGACGCCAGACGCACCTCGGTCGCGCCCACGCGCAGCGCGCAGCGGGCCACGTCGACGGCCACATTGCCGCCGCCGATCACGAGAACGCGCTTCCCACGCACGCCCGCCTCGTTCTCCCAGTTGGCGGAACGCAGGAACTCGAGCGCCCCACGCACGCCCTTCGCGTCAGCGCCCGGGATCGGCAGGATGCGGCTCGTCTGAAGCCCGGCGGCTATGAGGACGGCATCGAAGTCACACCGCAGGTCGGCGAGCTTGACGTCGCTGCCGACCTCGACCCCGCACTTGAGCTGCATCCCCATCGTCACGAGATCGTCGATCTCGGAGTGGAGCACCTCGCGGGGAAGGCGGTACGCCGGCACACCCGAATACAGGGCGCCGCCGGGCTTGTCGTACTTCTCGTAGACCGTCACGGCGTAACCGAGCCGCATGAGGTCGAGTGCGGCCGCCAGCCCCGATGGACCCGACCCGATGATGGCGACGATCTTCTTCTGCGTGACCGGCAGCGGCTTCACCCGCTCCGCACGCTGGGAGGCGTACGCCTCGTAGGAGAAGCGATGCAGCGGCCGGATCGCGATCGGAGCGTCGTAGCGCGCCCGCGTGCACGCGCCCTCACAGGGATGGTGGCAGATGCGCCCGAGCACACCGGGCATGATGTTGCGCTCGCGCACCAGCTCGTAGGCCTCGGCGACCTTCCCGTCGGCGATCAGGTAGTTCTGACCGCGCGCGTCGACGTTCGCCGGGCACGTCCCCATGCACGGCGACAGGTGTCCGCTGTCGAGCAACGATGCGATGAGCTCGTTGTGGTGCGGTGGCTGGGCGCTCACGAGCGCCACGTCGTCACGGCCAAGGACCCCGCGAAGGCGCAGCGCACCACGCCATCTCGGCGACATGGTGAGCTTCTCGAACGGGTAGCGCACGGTTCCCGGCTTCTCGGCGGAGCGCCGGGCGGTGAGGCCGAGGCCGATGGCGATCGAACGCCATCCGGCCAGGAACGCGGCGAACCCGCTGCGGGGCGGCTCGCTCACGTAGATCAGGCCCGGATCGCGGTCCGCGCGCTCTACTTCAGCCATGCGACAGCCACCGCCCCCGCCACGAGGAGCTGGACGAGCGCCATAGGCGTCAGGACCTTCCAGGCCAGCTGCATCAGCTGGTCCTGGCGGAATCGCGGGAACGTCCACTTCGCCCACATGATCACCGTGACGATGCCTATCGCCTTGGCGAGCAGCACGGCCGCGCCGAGCAACCCTGGAAGGCCGTTGGTGCCACCGAGGAACACCGCGGCACCGAACAGCGAAGCAGCGAGCATGGCGCCGTACTCGGCCATCATGAAGATGGCCCAGCGGATGCCGGTGTAGTCGGTGAAGTAGCCGCCCACGAGCTCTGACTCGGCCTCGGGCAGGTCGAACGGCCCGCGGTTCATCTCAGCGATCGACGAGATCAGGTAGATGACGAAGGCCACGGCCAGAAGCGGCAGCCACCACCAGGCCCAGGCACCCATCACGGCCGCGGGACGCAGCGTGCCGGCGAGCACGACCGGCGCGAGCACCGACAGCGTCCGCGGGACCTCGTAGCTGATCATCTGGGCGGCGCCGCGGAGTCCGCCGAGCGTGCCGAAGGTGTTGGCCGACGACCAGCCTCCGAGCAGAACGCCGAGCACGGACGCCGACGGCACCGCGAGGAACAACAGCATGCCGATGCTGCTGTTGAGCGGCGCCCATCCCGTGGCGATGGGGATCACGAGCAGTGACATGGCGACCGGCGTGAAGACCAGGAGGGGCGCCATGCGGAACAGGCGGGCGTCGGCCGCGCGCGGAGTGACGTCCTCCTTGAGGACGAGCTTGATGGTGTCGGCGAGCGTCTGGAGCAGGCCTGCGGGCCCGGCCTGCTGGGGTCCGAACCTCATCTGCATGCGGCCGGAGACCTTGCGCTCCCACCACACGCCGAAGAGCGCGGCGAGGGCGATGGCGGTGCCGCACAGGAGCCCGAAGAATACGCCGCTCAGCAGTGAGCTCACCGGTCCACCTCCCCGAACACGGGGTCGAGCGAGCCGAGGATGACGATCAGGTCGCTCACGGTGTGGCCGATGGCGAGCTTACCCAGCAACTGCAGGTTGCAGAAGGCCGGCGAGCGCACCTTCATGCGGTACGGACGCGGACCGCCGTCGGAGACGAGGTAGACGCCGAGAGAGCCGCGCGCGGACTCGATGTGGTCGTACGCGTCGCCGGCACGGGGCCGGATCAGGCGCGGCAATCCCTCGGCGCTCACGGGACCCGGCTCGATCTGCTCGAGCGCCTGCTCGACGATGTGGCAGGATTCGATCGCCTCCATGAGCTTGATGCGCCCGCGGTCGAAGCAGTCACCGTTGTCGCCCACCGGAACACGGAAGTCGAGGCGCGGGTAGACCGAGTAGGGGTCGTTCTTCCGCAGGTCGAACAGCACGCCGGAGGCGCGCGCGACCGGTCCCGTCGCGCCCCACGCGATCGCATCGGCTTCGGAAAGCACGCCGATGCCCTTCATACGGCCGGCGGCGATCATGTTGCCGAAGAACAGCGCGTCCAACTCTCGGAGACGGTCCGGCGCCCACCGCACGACTTCGCGGCACTTCTCGATCCAGCCGTCGGGCAGGTCAGCGGACACTCCACCAGGCCGGACATAGTTGTAGGTCAGGCGAGCCCCGCACAGCTGCTCGAAGAGGTCGACGATGCGCTCGCGCACCTCGAACGCCCAGATGAACGCCGTGGCCGCGCCCGTGTCCGCGCCCGAGGCGCCGACGCCCATCATGTGGCTAGCGATGCGCTGCAGCTCGCACACGATCACGCGGATGTACTCCGCGCGCTCCGGCACGGTGATGCTCGCGAGACGCTCCACGGCGCGGCAGTACGCCCAGTTGGCGTACATCGAGCCGACGTAGTCGAGACGGTCGGTCAACGGAACGACCTGAAGGTAGGTGCGGTTCTCGGCCATCTTCTCGATGCCGCGATGCAGGTAACCGATCACCGGTTCCGCCTTGATGACCGTCTCGCCGTCCAGAGTGGCGATGATGCGGCAGACGCCGTGCGTGGAGGGGTGCGACGGCCCGATGTTCACCACGAGCCGGTCGACACTCCGACCGCTCTCGTCGATCACGGGAGTGTTGCTCT
Organism: Coriobacteriia bacterium; assembly: GCA_036507895.1. Lineage (GTDB taxonomy): Bacteria > Actinomycetota > Coriobacteriia > Anaerosomatales > PALSA-660 > PALSA-660. Next base: position 6,492 of record DATCIG010000031.1, read on the forward strand.
CTATCTCCAACGGCACGGCGTACCTCCCCTCTAGATGTAGTCGGGACGCGGGATGACGGAATCGTCTTGGTAGTCCTTGCGCAGCGGGTGGCCGATCCAGTCGTCCGCCAGCAGGATGCGTCGCATGTCCGGGTGCCCGATGAAGTCGATGCCGAACAAGTCGAAGACCTCGCGCTCCTGCCAGTCCGCGGCGGGCCACAGGTCGGTCATGGTCTCGATAGCGGCTTCGTCGCGCGCGATCTCCGTCTTGAGGAAGATGCCGGCGCCGAAACGGCTCGACTGCAGTCGGTAGACGAGTTCGAAGTCCTCACCGCGGTCCACGGCGGTGACGAAGCCGAACCGCTCGAATCCCAGCGCCTTGAGGTTTTCCGCGGCACCGTGCAGCACCGTGCGCGGGACGGCGAGTACGCAATCCGCGAACTCGATCGAGAACATCGGGCACAGGTCCGGGTAGACCCCGCACAGCTTGCGTTGCAGATACTCGAGGTTGCTCTCGCCCTCGCGCGCGCTCACAGGCCACCACCCGTGCCGTCGGCCGACGGCAGGTCACCGATAGGGCGCACAGCGTCGGTCGTTCCGGCGCGCGGGCTGTCGAGTCCGGGAAGGGTCAGGTCGCGCTCATAGGTACGTCCCTCGGACAGCGAACGGGTGTGGATGAGCTCACGCAGGCGCAACACGCCGTCCTGCAGCGCTTCGGGCCGTGGCGGGCAGCCGGCGATGTAGACGTCGACCGGCATGAACTCGTCGACTCCGCGCACCACGGAGTAGGTGTCGTAGTAGAAGATCCCGCCGCTGACCGCGCAGTTACCCATGGCGACCACGTACTTGGGTTCGGCCATCTGGTCGTAGAGCCGCCGGACGGCGGGCTGCATCTTCTTGGTTATGGTGCCGGCCACGATCATCACGTCGGTGTGGCGCGGGTCGGGGCGCGGGAACGTCCCCAGACGGTCGAAGTCGAACTTCGAGAACGACGCCGCGATGAGTTCCATCGCGCAGCAGGCCGTTCCCATCGGCATCGCCCACAACGACTGCCCGCGCGACCAGTCCGCGAGCGCGTCCAGGCTCGTCAGGATGATCCCGCCGCCGGGCATGCTCTCGAGGGCGGAGGTGATCGAGTCTACGAGCGCCACTTCAGCGCCCCCGTCCTCCACGCATAGAAGAGCCCGAAGGCGAGCAGCACCGAAAAGGCCAGCAAGGCGAGGCCTCCGGACAGGTCGCCGCGGATCCGCGACGCGACCGAGAACAGCAGCACCGACTCCACGTCGAAGATGACGAAGATCACCGCGATGGAGGCGAACCGCAGAGGGAACCGCACGTGCGGATCGCCGGCCTGCTCCATGCCGCACTCGTACGGCTCGAGCTTCGCGGGGTTCGGCTTGCGAGGAGACAGCAGCGCGTTGGCGCCGAACACCAGACCCACGAAGGAGACCGCCGCCACAGCGGCGCCGAGTACGAACAGCAGTGCCTGCGTGGACGCGCCGAGCATACTCGCTCCGTCCGGTTGTCGAACCCCGGTCCCTGATCGGACCTCACCTGCCGCAGGGAGTCTCTACTCCGACCCGCTCCCCTTGCACCGATGATAGGGTACGCGCCAATACTTTGTAAACGATTGTTACAAAGTATTGAGAAACCGCAGGTAGAAGGCTATGTCTATCACGAGTGGTGACGTCGCGGAGCTTTGGTGGGCTTGGCCGGCTCCTCGGGATCGAGGTGCTCGAGCGCATCGGTCAGCTCGAGCCACTCCTTCTCGAGAGCGGCCAGACGCGACTTGAGCGCCCCGTACTCCGCCATCGCCGCGTCGAACGCCGCCTTGTCCACGTAGAGTTCCGGCTTACCGAGCAGCTCGAGCAGCTCGACATCCCGCGCCTGCGCCGTCGCGATGGCGATATCGAGCTCGCCGATGCGGGACTTCTCAGGTTTCCCGGAGCGATACGCCTTGTTGCGGGCCTCGGCCTCGGCGCGCTTCTGTTCCTTCGTCTTCTTACCGCCGCTACGCGGGGCAGCGCCCTCCTGGCCTGTGGCGGAGGCCGCAGCCGGTGCGGCCTGCTTGGCGACGCTGGCGGCGACCGGGGCGTTGGCCTGCTCGCGCTTCCACAGGAAGTAGTCGTAGTCGCCTTCGTAGACGGTGGCCACGCCGTCTTCGACATGGATGATCTTGGTGGCGATCGCGCGGATGAGGTGGCGGTCGTGGGTGATCAACGCCATCGTTCCCTCGTAGGAGACGAGCGCCTGCTCGAGGATGTCGCGCGCCATGATGTCGAGGTGGTTGGTCGGTTCGTCGAGGCACAGGAACGGCGCCGGCGTCACGAGCATCTTGGCGAGCGCCAGCCGCGCGCGCTCCCCTCCCGACAGCACCGAGACCTTCTTGTCGACGTCCTTGCCCTCGAACAGGAACGCACCCAGCAGCCCGCGGACCTGGCCCTGGGACCACGTCGGCGCGGCACTGTCGAGTTCGGCGTAGACGGAGTTGCGCGCGTTGAGCGCCTCGAGCTGATGCTGCGCGAAGTATGAGGTGCTCACGTGAAGGCCGAGTTCGCGCGAACCGGAGTCGGGTTCGAGCACACCTGCGAGCATCTTCAGCAGCGTCGACTTGCCGGCGCCGTTGGGGCCGACGAGCGCCACCTTGTCCCCGCGATAGAGCTTCAGATCGAGGTCCTTGTAGACCGCCAGGGGTCCGTAGGATTTGCTCACGTGCTCGAGCGTTATGACGACCTCGCCGGTACGCGGGGGCTGCGGAAAGCGGAACTTGACCGCCTTGCGCTCCGCGGGCACCTCGATGCGCTCGATCTTGTCGACGGCCCTCACGCGGCTCTGCACGGCCTTGGCCTTCGAGCTCTTGTAGCGGAAGCGCTCGATGAACTTCTCTTGGGCGGCGATCTGCTTGTCCTGGTTCGCCTTGGAGGCCAGCAGGCGCTCGAGATCCACCGCCTTCTGCTCGACGTAGCTGGCATAGGTGCCGTGGTAGACCGTCATCTTGCGCAGGTCGATCTCGGCGACGCGGTCCACGAGCCCGTCCATGAACGCGCGGTCGTGGCTCACCAGCAGGATCGCGCCATCGTAGTTGCGCAGGAATCCCTCCAGCCAGGTCACGGACTCCAGGTCCAGGTGGTTCGTCGGCTCGTCGAGCAGCAGGATGTCCGGCGACTGCAGCAGGATCTTGGCGAGCGCGATGCGCATGAGCCACCCGCCGGAGAACTCCTCCGTCTGCTTCTGCATGTCGCGCTCACGGAACCCAAGGCCCGTCATCACGGCACGCGCGTCGGCCTCGATGGTGTAGCCACCCAGGTGTTCGAAGCGTTCGGTGATGCGCGCGTACTCGGAGAGCATGCGCTCGCGCTCGTCCTCCTCGGTCTCCTCTGCGATGTCGGCCTCCAGCACGGAGATCCGATGCTCCAGCGATGTCACCTCAGCGGCGACCGTCAGGACCTCCTCGAGCGCGGAACGCCCGGCCATCTCGATGGCCTCCTGCTTGAGGTAGCCGACGACCTCGCCCTTGCCGACCGTCACCGTCCCGCCGTCGGGCTGCATCTCGCCCGAGATGATCTCGAGCAGCGTCGTCTTGCCGGCCCCGTTGGGACCGACCAGAGCGACGCGGGCGCGGCCGGCGACGTGCATCGAGACGTCCGAGAACAAGACGCGCTCGCCGAAGGACTTGGTGACGTTCGAGAGAGTCAGTGACATGTGGTGGAGTCTACCCGTCTTCCTTTGGTGGTCCGGCATGGGGGCCGGCACAAGTAAGAAGGACGGTCCCAAGGGGGACCGCCCTTCCGAAGCTCGAAATCAAGCCGCTTAGCTGTTAGGCCTTGCGGACGTTGCTCGCCTGCTTCTTGCCGTTCTGTCCCTCGGTGATGTCGAACACGACGGCCTGGCCCTCGTCGAGGGTCTTGAAGCCATCGCCCTGGATCTCAGAGAAGTGCACGAACACGTCGTCGCCACCCTCGTGGGAGATGAAGCCATAGCCCTTGTCCGGGTTGAACCACTTAACGGTACCCTCAGCCATTCCAAACCTACCTTCCGCCCCTCAGGGCAAAACAAAGCGATCCGACTGACCGCAACGAAAGCGATTCGTCAGACCGCAAACGTACGGACCGCGTTTCGGTCCGCGGCGTCATTCTACAACATAGTTTTCGGGTTGTCTGCAAGCCCTATCTATGCATCGGCGCACGAATTCCGTGAGCCGTTACGCGCAGGTGGCACGAGGGACTTCAAACACCTTTGAGAAGCGTGATCAGGCTCTCGCCCTGTTCGTGGCTGTCGAGGCGCAACCTCCACCGGTTCGAGCGGTTGTCCTGATCGAACGGCGCACGGATCTTGAGGGTCTTCCCGGCCAACCTGGCCGAAGTCACATCCGCGAGCGGCAGCTTCACCACGCGTTCCGGCGAACGCTCTCGCGCGATGCGCACCGCTCGCCGGCCCGCAGCGCCGGTCAGCCAGAAAGCGATCGCGCAGGCGGCGGCCATGGAGGACACACGGACGGTGAGCGCGCTGGTCACGCCGAGTGAGGGGTCGGCGGCCAAGATCGTCTGCGCGAGCAGGACTCCCCCGGCAACAAGGACGAGGAAGCGCGCGAACCCGCCGCCCCACGACCAGAGACGCCACGAGCGCAGTGGACGGCCGGCCAGTGTGACCGAACCCACATCGAACCCGATGGTCACATCCCCGTACATTAACCGTGGAGAGATGACCACGGCATGGAACGCATGCGAGGTCCAGTGATCCGCCAAAGGCCGCCTTCCGGGAACGGGAACATCAGGCATACGCTGCGAACGCGAACACCTCCTGTGAACGTCTATCGGCACCGCTGCAGGTGTTCCCGCGAAGAGGACCGGCCGAACACCCGCTTGGCGCGACGAACGGCCGCTGCGGCGCGCTGCACCGGGGCGATGACTGGGTACAAACAACGCGCATCACCCGACGATGGTCTATGAAAGGGTGCGTTCTCATGGCGCGTGGCAAGGTCAAGTGGTTCAACCCGGATAAAGGCTACGGTTTCATCGAGCAGGAGACAGGCGAGGATCTGTTCGTGCACTTCTCCGAGATCCAGGATGAAGGTTTCAAGACCCTCGACGAAGGCGCCGAGGTCGAGTTCGACATCGCGGCCGGACAGAACGGCCGCATGCAGGCGACCAACGTGCGCAAAGTCTGACCCCGCAACCGCGACGATTCTTCATGGACGACCAAGTGGCGCCCCCTCGAGACGGGATGGTGGAAGATCGTCGTGACGCACGAGGACGTGACGCACGTGAAGTCCTCCGCGACGACCTACAGGTGGGTCCGCAAGTAGGGACTTGCCCCGAAAGCGGTCGCAAACGACGAAGGGCCCCGGCACTCGATGCCGGGGCCCTGCTCGTTACCGGCTACAGGCCCGTCTCACCACGCTCGTAGAGCCGGATGCACGCTCGCACGACGGCGGCGTCGTAGCACTCGGAGTGTGAGGCTATCTCGGCGACCGCCGCCTCCAGCCCGAGTGCGGGACGGTACGGGCGGTGCGACGCCATCGCCTCCACGACGTCCGCGACGGCGAGGATCCGCGCCGGCGCCATGATCTCGTCGCCGCGCAGGCCGGCCGGATACCCACTCCCATCGAGGCGCTCGTGATGCTGGCGGACGATGTCCGCCACGGGCCACGGGAAGTCGATCAGCTTAAGTATCTCGTAACTGCTTTCCGGGTGCTCTCTGATCAAGGCGTATTCCGGTGCCGAGAGTTTGCCCGGCTTCGTCAGGATCTCGGCGGGAACGCGCAGCTTCCCGATGTCGTGCAGAAGCCCCGCCATGCTGATCTCGTCGAGATCATCGTCCGAGAGACCCATCTCCTGAGCGATCCCGCGCGCGAGCGCCGCAACACGCACTTCATGCCCCTGCGTGTAGGGATCTCTCGCCTCGACAACGCTCCCCATCGCCTCGGCGACGTCATAGACCATCTTCTCGAGACGCTGGCTACTCGCAGCCAACGCATTCTCCCCTGCCACGCGGTCGGTGACGTCCTCGAACACGACCGCGAAATCACCTTTCGAGGGGCTGGTGACGGAGACCCTCAGAGTACGGCCGGCGACCCGTCCCGCGGATTCGAACAGCGCGGGCTCGCCACTCATCGCAACCTCACCATAGATCCCGAGAAGCTCCGAGATCGTCTCGCTCGTATCGGGAATGACCTCCCACGCGTGCTTCCCGACAACGTCATGGTGCCCGGTGATCTCCTCGAACGCCGGGTTCACCTGTAGATAGACCCAATCGACGGGGCGGCGCTGACGGTCGTAGATCATGCGGCAATAGGAGACACCCTCGCGCATGGTGTCGAACAGCAGGCGGAACCGTTCCGCCGCGTCCCGGGCCTCGACGGCGTGACGGCGGTTCTCGGCGATCACGCCGGCCAACGTCAGCACGGTGATACCTCCGACGACGAAGAAGGCCTGTGCCTGCAACAGGTGCGTGGCGTCCATGGATGCGGCGAGTCCCGACACCGGAGCGCCGCCGACCATCCCGGCAAGGCCCCCAAGAGCGATGACGAGCAGGCCGGCCGCTGCTCCGAGCGGACCACCCACGATGCCACAGCTCACCAGGCCCGGCGTCGTCAGGAACTTCCACGAGGTACCACCACCAAGCGGAGTGAATACCTCATACGCCACCACTGCGAACGGTATGGCTATCGCGAGTGCCAAGATGACCGGCCTCAACGCGGCACGCCAATCGATCTCCGGGCGGGCACGATACTCGTCCCACTGTCCGATCGCGGTGAGCACGAGTGAGCCCAGCAGCACGATACCGAGCATGCCTCCGATCCACCACGTGAGCCACACCGTCCACCAGACCGCGCTCGGTGAAGTCGCCAGCACTACGGCGGAACCGATCGTGGCACCGACCATGGGCGCAGCGACCGCGCCAAGTGCCGCGAACACGAACGCCTCACGCATCGAGTCGAGACGGGAGCGGATACCGATGAGCCTGCTCACCAGCGTGGCGGCCACCAGGGCCTCCATGGCATTGGCGGTGGAGAATCCCATCGACACGAGGAGTGCCCGTCCATGCAGCAGGTCGGAGCACAGATTGCCGACGACCCCGGCGATGATCAGGAGAGGCCAGTCCTTGCGTTCGGACACGAGCAACATGGCCACGAACAAACCGGCCGGCGGCCAAAACGTCGCGAACGTGCTCTGGATCGAGAAGAGGTTGCCGACCTCGGCCGCCGCGACATAGCCCAACGCGAGCATCAGCGCTTTGCCCCACAGCGGTACCGTGCGATATCGAGTCCAGGGTAAAGCCGGCAAAGCGTCCCCCCCTCGTCTTGTGGGTGTGCCAAGAGTACCGCACTGCGCTCACAAACGATGCAGCAGGCCGGCCGCATATCCGACCATCGGCTACCCGACGATCGTTGCAGGCAGACGACTTCCGACCCACGCGGCATGCAACTCGGACCAACCCGTGGGGTGGTTCCCCGGCCGTGCCACCTGTCGCGGGTGGACGAGCGGCAACAGCCACAACTTCCTGCCCGCGACCGTGAGCGGGTGGAGGATCCCGTACTCGACCGGGGTCCGCCCGTATGAGGAGAGTTCCGCTTCGGCGCCATAGTGCTGAGCGAACCACTCGAGTGGCTGCTCGCCGAGGGTGACCAGCACTTCCGCGCCCGACTCCAGAAGGTCGCGCTCGATCTCCGCGCGACGATCGGGGTCGACCAACTCACGCGGCAGACGCGGCCATTCGTAGGCCGGGAGCCCCAGTGCATCGCGGACGGGATCGTACTCGCGCTGCAGCGCCAGCGACTGCTTTTCGCTTCTGCAGCTATGCGGAACGAGTTCGCAGAGCCACGCCTCGTCGCGAGTCAGCCCAAGTGGGTCGAGGAACTGGTCATCCAACGCCATGCCTGACGGCCCGTTGAGTTGCATGCTGGCCGGCTCAAGGCGGCCAGCATGCGCGGGCAGCGTGATGGCGGCGACGATATCGCGGACAGCGTCCCGGCTTCCGGGCCAGATCATCTCGGGCTCAGAGGCCACCGCGACGGCGCCGATGCGTTGACGACCGTCCGCACCGAACCAGCGAGCGTAGACCGCGCTCGCCGGTTCGCTCAGGACGAAGACGCGTTTCGCGGTCCGGTCCTCTTGGGCCGACGCGAGCACGGGCTGACCGAACGGGAACACGCCTACACGCTCCACGCCACTCCTGTCCGGGCTCCAAGGACTCAAGCGCCCCGCTGCTTCTTCCAGTAGTCGAACTCGACCTCGTAGCGCACGCCGCCAAGATCCAGCACCTTCTCCTGGAAGAACGTCTGCGCATCGGCGATCGCTTGGTTGTAGATGCTGGGCCCGATCTCCGTCAAGCAGAAGTCCAGTATCCGCAGAGCCTTGAGATCACCGATCTCGTCATCCATATCCTCGGCGAAGAAGCGCTTGATCGAATCGGTGAGGTGCTTCTCCGTGTCTTTCGCGAGCTTGATCGGCATCTCTCTCTCGATTCTCACCTACGACACGTGTAGGGTAGACCCGACCCAAACATAGCAGACGACCCTACCCTGCCGAGCGGGAGCCTCCATCGCTCCCTGGCGATTACGGGAACAATACCTTCATCGGCTCAACCGGGAACCGCATCGGGGGGTGCAATGCCATCACATCGATCCACGGAGCCTTCGGGCGCCCGGAGTTCGGAGTTCGAACAGGAACAAGCCAGGGACACTGCCGTCGTCTATTGCGAGGCGAATTTCGGCACGGCCGACGGCAAGACCGCCAACGGCCTGGTCCACCGTTCCGAGAAGTACGAGATCCTCTCGGTGATCGACAGTGAGAAGTCGGGACTCGACGCAGGCACCGTACTCTACGGCACACCGAACGGCCTCCCGATCTGCGCGGACCTGGCAGCCGCGATCACGCTGGCGGGGTTCGTTCCGCGCTTCTTCATCCTGGGGATGGCGCCCTCCAGCGGGATGCTCTCGCCCACCGAACGTCGAGTGGTACTCGATGCCATCGGCCGTGGGATGCACATCGTCAACGGCCTCCACGAGTTCCTGAACGACGACCCCGAGTTCGCGTCCGCGGCAGCGGCCGGTGACGTGACGATCCTGGACGTGCGGCGACCTCGCGCGAAGAAGGACCTCCGGATGTTTTGCGGCCGCATCGCTGAGGTCACCTGCCCGCGCATCGCGGTGCTTGGCACCGATGGCGCGATCGGCAAGCGCACCACGGCGACCGTCCTGGTACGGGCACTCAACGATCGCGGGATCAAGGCGGTCCTGATCGGCACGGGGCAGACCAGCATCATGCAGGGCGCTCGCTACGCGGTGGCACTCGACGCCATCCCCTCTCAGTTCAGCTCCGGTGAGCTGGAGGCGACGATCGTCGAGGCCTTCGAACGCGAGAACCCCGATGTCATCGTCATCGAAGGGCAGGGCGCGTTGAGCCACCCCGCCTACCTGTCGTCGGCGTTCATCCTGAGAGGCAGCCGGGCGGACGCGGTGATCCTCCAGCACGCGCCGGCGCGACGGATGCTGGGCGATTTCCCCGACCTGCCGATGCCGACCGCGGCGAGCGAGATCAATCTCATCGAGACCTTTGCCGCCACGAAGGTCATCGGCCTCACGATCAACCACGAGAACATGACCGCTGCAGAGGTGACCGAGGCGATCGAACGATACGAGCGCGAACTCGGCATTCCCGTCACCGACGCTCTGAGCCGACCGGCCCGGCGACTGGTCGACATGGTGTTGCATGCGTACCCCGAGCTCAAGGCGAAGCTATCCGGCAAGGGGTAGTTGATCGCGAAGGAAGTCGTAGGCGTTGGAATACGCGAACCTCTCGGCCAGATCCGGGCCGTGTCCGCTGCCGACGGCGTCGAGCAGGCCGAGGAGGGACGCCGGGCCGCCGAGTTCGCCCATGGCAGCCACTCCCCAATCACTTCCGATGGAAACCGAGCCCGCGCCGGCCAGCGACGCGATCCGGTCGATGTGACGCAGGGCGTCGTCGACCGACCCCCGGTGAAGGAAGTCGGGGTCGAACGCCAGCCCGACCAGTCCGCCGTGATCTCCCAGGGCACGCAGTTGCTCATCGGTCAGGCCGCGCGGATGGTCCCCTATCGCGCGGCAGAACGAGTGGGTCACGAGCACGGGATGCGGATACAGATCCAGCACCTCGTAGAACCCGGCCTCGTTCAAGTGGGCCAGGTCGAGCAGCAGCGGAGTGTCGGCCAGCGCGCGGACCAACTTCCGGCCGGCCGGCTTGAGCAGGGCCGCACCATCGCCGTAGCAGCTGAAGCCATAGTCGGTCTCGTGGTTCCACGTCAACGACAGACTACGCAGGGACCGCTCGGTCCAGAGCCAGTCGAGCATCTCAGGCTCGATACCGGGAAGGTGGAGCCCCTCGGAGTGGGGCAGCACCCCCGTTCTGCCGTCGGCCGCATCCAAGTCGGCGACCGTGGTCACCAGACGCAGGGACGCGCTGTGCGAGTCGAGCAACTCCCCGTGCGCCTCGAGCTGCATGAGGAGAGAGCTCTCCGGATCGTGCGGGTAGAGCGACGACCAGATCGCAGCGGCACGCGACGAGCCGGTGAGGAAGTTCGAACCGTAGTCCGAGAACCCGCCCTCCAGCCTCGCCACACCGGACAACATGTCCTGGTGCAGGTCGATGAACCCGTTATCCCGACGCATATCCTGAGCTGACAACGCTTGCACCTACGCGGTTTCTCGCGGCGACACGGATGCTGTCGCGGTATCTGATCCGAACTTGATCGCGCTTCAGCGAAAACCGTTCCAGTATCCGGGTCCGCGGTCGAACCGGCTTCCCCTTGAGGCGCGGCAGCAACGGGAATGCGGACTGCCCCGGACGGGTTGAGGGAATAATCGCCGAGTGGAGTGAGCCAAAGACAACCCGGCGCATACCGGGCAGGGAGACCGACATGGAGAACCAGGCGCGTATACGCAGGGCTCAGTCGTGTGCGACCGATGCGCGGGAGGCCGTTCGCGAATTCCATGCCGCGGTGACGCAGCCCGACACGGCCTTGGTGATGTTCTTCTGCTCGAGCGAGTACGACTTGGATGCGCTCGCCGATGAGATGGCACACCTGTTTGCCGGAGTCCAAGTCGTCGGCTGCACCACAGCGGGTGAGATCGGCCCCGCAGGATGCAGCGATCACAGCATATCGGGGGTGAGCTTCCCTGCCGGAAGCTTCGCGGTCGCGACCGGCCTCATCGACCGCCTGCAGGGCTTCGAGATGGCGCAAGCTCCGTCCCTCGTGCAGGGCCTGCTGCAACGACTGGAAGCTCTCAAGCCGGGATCCGACGAGGACAACACCTTCGCATTCCTGCTCATCGACGGCCTCTCCGTCCGCGAGGAACCTGTCACGAGCGCCCTACAGGAAGCTCTGGGGGGGCTCCCCCTCGTCGGCGGCTCGGCAGGCGACGGGCTGAACTTCGGCAGCACCCACGTGTACTTCGATGGGGCTTTTCGCGCCGACAGCGCCGTCCTGACGCTGATCAGCACGGCGCTGCCGTTCAAAATCTTCAAGACCCAGCACTTCGTTCCGACAGAGCGGCGGGTGGTGGTCACGCGGGCCGATGCGGAACATCGGATCGTCATGGAACTCGACGGCTGGCCGGCCGCCGAGGAGTACTCCCGTCTGGCCGGCACAGGCCTGGAGGGCTTGGATCCCATGCGCTTCGCCACCTCGCCGGTGGTCGTCGTGATCGATGGAACGAACTACGTTCGCTCCATCCAGAAGGCCAACCCCGACGGCAGCCTGACCTTCTTCTGCGCGATCGAGGAGGGCATCGTTCTACGCGTCGCGTGCGGCAAGGATCTGGAGGAGAACCTGAAGCAGGCCCTCGTGGAGCTCGAGACCGCCGTCGGCCCGCCACAGCTGGTGCTCGGCTGCGACTGCATACTGCGCAGGTTGGAGATCATCCACAGCGGGCTCGTGGACCGAGTGGGAGCGATGATGCGCGCGAGCAACGTCGTCGGCTTCAACAGCTACGGCGAGCAGTACCACGGTGTCCACGTCAACCAGACGCTCACGGGCGTCGCCATCGGATACGGACCCACCGATGGCTGAGCCCGCACCCCTTCCCGCCGCAGGTCAGCCCGACCAGACTGCGGAGGTTGAGCGGCTCACCAAGATCAACCGTGCGTTGATGGATCGCGCCGAGCGCAGCACCAGCGTGCAGGCCTCCCACTTCAGCCTGTTCCAGACGACGGTCACTCTCGAGGAACAGGTGCGGCGCCGGACGTCCGAGCTGGAGGCCGCGCTGCGCGAGAACGAGCTCATCAACCGGGCGCTGCGTGAATCCGAAGCAAAGTTCCACGGGCTGGTGAACCAGTCCCTGGTCGGGATCGTCATCATCGAGGAAGGCACGTTCACCTACTCCAACGCGAAGTTCGATGAGATGTTCGGCTACTCCTCCGACGAGGTCCGTCAGCTGGGACCTCTGGATATGGCCATCGAAGACGACCGCCCGCTTATCGCGGAGAACGTCCGCAAGCGGCCCCAAGGCGAAGTGGAGCATGCCGACTACGTGTTCCGCGGCCGGCGCAAGGATGGCGGCGTCGTGGACATCGAGGTCCACAGCAGCGCGATGGACATCGGCGGAAAGATGCTTCTCATCAGTCTCCTCATGGACATCAGCGAACGCGCCCGCGCCGAGCGTGAGGTGCAGGCACTACAGGAACTGCTGCGCGATCAATCGACACACGACGCATTGACCGGGCTCTACAACCGCCGCTATCTCGAGGAGACCCTCGGACGCGAACTGATCTTGGCGGAGCGCGGAGGGTATCCGATCAGTGTGATCATGGGCGACCTCGACCATTTCAAGGTCGTGAACGATGACCACGGACATCTTGCAGGCGACGAGGTGCTGCGGGTGTTCGGCGGTCTGATGAAGCGCCACGCACGCGCCAGCGACATCTATTGCCGCTATGGCGGCGAGGAGTTCCTGCTGATCCTGCCCAAGATGACGAAAGCACGTGCGGCAAAACGTGCAGAGCAGTTGCGCGTTGCGATGGCCGCATCACCGGTCGAGTTCGACGCATCCTCCATCACAGTGACAGTCTCACTCGGCGTCGCCGTCTTTCCGGCCGATGGCCGGACCGGTGACGAACTGATCGCTGCGGCCGACGCTGCGCTGTACGCAGCGAAGGCGGCCGGCCGCAACCGGGTCAGCCTCGGCTCCGGACCGGACGAGCCGTGATACGGGTCACGTCCCCTTGGCAGCCTCTCGGGCGCCGCCGACGTCGGCCTTGTCCTCGTACATCCTCTGGTCCGCTGTGGAGATGATCTCGTCGACGCTCGCGTCAGCGCCCACACTCACGACGCCGACGCTCAGCCCTATGGGCACGCCGATCCGGTCCCCCAGCGCTTCGATACTCGCCTTCATCCGCTTCTCGACCACTGAGGCTTCGGCCACGGTGGAGCCCGCGAGCAGAGCAGCGAACTCGTCACCCCCGATGCGTGCGACGAGGTCCACCGCGCGCACCTCCGCCTTGAGCAGCCTCGCCACCGAGATCAGGACCTCGTCGCCGAAGCCATGTCCGCGCTCATCGTTGCACCGTTTGAAGTAGTCCACGTCCATGAAGAACGCAGTCGACAAAGCACCGCGGCGAACCAGGGCCACAGCGCTCTCGAGCGCGGCCACGAAGGCGCGGCGGTTTGCGAGACCAGTGAGCACGTCATGGGTGGCTATCTGCTCTTCCTCGTCCGCGTGCTCCCGAAGTGCGAGCTCGAGGCGCTTCGAGTCGGTGACGTCTCGCGACACCCCCAACACGAGCCCCGGCGCGATGTCGGAGAGTGATACGAGGG
>DATCIG010000032.1:0-2050 GCA_036507895.1 Coriobacteriia bacterium
CAGCTCGATGCGGTAGATCCACTCGCCGGGCTGCCCCTGCTCGAATCTGTAGACGCCCATGAAGAAGCTGCTGAGGTTCAGGCCTTTGGCCGCCATCTCGTTGAGCCAGCGCTCTTCCTTCTCGAAGTCCCAATACAGCCTGTATACGGTCCGAGTGCTCACTGCCCGCTCCCTATGATGATCGATCGGATTGGTCGAGGTCTCCGCGCGATTACTCGAACAGCTGCTTCTGCGCCTTCAGAGAGCGCACCCGCGCCGCGACGCGCAACGCGTACGCCGCGCAGGCGACGAGGATCGCGATCTGGACGACGAAGAGCGGAAGAGTGAAGAAGTTGAGGCCGTTCAAGGTCACGCTGTGCAGGCTCGACGCGGTCGTGGCGACGAGCGCCGTGGTGAGAGAGCCGTACAGCCTGAGCACTCGCGTGTAATGGGCGATCCGGGAGTCCATGTCCGAGTAGAGTTCGAAGGGCCCGTCGGCGGCGCGCTTGCGGAAGTACACCCAGCTCATGTAGGTGGCGACCGTCTGCACACCCGAATCGGCCATGAACTCAAGGTAACGCCGGCTCGCCGGCTTCCGCGCCGACTCGGGCAGCAGCTCGATCCGGTAGATCCACTCGCCGGGCTCGGCCTGCTCGAACGTGTACGTGCCCCAGCGGTAGCGGACGAGGTCCAGTCCTTTGGCAGCCATCTCGTTGAGCCACAGCTCTTCCTTCTCGAAGTCCCAGTACAACCGGTGGATGATCCGAGTGCTCATTGCTGTCCCTTCCTTGCGATGCGATTCCCGTTGCGGAGCAGCTCTTCCAACCGGACCAGCTCTGTCTCCACGGCGTCGCGGCCCGCGGCCGTGATGACGTACTCCTTCTTGCGGCCACCGGCGTCACCCTCCACCGGTGCGATCCAGCCCCTCTCGGCGAGGGTCGTGAGGGCCCCGTAGAGCGTTCCCGGGCCGATGGTGGTCCGGCCATCGGTGATCTCGTCCACGTACTGCATCACCCCGTAGCCGTGGAGCGGCGAGTGCAGTGCGAGCAGGACGTAGAAGACCGTCTCGGTCAGTGGTCCCTGTGTTTCCGGTGGCATACGCCTCTGCCTCTCGCCCGGTCGGCGGGCTGTATCGGGTGTCGATGTATCGCCTACCGTTATATCGGCGCACGATATAGATGTCAACCGTTGGGGTCGCGGTATCATGTCCGCACTTCACCAAGCACGGTCGCGGCGGATCGGCGGACCTCGGGGGCACTCCATGATCACCATCTACGACACCACGCTCCGCGACGGGACCCAGCGTGAGGGCATGTCCCTCTCGGTCGAGGACAAGCTGCGCATCGTTCAGCGCCTCGACGACCTGGGCGTGCACTTCGTCGAGGGCGGGTTCCCGGGGAGCAACCCCAAGGACATCGAGTTCTTCGAGCGCGTGCGCTCCTTGGATCTCAAGACCGCCGTGGTCTCGGCGTTCGGGTCAACTCGCCGCAAGGACCTGGCGGCGTGCGACGATCCCGGACTCGCCGCGCTGTTGGAGAGCGGTTGCGATGCGGTCTGCATCGTCGGCAAGGCGTGGGACCTCCATGTGACCGAGGCGCTCGGCGCCACACTCGAGCAGAACCTCGCGATGGTCTCGGAGAGCGTCGCGTTGCTGAAGGCCGCGGGCCGCGCGGTGTTCCTGGACGCCGAGCACTTCTTCGACGGCTACGCCGCCAACCCCGACTACGCGCTCGCGGTGTGTCGCGCGGCCGCCGATGCCGGTGTCGACGCGGTCGTGCTGTGCGACACCAACGGCGGCACGCTGCCGCAGGACGTCGCACGCGTGGTCACCGCGATCGCGCCGCTCGTGGGCGCGCCGCTCGGGATCCACACGCACAACGACGCCGGCTGCGCGGTGGCCAATGCGCTGCTCGCGGTCGAGGCGGGCTGTACCCACGTGCAGGGCACCATCAACGGCTACGGCGAGCGCACGGGCAACGCCGACCTCACCGCGATCATCCCGGCCCTCGCGCTCAAGATGGGCCTCGAGTGCATCAGCCGCGACCAGCTGCACCTGCTCACCGAGGTCAGC
>DATCIG010000033.1:0-3854 GCA_036507895.1 Coriobacteriia bacterium
CTCGGTCGCGGAGCGCAGGCGCAGGTGGATGGTCTGGGCCTCCTTGCTCACGCTGACGTATGCGACGGATGAGAGCGGCTCACCGTCAGCGCCGGGAGTCTCTCTGAGGGCGACGCGCAGGCTCTCGGCCACGGAGCTCCACTTGCGGCCCATCGCCCGGTAGTCGATCTCCGCCATCGCATTCCCGCTCGCGATGAAGTGACGCACCATGCGCGGGAAGAGGTCGCCGGAGCCGCGCTTGGCGGCGTCCACCACCGCAGGATCGACGGGCTTGATCCACCGGTCCAGGTCGTCGGCGGTCACGTTGTCGTCCACTCTGGTCCACCCTCTCCGCACGTTGCTTGCGTCATGGGTGCATCCTACGCGTTGAGGGGAGAGGGCCCGACGCCGCGCGCTTTGCGGAGGCGGCCTAGAGACCCAGGACCGCCTTCTTCTCTTCGATCGTCGCGACATGGTTCTCGAGGTGACGCACCATGAGAACGATCACCTGGCGCACGGTCATGGTGCGATCATCCCGGCGCAGCGCAACGACCTCCCACCCGTCCGCGGGAAGAGCACGCAGCTCCTCGGCCAACTGCTCGCGTTTCGCGGTGAGAAGGTCAAGATCCGCGTCGAGGTCCCGGTCTGGATCGCAGACCACCTCGGGGTGACGGCCTCCCACCACGGGCACCTCTTCGCCGGCGATCGCGCGTTTGACGCGCCCGCCCAGTCCGCCCTCGGAATCGACGATGTGCGTCACCACATCGTGAGTGGACATCTTGCCCGGGATCGGCCGGGCCTGGAGCTGGGCCTCGTCCATTCCGGCGATCGTCTCCCGCACGAGCGCGGGCCCGGCCAGGTAGCGGACTATCAACGCGTCCTGCGCGATGTCGTCAGCGATGGAAGTTCTGGTTGGCGTGCCGTGACCTGTGTCCATCGGGGGTTCCCTCTTCTCGATAGTCAGCGTGTGTCCGCTGTAGTGGCAATCATAGGCGCTCAGACACGACGGACAGGGGTGCTCGTGGGCTCGGGCGCAAGGGGTATCGGCCGTGTGCCGGGGTGTGGCCCGGGCCGACCGCGGGGGACACCCTCGAAGGCGTTGTAGTACGGGATGGCGAAGTAGACGAGCAAGGCGAGGACAACGAACAGCACTCCGACAGACTTGAGGATCCTGACGAGGACAGACCCTACCCCCGCCCGTGGTCGCTCTTCCGCTGCCGCCTCGAAATCCTCAGCCGAAGGCTCTTCCGCGGTCCTCCCAAGGTCATGGTCATCGCTCACAGGCTTCTACGCCCCATGACTCCCCTTCGGAGGTGGTCGAGTCCGATCTCAAGGCCCGCGTCTTCCGATGTACTCAGAACAAGTTGTCTCTACCGCGCAGGCTGATCAGTTTCCGCGCCCAGAGCCACCGGCATGGTTCGGGACCCGCCTGCTCGGGCGGTCTTCTCGAAGATATCGGGTTGTCCACCCTCAGGCCACCGGGGCCGGTGACGACCGTGCCGTGTATCTGAAGGTCACGCATCGTGCGCACGTTGCACCGAACTCGCACTGTGGGCCTACGTCGATGGCGAGCGGGAAGTGGTGCCGCCGCACGAACGACGATGCGGCGAGCGTGGCAGGCGGATGCGTCCGTCAGCGCTTCTTCCGCTTGGGCAGGACGAAACCGGTGAACTTGTAGGAGCCGCGGCCGAGATGGTCGCGACGCAACTTGAACCGGCTCACACGGCCGAACCCGCACCAGTTCATCTCCTGGCCATACACGCAATCGGCGGTGACGCGGCGCACCACGCCCACGTGTCCGCTGCGGTGATCGTTCCAGACGATGATGGATCCGGGGACTGCGCGGCTGGCGCTGCGTGTGACTTGCCATCCGGCCGCGTTCGCATGCGCGTACCACGTCTTGGCGTTGCCTCGCCAGTTGATACCGGGCGACGGCGCGGCCTTGTCGAACTGCCTCGCCGCATAGGAGGTGCAGTACCCGCCGTAGAAGCCCTTGCACGACGAGTAGGCGAACGCCGCCTGTGCCGTCATGCTCAGCACAATGGCAGCGACGATGACGATGCTCAGCGCTCGTACACAGTTGCGAGCCACAGTCGCCTTCTCCCGGCCGGAGCCTAAGACCGCATAGTAGCATCGACGGCCCCGGACCGGAACGGCCGCCAGTCGGTGCCGTTCGTGCGCACAAAGATCGACACGGGCGCCATCTCGATTGTGAGCACGCTGCGACGGCCTGAGTGGACACCTTCGGGTCGTCCACCCTGTGACTTTCGGGGGGTGGACCCGACGGTCAATGTGGGGCACTGCTATGTAAGCACGCGGGCCAGATCGAGCGGCGCATTCGCATGCCGCGCCGGTGCCCCTAAGATCGCGGTTGCCCGCACCTACTCCTCGCCCAAGGTGACGCAGAATACCTCGCCCTGATCGAAGCCCACCGTGCCGGGCATGTTGCCCCCGGCCACGGCCTCGCCGTAGAACTCGTCCGCTGTGCACTCGTTGCCGTAGAGGTAGAACATCTTCACTTCATTGAACTGCACCGCCCACTGCCCGGGAACGTCGGGATCGCCGTTGTCGAAGACCAGCACATGGCTTGCTTCGATGACCCGGCCCTCGAAGTTGACCGCTTTGGTGTAGAGCCCGCTCCCGCGGTAGGTACTGATGAGATCCGCCGCGGTGCTCGCCCGGGCGATGATGGCCTGCGCCTCGTCCGCGGTCAGGGGGTCCGCGTTGGTGGTGATGGCCTGCTGCGCGGAATCGTCCTCGGTCACGGCATCCGTCGACACGGGCGCCTCGGAGTCCGCCGTGTCCTCCACCGGCGTATAGTCCGCGACGGTCTCCCCGGCGTTGTAGTCGTCCCCTTCGTACGCGTATCCGTCGCTCGTGAACTCCGAGCCGTTGGGCCGCGTACCGATCGCGATCCCCGCGCCGACGATGACCACGATGGCGGCAACGGCGACGAGTGCTCGCTGCTTGCTGCCCAGTCCCAGGAACCAAGTCCGCGCGGCGCCGGCGCCGGACTTGGCGGCCTCAACCGCACCGGCCGCTGCTGCCTGCGCGGCGGCAACGGGATCGGACGAACCCGATGCCGGGACGGCAGCAGCAGGGGCAGGTGCTGACGCGCTCGGTCCCCCAGGTGCGCCGGGCGCATCAGCGCTCGGCGCGCCGACAGCGTGCCGGATTCCGGAGTTCTTCGCCGACTTCGTCGCCCCCCAGATGACGACGGCGCCGAGGAGCTCGAGGGGCACCCACTGCGAGAAGTTGTCGGCCGAGATGCCCTGCTGCAGCATGAACAGCGGGCTTATGCAGAGGGCGACCCCGGCGACGATCGCGAGCTTCATGTTCCTCACGTTGCGGGCACCGAGAGACCCCTTCTCGGGCGCTTCGTAGAGCCGCACGCCCTCGGCGATCCTGGCCGGATCGCCGGCGGCCGCGACCGCGTACTCCACCGATTCGCGCAGTCTGACGGCGAGCTGCGCGAACGAACGCAGCCCGTTGCTGTCGTCCTGGTGCAGGCACGTGAAGACCACCTGCGTCGCGCCGTCGGCCTCGCCGATGCGGACCTCCGCCCTGACCGCCTCGGGCACCTTGAACGTGCCGAACGAGTAAACGATCCTCTCGGCGGTGCGCTCGGAGGTCCGAAGCCCGCTGCCGTGGAAGGGATCGAACCACTTCGCGCTCAGAACGGCGTCCAGCGCCGCCGTGACATCCGCCACCGAGGCGGAGGACTTCATCACGTCCGGCGTCGTCGCGTCGCGATCGATCGCGGTGTTCTTCTCCTTGTTGACCTGCTGCGCCACGGCCGCAGCCGCCAGTGAGGCGGCCTTGGACGCGGCCGCGCCGATCTTGTCCTCGGAGCGCTTCGAGAGGAAGAAGTAGAC
>DATCIG010000034.1:0-17210 GCA_036507895.1 Coriobacteriia bacterium
GGACGGCTTCGCCGTCGACCTCGTCGCGGCCGACGCGGTCTCGCCGTTCGTGAGGGCCGCCGCGGCGCTGCCGTTCGATCTGCTCGGAGTCGCCGAGGAACCGCCGACGCTGCAGGAGGCGTACCTCGCGCTCGTCGGCACGCAGCGTCTCGATGCCAAGAGGGAGGCGGTCTAGATGCGGTGGGACCGCGCTTGGGCGATCGCTTCGAAGGACATGCGCGAGACCTTCTCGACGGCGCAACTCGTCGTGCCCCTGATCGTCGTGCCGATCGTCGTCGTCATCGGTTACCCGACACTCTTCCTCCTGGCGTTGCGGCTCACTCCGGGGGCGGCGAGCGGTCTGCAGGGGTTCATCGGCGGCTTCCCCCCGTCCGCGATCCCCGACATCCCCGGTCTGACATCGGCGGGCAGGGCTGCCTACATAGCCACCGTCTATCTGTTCGCTGGCTTCTTCCTGCTCGTGCCGGTGATGGTCTCGACGGTGGTCGCGGCCAACAGCTTCGCCGGGGAGAAGGAGCGCCGCACGCTCGAGGGGCTGCTCTACACGCCCGTATCGGACTCCGAGCTGGTGGTGGGCAAGATCGTCGCGGCGTTCCTGCCCACAGTGGTGTTCACCTGGGTGTGTTTCGCGATCTACACGACGATCGTGGCCCTGCTGGGCATCCCGGTCGTCGGGCAGCCGTTCTTCCCGACAGCCAACTGGTGGGCGCTGATGGTGCTGCTCGTGCCGGCCGTCTCGCTCCTGGTGATCTCGATAGTCGTCCTGGTGTCGGCCAAGGCGCGTGGTTTCCAGGAGGCGAACGCGATCGGCGGTTCCGTGATCCTTCCGGTGATCGGATTGGCGGCGGCGCAGACGAGCGGGCTGATGGTGCTGTCCGCCGGGGTGGTGGCCGTGGTGGCGGTGTTGTTCGCGGTCGCAGACGTGGGGTTGCTCAGCCTCATCGTTCGCGCGTTCAAACGCAGCAGGATCGTCAGCTACCTGCCCTAGAGGCCCTCGACGCGCGGTTGTCAGATGTAGCGCTTGGCGACCCCGTCGAGCTCGATGTGGTCGGCCTCGACCGCCGACACCGCGGTCCAGACCTCGAGCAGCCGCGGGGAGGTGGCACGCGCCGAGAACTCGGCGTAGAGCGCGGACGCGCGGCTCTCCCGACGCAAAGACTCGTCGATGTCCGCGTCCCAGCTGCCGAGATCGTCGCCCGGCTCGCGCAGGTCCGCGGGCTTGGGCTGCTTGGCGAGCTTGCAGAACAGCGAGCAATGTTCGGACTCGATCGTCGCCAACCGCTTGTAGGCGCTCGCGAGCTTGGCATTGTCGGTGCGCTTGGCCATCGCCAGATAGAAGCGGGTGTTCGACAGCTCCAGGGCAATCGAGGCCTCGAGATCCGCACGCTCCAGCTCGGTCGGCTGGATGTCGTTGATGTCCTCGGGATAGTCGGCCGTATCGATGAGCAGCTCGACATGCGCGCCGCAGAACGGGCACATCGCAGGAGGCTCGGAGCCGAGATAAGTCTCGCCACAGATGCGACAGCGATAGATCTTCATCTGGATCCTTCCGTCGGATACCGACTGCCACGCTGGCGTGAGTATACCCGCGGGCATGCGGTATGCTCGTGCACCGCGCGGCATCGCCCTCGCGGATCTTGCTCGAAGGGCTGCCGGCGCGCCCTTTCGATCACGTGTCGTCTCGTGGAAGGATCGCCCGTATGTCCGATCGTCTCCGGCGCCTGCTCGACCTCGTCACCTCACGCGTGTTCGTCAGAAGCGCGTTTTTGGTCTTCTTCCTCGGTGCGTGTGCCCAGCTGCTGCTGTTCGTCCGATGGGCTGCGGGGGAGGGCGGCTTCGTGCCGAGGCCGGAGGCAGTTGCCGGGTTGCTGCCCGTAGGCCACTTCACGAGCTTCTTCGGGTGGATGCGTGGCGGGGGATGGGACACGCTGCTTCCGGCCGGCCTCGTGATCATCATCGCCGCCATCACCGTGTCGCTGCTGTTCAAGCGCGGCTTCTGCGGATGGATCTGCCCGGTGGGAACGGTGTGGGAGCTGGCCGAGCTCCTCGGCCGCAGACTGTTCGGCCGCACGATCCGCGTCCCGAGATGGCTCGACCGGACGGGACGCGGCGTGCGCTACGTGCTGGCCGCGGTCATCCTCGCGTACCTGGTGCTCGTCCCGGTCGCGCAGGCTGTCGCGTTCCGCGAGCTTCCCTACATGTGGACCGCCGACATCAAGATCCTGTCCGGCTTCGCGAGCCCCGCGTTCATCATCGCAGGCCTCGTCGCGTTCGTGCTCTCGATGCTGTTCAGCCCCGTGTGGTGCCGGTATCTCTGCCCGCTCGGCGGCTGGTACAGCACGCTGGGGCTCGCCTCGCCGTGTGCCGTGCATCGTGACGGCGAGAAGTGCATCGAGTGCCACAAGTGCACGAAGGTCTGCCACGCACTGGTCGACGTGGAGCAGGTGCCGGATCGCGTGTGGGCGCCGGAGTGCGACGGCTGCATGGATTGCGTGCGTGTCTGCCCGGTTCCCGGCGCACTCGAGGCGCGCTTCCTCGGACGGTGGCGCATCGCGGCGTGGGTCTGGCCGCTGCTGGTCGTAGGTGTGTGGCTCGCGATCTTCCTGATCGCCAAACTGACGCACAACTGGGACACCACCATCCCGAACGAGACGTTCAAGCAGATCATCAACTCGGGGGCCATAGGGCAGCACACCCCGGGTGGCCTGTAGGGGAGCGACTCTCGGTGATCGGGTCTGTCCGCGGCTCGCGCTGTCCCGCGTGAAGGTGTGGTACCTTCTGTGCACAGATATGTGCACAGACCCGCGCGCCGCCTGATGCGAGCGTGTGACGAGGGGAGCCACCGCACGTGACCACCGACACCGCTGTCCGGACCGACGGTATCGACGCCCGCATCGAGATGTACCGCGAGCGCCGCGACGCCATGAAGGGCGCGAACCGCTACTTCTACCTGCAGCCGACGACCGGTCCCGTGAACCATACGGTGCAGATGGCCGACGGGCGCGAGATGGTCATGCTGGCGTCGTACAGCTACCTGGGCCTGATCGGGCACCCGCGCATCGACGCGGCGGCCATCGCGGCGGTGGAGAAGTACGGTTCCGGCGCGGGTGGCGTGCGGTTGCTGACCGGCACGAGCGATCTCCACGAGCAGCTGGAGGCGCGCATCTCCAGCTTCACCAAGCGCGAGGACGCCTGCGTCTACTCATCGGGGTACGTCACGAACGTAGCGATCATCACCGGCCTGACCGGCCCCGGCGACCTCGTTCTCATGGACAAGCTCGACCACGCCTCGATCGTCGATGGGTGCCTGCTTTCGGGCGCCAAGTGGAAGACCTACCGCCACGACGACATGGCGCACCTGGAGAAGCTGCTCGCCGATGCCGAGGGCAAGTACGCGACGGTGATGGTGGTCGCGGACTCGGTCTTCTCGATGGACGGCGACGTCATGGATCTGCCGGCCACCTCGGCGCTGTGCAAGCGCTACGGCGCCCGGCTGATGGTCGATGAGGCGCACTCGATCGGAGCGCTCGGCGCGACCGGCCACGGTATCGAGGAGCACTTCGACATGTACGGCTCGATCGACATCAAGATGGGCACCCTGTCGAAGTCGGTCCCGTCGATCGGCGGCTACTGCGCCGGAGAGCACGACATGGTCGACTACCTGCGCCACTTCTCGCGTCCGTTCATCTTCTCCGCTGCCCTGCCGCCGGCGTCGACCGCGGCCGCTCTCGAGGCCTTCAACGTCATCGACGACGAGCCGTGGCGCGTGGCCCAGCTGCACAAGCAGCAGGCGCGCTACTCGGCCGGTCTGAAGGCTCAGGGCTGGAACACCATGAACTCGACCACATGCGTGGTCCCTGTCTTCGTCGGCGACGAGACCAAGACGATGGATCTCACGCGGATGCTGTTCGACCGCGGCGTGTTCGTGTGTCCGATCGTGCACCCCGCCGTTCCGCGCGGCACGGACCGTTTGCGTACGTGCCTCATGGCCACACATACCGACGCCGACATCGACAAGGCCCTCGATGCGTTCGCAGAGGCCGGCAAGGCCCTGGGGCTGATCTAGGCTCCTGGGGGCGCCATCGTCGGGAACCCGACGATCGATTCTGTGCCTGAGCACCGGTGATGTCGGTCCGCTCTGATACGCTGCGCACATAATGTCCCGCATCTGCGGAACGCTGCGACGCCACGGAGCTGACGATGCCGGACCACGGGGGGAATACGGTCGACGGGGCCGACTCGGCCCCGCTTCTGCTCGCCCCGCGGATCACGGTGGAGACCGCCCGGCGCGCCCTGGTCCCGGGCTACATCGTATCGATGCTCGTATACTTGGGACTCAGCGCCCCGCGCGCGGGAGGGCTGCCCCGCTACTTCACCGGCCAACTGGTCTGGCTCGCGGTCGCGGTCGTATTGGTTCGCGCTGCTTGGGTGGCGCACGGGTCCGCCCGTCTGATCGAGCGCCGGTTCTGGGGCTTTGTCGTCGCTATCGGGGTATGCGTCACCGCCAGCCAGATCACCTATCTGGCGGAGCTGGGCCTCTCCGGGTCGGCTCCATTGGCCTCGATCTCGACCGTCTTCGATGTGCTGACGATCGGATGCCTTGTTGCCCTGCTGGCCTCCCTCATTCGTTTCCGCAGGGCGATGTTCGCGGCCCGCGCGCGCTTCGTGGTCGACATCGTCGCCGCATGTGTCGTAGCGGTCGGTGTGCTCGATGCGTGGGTGGTATCCCCGCTGTACTCGTCGCTCCAGAACGGCAGCGCTTTGGCGGGCCTGTTGTACTCGTTCTTCCCCGTGGTCGGCGCACTGGCGATGGCCGGGATCTTGCGCATCGTCATCGGGACCCGATCGGACCGCTGGCAGTCGTGGGAGCGCCTCATCGCGGCGGCAGCGGGGACTTTCGCGTTGGCTCTCCTGGCGTCGCCGTTCGCCTACTCGGGTGCGGCCGCCGGTCTCACGCGAGGGTGGGCCGCTGTCACTGTCGATGCCGTCCTTCTCAGCAGTCTGTATCTCGGCCTGGCGGCTGTCGTCCGCCGGCTCTCCGAAAGAGACCGGCCATGGGGGTTGCGCCCCCTGGTGGCGATCGAGCCATCGTACGGCTGGGTGGCTTCCGTGGTGTTGCCGTCGATCGAGCTGATCGCGATCCCCGCGTTCGGCGTCGCGGCTTATGGGACAGCGGACGCCTCCGAGCGGGTCTTCCTGTTGGCCGTGGTCGCGGTCACTGCGCTGCTGCTCGCCCTGCGTACCGTTCTCGCCGTTGCGGACAGCGAGGCGCTGTTGGCGAAGGCGGACACCGATCCGTTGACCGGCCTGCTCAACCACAGACTGTTCTATGACCGTCTGGGGTCTGAGATGGAGCGTGCGCAGCGTCACGGCGAGCCGGTCGGCCTGATCGCGATAGACGTGGACGACTTCGGTTCGGTCAACTCCGTCGGGGGGCATCTTGCCGGAGACTCGGCGATCGTCAACGTCGGGCGTGCTGTGATCGCCGCGGTTCGCGTTCAGGACGTGGTGTGTCGGGTGGGCGGAGATGAGTTGATGGTCGTGCTGCCGGGAACCGATTCCACGGTGGCGCTCTTGACCGCCCGTCGCATCCTGGGAGGAATCAGGCAAGTCGTGGATAGTGTGGGGCGGCCGCTCAGCGCATCGGCGGGAGTGGCTTCGTTCCCCGCTGACGCGATGGACCGTGAAGAACTGGTGGGCAGGGCTGACGCCGCGCTGTACTGGGCCAAGGGTCATGGCAAGGACCGCGCCGTCCAATTCGATACGCAACTCGTCGGACCGGCCAACGCGCAGGACCGCATCCGGGACGTGCGCGAACACGCGAACCTTGACGCGGTGCGCGCTCTCGCAGCGGCCGTGGATGCGCGTGATCCCGGGACGCACGACCATTCGCGGAACGTGGCGGCGTTGGCGACCGCTCTTGCGCGTGAGTTGGGGCTGGAAGAAGACGTGGTCGAGCTCGTCGGTTTTGCCGGGCTGCTCCACGATGTCGGGAAGATCGGGATCCCGGACTCGGTGCTTCACAGGCGTGGGGACCTCACCGCAGACGAGCGTTCGCTCATGCTGACGCACGCTCCGTTGGGGGCCGAGATACTGTCGGCGACGAAGATGTCGGAGATGCTTCCCTGGGTCCGTCATCACCACGAGCGCTGGGACGGGACCGGGTCGCCCGATGGTCTGGTCGGTGACGAGATACCGCTGGGCGCGCGCATCATCGCGCTGAGCGAGGCGTATGACTCGCTGGTCACGGGGCGATTCGGCCGAAAGCCGCTCACACCACGCGCCGCCCTTCAAAAGATCGACCTCGAGCTGGGCGGGAAATTCGATCCGAAGGTCGGGGAACGGTTCCTCCGCATCGCGGCGGCATCGCAGCCGGCGACGAGCGACCGGAGGGTGGAATCGTGAGCCCGTCGGAAGCCCAGATCCGTCGTGAGGAGCAGGGGTCGACAGGCTCGACGATCCTGGCGGTCCTTGGTTTTCTCGCGCTCGCGGGTCTGTACCTTCAGTCGATGTGGATACCTCATCTGGGACCGCTGCAGCTGGTCGTGGCGGATCTGAGCTATTTCGGCTTGACCGTCCTCGTCATGGCTCTCGCGCTCGTTGCGGCCTGGCGTGCGCGCGGCGTGGAGCGTTATCTGTGGTCGCTCGTGACGAGCGCGTATGTCTTGTTGGTCGTTTCCGAGCTGTTCTGGCTCTACCTGATCATCACGACCGGCTCTCCGCCGCCGCCGGTGTACGCGCCGTTCCAGTGGCTGCACACGTTCGCGGCGCTGATCTTCCTTGCCGTCGTCGCCTCGCTGACCCCTCTGGTCGGTGCGCATCCTCTCGTGCGTGCTCGACAGTTGTTGGACGTCGCGTCCTTCGGGGTCGTCGTATACGTCGCGGCGTTCTTCCTCAGCGTCACGCCGTTCTTCTCCGGTATCAGGGGTTCGACTCCCGCTGATGCGCTGGTCGGAGCCGTGTACCCCACCTGGGCGATCCTCATGCTCGCGGGACTTATGTGGCCGATGGTCGCGACCGGACGCCGCTATCCCCACCAGCCCTGGGAGAGGATGCTGGGAGTCGCGCTCGCGCTCTACGCGGTCGCGGTAGCCGCATGGCCGCTTTGGTTCGCCGCGGTGATGGACCTGTCCTCCGCCGGTGAGCAGGCGATCCTGGACGTCGTGCAGATGCTCAGCATCTACCTGCTGGTCATCGCGCTCATCTTGAGGTTGCGCCAGCCGAGCGAACGGTGGGCCCCGCCCCGCGGCGCGACCACTCCAACGCGACTCGCGCGAGGTAGCTCGTATCTTTTGCTCGGCTTTGTGATGCTCGCGATGCCGGTATTGATCGCTCTGGCGATCACTTCACCACAGGGATCGCTGACGAGCACGGTGCTGGTGATGGCGTCCGTGCTGCTGGCGCTGCTCACGGTCGCTCGGACGATTCTCACCGCGATCGAGAGCGGGCGGCTGTTCCGCCGGTCGGTGACCGATCCGCTGACGGCGCTTCACAATCACAGGCACTTCCACGAGAGCGTCCGGTCCGCGGTCGATGTCGCCGCGCGCTTCGGCGGGTGCCTCGCGGTCCTGGCGCTCGATCTTGACGGGTTCGACGGTGTGAACAACCTGCACGGCCACCCCGCGGGCGATGAGTTGCTTCGCCAGGTCGGGTCGGCGCTGCGAGCAGCATCGGGTCCCAACGATGTGATGTGCAGGGTCGGAGGCGATGAGTTCGCTGCCGTGCTCCCGGGTGCCGATGCCGCCCATGCGCTCGAGACGGCTGCGCGGATACGAAAAGCGCTGGCAGGGGTCACGACCCCTGATGGAGTCCGCATCACGGTGTCTACGGGCATCGCGTGCTTCCCCGATCACGGAGACGACCCCGATTCCCTCATGAGCCTTGCGGACGGTGCGGCGTACTGGGTGAAGCGGCACGGCAAGGACAATGCCCTAGTCTACGATCCGGCCGTGGTGACCGAGCTCAGCCCCGACGACCTTGTCAGAGAGGCGGAGGAGCAGGCGGAGTCCGGGATAGTGCGCGCCCTCGCCGCCGCCGTCGATGCGCGTCACGAGCACACCTCGACGCACTCCGTCGCCGTGGCGGCCTGGTCGGCCGACGTCGCCCGGCGTCTCGGCCTGGGCCCGGAGAGGGTCAAGCTCGTTGAGACAGCGGCGCTGCTGCATGACATCGGGATGATCGCGGTGGGTGAAGACATCCTCAGCAAGGCCGCCTCGCTTTCCGGGGCCGAGTCCGAGCAGATCAGGGCGCACACCGTGCTCGGGGAGAAGATCCTGGCCGGGACCATGCCGGAGGCGATGCTCGACATCATCCGGCATCACCACGAGCGCTGGGACGGGACCGGCTACCCCGACGGGTTGCGGGCCATCGCCATCCCGCTGGAGGCGCGCATCCTCTACGTGTGCGGCTCATACGACGCGATGACGTCGTCCCGCCCGCATCGTCCGGGCAGGTCGGTGGCCTCAGCGGTCGCGGAACTCCGCGATGGAGCAGGGACGCAGTTCGACCCCGAGGTGGTCGAGGTCTTTCTCGCCGGACTCGGGGCACTCGGACGCCTGTAAGCCCACCGCGTGCCGAAGGTCCTGCTTCAGGCCAGCCCGGCGAGTGTCTTCGAGATGTCACGCGGGGTCTGAGCGGTCTTCCAGAGCGGGCCGGTGAGCTGGGGCACGCCGTCGGCGTAGGTCGGCCTTCCGGTCTCTTGGTACAGGACCCCCGTAGGCAGCCGGCACTCGTCCGGCGTGCACGACATGTCGTGGAACGTCGTGAGCGACAGCTCGAGCGCCTTCGCGCGGTCCGTGGGGTCCCAATCGGTCTTTGCGAGGTCGTAGACGCGCTCGCGGAACCATCCCGCGGTGTTGAGCTTGTTCCACGTCACGCATGGTTGGAACACATCGACCACCGCGAACCCGTGATGGTTCAGTGCCTCGGTGAAGAGCTGCGTCAACTGTGGCACGTCGCCGGTGAACCCGCGTGCCACGAAGGTCGCACCCTCGGCGATCGCCAAGCCGACCGTGTTGACCGGCTGCTCGAGCACGCCGTGCGGCGTGGAGACCGTGGCCATGTGCTGCTCGGTCGTGGGGGAGGCCTGACCGATCGTGAGGCCGTAGATCTGGTTGTCGTGCGCGATGACCGTGAGGTCCAGGTTGCGACGGCACGAGTGGGCGAAGTGGCCGAGCCCGATACCGTAGCCGTCGCCGTCACCCATCTCGACCACGACCGTCAGTTCGGGATTGGACAGGTGCAGCCCGGTGGCCACGGGAAGCGCGCGCCCGTGCAGGGCGTGGAAGCCCTGGCAGCGGGTGAAGTCGGCGCCGTTGCCGTGGCAGCCGATGCCCCATACGACCGCGAGCCGTTCGAAGGGCAGTTCGAGCCCGGAGTAGGCGGCCTTCAGCGCCTGCCAGAGCCCGAAGTTGCCGCAGCCGGGGCACCACGTGGGCTTGTTCTGTGTGGCGTACTCGTCAGGCGCAGGCACCGCAGTACACCCCCTTCGCGGTCTCGAAGATCTGTTCGGGCGAGAACGGCCGTCCGTCATAGCGGCGCAGGTGCCAACCGACGGGGCGCAGGCACTCCTGCCGGATCAGGCCTTCGAGCTGGCCCGTGAAGTTGCCCTCGACGACCATCGTGCGGCCCGACGCATCGAGGAATGCCGTCACGGCCTCCTCCGGGAACGGCCAGATGGTGACGATCTGCATGAGAGCGACCTTGACTCCGTCACGCTCCAGCCACTCCATGGCCTGGAGCGCCGGCTGCTTCGTGGTCCCGAACACGATGATCGAGATGTCCGCGTCGCTGGCCGGGACGCCGAAGAAGGCCGGCGGCGGGACGATCTCCGCGGCCAGGCGCAATTTGCGCATGCGCTTCTCGTTCTGTGCGATGCGGGTGTCCGCGTTCTCGCCTGCCGCCCCGAACCCGTACTCGTCGTGCTCGTACGAGTTGACGACCTGCAGAGCTCCGGTCACACCGGGCAGTGCGCGCGTGCTGACCCCATCGGCCGTGACCTTGTACCTGAGGTAGAGGCCATCCTCGCCGAGGGCATCCGGATGATCGGACACGTTGCCGTCGGTCACGAGTCTGCCGCGGTCGATCACCACGGCATCGGTGTCGAACGGCGTGATGGACTGGCGATGGTCGCACAGGTAGGTGTCGCCCAGGATGATGACGGGTGTCTGCAGCACGTCCGCGAGGTTGAAGGCCTTCCACGTGAGCTCGAAGGCGTCGGTGCGGTCACCCGGGGCCAGCACGACGCGAGGGAACTCTCCCTGAGCCGCGTGCAGGACGAAGCGCAGGTCCGACTGTTCGGTCCAGGTCGGCAACCCGGTCGCCGGGCCGGGGCGGGTGAAGACGCCGACCACCACCGCCGACTCGCTCGCACCGGCGAGGCCGAGGGCCTCCACCATGAGCGAGAAGCCTCCGCCGGCGGACGCGGTCATCGCCCGTGCACCGCCGAAAGCGGCGCCCACGACCATGTTCATCGCGGCGATCTCGTCCTCCGTGTGCTTCACGACGACGCCGTACTCCTGGTCGTGAGCCGCCATGAAGTGCAGGAGCGAGGACGCTGGTGTCATCGGGTAGGCGCAGTACATGCCGATGCCCGCGGCCAGCGCTCCCAACCCCATCGCCTCGTTGCCGTCGACCAGGATCCGGGGCGGGGCATCCAAGACGGGCGCGAGCAGGAACGGGAACGTGCACTTGGCGGCGGCCCCGTACTCGTAGGCCTTCGATGCGACGGTGACGTTGGTCTCCGCCACCTCCGGGGGCTTGTGGGCGAACTGCTGCCGGAGCGAGTCGGTCAGGTACGAGAGCGGGTAGTGGGCGAGTCCGAGCACCGCGCCGAGTGCGGCGACGTTGCGCATGATCTTCTGTCCGCCCGCCGTCTTGACGATCTCGTCGAAGGGGACGGCCACGGCGCAGATGTGGGAAGCGTCGATCCTGCCTGCGATGTCGACGCTCGACGGGTCGAAGATCAGCGCGCCGCCCTCGACCAGTTCCCCCGCATGCAGCGTGAAGGTGTCGGCGTCCAGAGCCACCAGGATGTCGACGGGAAGCACCTGAGATCGGACCGGCTCCGGCGAGACGCGCACCTGGTAGGCGTTGTGCCCTCCTCGTATGAGGGAGGGATACTCGGTGAGGTCGAAGGTGTTGAGCCCGCCGCGCATGAAGCACCGCGACAGCGTCTGTCCGGCGGCCTTGATGCCGAATCCGGCCGGGCCGCCGATCTTGATCTGGATGTCGCGCCGGTCGGGTCCTCGCGGGTCGCGATACACGGGATCGCTCCTTCGGTTCGGTGACGTCTCCCACTATGTTCCCCGCGCGGCGAGAGGCGGCATGAGCGAGTCGGGTATCATACCGACATGGAAACCAAGACCGACGCTCCCCTTATCGTACTCGGAATCACTGGTGGGATCGGCGCCTACAAGGCGTGTGAGCTCGCCCGTGAGCTGATGCGGCGGGGTTTGCGCGTCAAGACCATCATGACGTCGGCCGCACAGCGGTTCGTCACGCCACTCACGTTCAGGACGCTCACCGGCGAGCCGGTCGGCGTCTCGCTGTGGGACGAGCCCTCCGCGCGCGTCCACCACATCTCGCTCGCCGAAGAGGCCGACGTGATCGTCATCGCGCCGTGCACGGCCAACGTGATCGCCAAGATCGCTCAGGGCCGCGCCGACGACCTGCTGACCACCACCGTGCTGGCCAGCGAGGCCCCGCTCGTGGTCGCTCCCGCGATGAACACCCACATGTGGGCGAAGCAGATCACTCGGGACAATGTGGGCACGCTGGTATCACGGGGTGCGGTGATCGTGGAACCGGGTACCGGCGCCCTTGCCTGTGGCGACATCGGCGAGGGCCGTCTGGCCGAGGTGGGGGAGATCGCTGACGCTGTCGAACTCGCTGCGCGCCGGGTGCGCTCGCTGTCGGGCCTGCGCGTGCTGGTCACTTCGGGCCCGACCCGCGAGCCGATCGACGATGTCCGGTTCATCGGCAATCGTTCGAGTGGGCGGCAGGGACACGCGCTCGCCGAGGAGGCCGCTCGCCGCGGCGCCGAGGTCACGCTCGTGAGCGGGCCGACGGCGCTGCCGGACCCCGCCGGGGTGCGTACCGTGCGCGTGGAGACGGCCGCTGAGATGCTCATCGCCGTGGAGGACGCATTCCCGGGTTGTGACATCGTCGTCGCTGCCGCTGCCGTCGCGGACCTGCGTCCCGCGCGAACCGTCCCGGGAAAGATCGCGAAGGCCGACGCGCCCGACTCGCTCGCGCTGGAGCTCACCGTCGACATCCTGGCGCGGCTCGGGGAGCGCAAGGGCGATCGCACGCTCGTGGGGTTCGCCGCCCAAAGCGGCGACCCGGTACCCGCGGCGCGAAGGAAGCTGGCGGCCAAGAACCTCGATCTCATCGTCGCCAACGACGTGACCACGCCGGGCGCCGGGTTCGACGTCCCGACGAACCAGGTGACGCTGATCGACCAGGTCGGGGTCGAGCCGCTCCCGCTCATGGACAAACGCGCGGTCGCTCGCGCTGTACTCGACAAGGTCGAGTCGATACGAAGGAGGAACGCATGATGGGACTCGAAGGGCCGGCGAAGAAGCTCTCGGCCTACATCGGAGTGAACGACGTCTACGATGGCAAGCCGCTCTACACCGCGCTGGTGGAAGCGGCCCGTACCGCGGGCTGTGCGGGCGCGACGGTGCTCCGCGGGGTGGACGGCTTCGGCGCCACCAGCCGGATCCATGCGAAGCACAACCTGAGGATGAGCTCGGACCTGCCGGTCGTGGTCCAGGTCATCGACTCCGACAGCCGGATCACCGCGCTCTCGGAGGTCTTCAAGGCGATGGTCGGCGACGGGCTGGTCACGCTCGAGGACGTTCACGTGGTGCAGTACCGCGGCGGGGTCACCGGCGGACCGGGCGACGAGGCACCGATCCTCTAGGTCCTGGAGCGCGTCCTTGAAGTGTCGCGCCGCTCGTCGTACTATTGCCGCCTGCCGAGCGGTCTCTTCCCCGGAACCGCGCGTCGGCATCTCGGGCTGTGGCGCAGCTTGGTAGCGCACTTGACTGGGGGTCAAGGGGTCGCAGGTTCAAATCCTGTCAGCCCGACCATAGATGGAACAAGGCCTCCTCGGGATCGTCCGAGGGGGCCTTTCCATTCGGGGCCGTCGCGCCCGGTAGGCAACGGGTACGCCCCGAGTCAGACCCCGGTGACACAGTTGCGCTATGGCCGCCGTCACAAGGGGGAGCGCATGGGCACACCCGGACCGCCGAAGCTCATCGACCAGATGAGCGAGGCGATGCGCACACGCCACTACAGCCCACGTACCGAGGAGTGTTACGTCATGTGGGTGAAGCGCTTCATCCGCTTCCACAAGATGCGGCATCCGCGCGAGATGGGCGAGCGCGACGTCAACGAGTTCCTGACGCACCTCGCCGTCGAGGAGAAGGTCAGCTCGTCGACGCAGAATCAAGCGCTCGCGGCCGTGTTGTTCCTCTACCGTCACGTGCTCGGGACCGAGATGGGCGATCTTGGCGGCGTGGTCCGCGCACGGAAGTCTCATCACGTGCCCGTCGTGATGACGCGCGCCGAGACGCGGGCGGTGCTGTCCGAGATGAGCGGGGAGACCAGACTGATGGCCTCGCTGCTCTACGGCTCCGGCCTGAGACTGTCCGAGTGTCTGTGCCTGCGTGTTCAGGACATCGACATAGAGGGTGGCGAGATAGTCGTCTTCAACGGCAAGGGAAACAAGGACCGCGTCACCATGCTGCCGGAAGGCCTGAAAGCGCCGCTTCGGGAGCATCTGAGGTCCGTGAGGGCGATCCACCAGCAGGACCTGAGGGATGGATGGGGGCGCGTCCGGATACCCGAGGCGCTGGAGCGGAAGTGCCCGTACGCGGCCGCCGACTGGAGGTGGCAGTGGGTGTTCCCGCAGCGGCATCGCTGGAAGAATCCCGAGACCGGGGAGCAGGGGAGGCACCACACGGATGAGACAATCCTGCAGCGCTCCGTGAGATCCGCGGTCCGTGCGGCCGGCCTGACGAAACGAGTGGGATGTCACACGTTCCGGCACTCCTTTGCGACCCACCTGCTCGAGTCGGGCTATGACATCCGCACGATCCAGGAGCTGCTGGGCCACAAGAGCGTCAACACGACGATGATCTACACCCACGTGCTCAACAAGGGCGGCCGCGGCGTCACCAGTCCGCTCGATGTCGTGTGACCGGTCATCGTCTTACACGGACCCGCCTAATACCAAGAACAGACAGAAGCAAGTACGC
This sequence comes from Coriobacteriia bacterium, assembly GCA_036507895.1. Taxonomy (GTDB): domain Bacteria; phylum Actinomycetota; class Coriobacteriia; order Anaerosomatales; family PALSA-660; genus PALSA-660. The sequence continues at coordinate 14,265 of DATCIG010000034.1, forward strand.
CTGATATGGTCTTACGCGGGGGGAAATGCCGCACGAAACATTTCGGGCGGACCCGCATAATCATTGTCAGGAACGTCCTTGAGCGCATTGGGGCTTCGGATCAAGGGGGATTGAAGTGCGACATGTCGGAGCTACGTTGGCGGTGCTCGGGTTGCTCGCTCTGCTGGTTGGCTGCAGCACCACCAATCAATCGACCGCCAGGTTCGTCGGCTACAAGGTTCTTCAGGACGGCACTCGGGTCGCCGTCGTGGGCTCGGTCAAGGCTGTTGCCAGTCCCATCCAGCAGGAGGCCTACGTCGGCATCGATGACCTCAAGCCCGGCGACCTCGTGATCGTCAAACAGGTTGGCCGCGACTGGGATCAGCCGCAGTGGAAGCCTGAGGCTGAAGTCGTATCGCGTGCAAGCAAGCCGTGACGCCGGAGTTCCTAACAAGCGCTTCAACCTGACGCGCACCGGTCAGCGCTAGACTGGCAATCGTTGGCGCGCAGGTCAAGCGCACAACACGTTAGGTGAGACGTGAGACCGTCGGCCAGAGCGGGAAGGGGCCGGCTGGAAGGTTCTCAGCGTAGGCGCACCTTTACCCAGCGCGCTAAGTCGTGCGCTCGTCGATCAGCATGCTGCCTATGTAGACGGCGAGGGGTACCACCACCGCAGCGGCTAGGAAGTCCCACAGCGCATCCTGGGACAGCACCGGCAAATCGCCCTTCGCGGCGTACGACGTCCACATCAGCCCCGCGTACACAAGGACACTGGACATCCAAAACGCCCGGTTGCCTGCCCGCATTCTTATCATGACCGTGCGCTCATCGCGCACGTTCGCCATGATACGGCGCGCAGACGCCTCGTCTTTGAGCCCAGCGCTGAAGCGCACTAGGAGGCCGACTCCGGACGCCATCAAGAGGGTGCCGAGGACGATGATGATCCGGAAGTTGTAGGGCGTCGCGGAGGTGGCCCAGCGCGCGAAGTAGGCTGCGAGACCCCCTGCAGCCAGCAGCGCCCAACCAAGCCGAACCCTGGTCGCGATCCACTTCCTTGGGTCAGTCATCCTGGTTCTCCTCTGAGTAGAGGAACAGATCCTCGATCTGCACCTTGAATATGCCGGCCAGACGAAATGCGAGCAGGATGGACGGGTTGTAGCGCCCGCTTTCCAAGGAAATGATCGTCTGTCGGGAGACTTCGACGCGGTCAGCCAACTCTTGCTGAGTCCAGTCGTTCGCGCCTCGCAGTTGAGCCAACCGGTTCTTCATGTCGCCTCCTGTGTAAAGCTTACTTGACACACAATAGTCAGGCGGACCGGGGATGTCAAGCTTGCTTTACTCGGAGACCCAAACCACACCCCCATAAGTTCAAGTTTGAAGTGCAACACCTAGCCGTCTTGCGCTCGCGCCTACCTGGCACACGGATGAGACCATCCTGCAGCGCTCCGTGAGATCCGCAATCCGCGCGGCCGCGGTGTCACCAGTCCGCTCGATGTCGTGTGACGGGTCATCGTCTTACACGGACCCGCCTAATACCAAGAACAGACAGAATCAAGCAGGGCTGATATGGTCTTATGCGGGGGGAAATGCTGCACGAAATATTTCGGGCGGATCCGCATAATCATTGTTCGCCCCGATCCACTCTCTCGATAGGCGTGATGTGCTTCCTTCGATGACGCAGGCAGCCGGAATCCTCATTTTCGTCGCGATCGCCGCGACGCTGGGCGTTGGCTCACGCGTGGCGCGAATCAGGCACCAGCCGGAGCGACGCCACGCTGCGTGGTTGTGGCTGGCCGTCGGCACTGCGGCGACCTGGGGATTTGTGACGGCGCGCGACGTATTCACCTGGCTTGAGAACGGCATGACGCTTCCCAACGCATTGGCTGCAAGTGCTCTCGTATCTGGCATTGGTCTGATTGCCGCTGCGTGCGCCTACTTGATCTTCGGCGCGACATTCGACTTCTGGGCGGATCGCTCCGAGGAGTAGGACCCCAGGCGTAGCTGCCCACCGATGACGGGGCGAACAAGCGCATCCAGCGGATGGCGTAGGCTGTGAGCAACAAGGAAATGGCGCGGTCCACCGCTGATGCGCCAGACGTTAGGGCAAGCCGGGGGACCTGCCGTGAAGCGATATCTGGCAGCGAACGCACGGGGCTTGGCGATGTAGGTGGATCGCCGCCAGTCGACGTCGGGAGTCCTTGAGTGCATTACGTGATCATGGTGGCGGTTGTTCCAGGCGTGTTGGGGCTGGTGGCGTTTACGGTGGTTCGCTTGCTGGTGGGAAGTAGCACGTCGAGCAGAGTCGCGTGGGCCTACTGTGCCGGACTGGTGACCGTGTACACGTGGCAGGGTGTGTACCTGTTCATTACTTTCGGTGATCGGGTGTTCGCTACCGGTTTCGGATGGCTGCTCTTGCTCGCGATCGCCACCAGCTACGTCATACCGAAGTGGTGGTATGAGTTGTACGCGAGCCTCGGTCGGATTCCGTTTCGTGATGCCGTGGACTACGAGTCTCCGGGCAACAAGCGGCGTGAGGCGATTGCGATTGGAGTGGTGGCCGTAGTTGCGGTGGTGCTCACGGCGCTGCAAGTCTGGTCGAGTGTTCGCTGAAGAAGCCTGTGGCTCGAGCGCGCAGATGCGGCTTGGACGGTGAATGGCTGCAGGTAGGCGGTTCGGCGGTTGCCCTAACAAGCGCGTCAACCTGACGCGTCTTGCGTGGCGCACAATGTGGGGGAATCGGCGCGCAGGTTACGCGCCCAACGTTAGGTACGACTTGGGGGATGTTGTGACCGATATCGTTCTCGACGGCGCGTTGTGGCGATCAGTCGATGACTTCTATGAAGCCTTGTTGCCGCAGCTTGATGCGCCGGAGTGGCACGGCCACAACCTGGACGCGCTGAACGACAGCATCGCTCACGGGGGCGTCAACGGCATCAACCCTCCGTTGCGCATCACGATTCGCGGCGC
>DATCIG010000035.1:0-8607 GCA_036507895.1 Coriobacteriia bacterium
GGTCCTTCTCTGGCTGGTTGTCTCGACAACACCCATCCCAGCAGGCCCACGAGCCCTCTACGTCACAACGACGCGCCCGACCCCATCACCACGAACCTTGAAGAGCCCTCATGCCGGGCGCTCGCACGGTCCCGCTCGTGACCAGGCCGCCGTTCGGTCCGGTCGTCAATGCGCTGGATCCCGAGCCTGGAGACGGCGTCCACGCGGTTGCGCGCGGCGGCCGTATCCGGTGGAGCAGGACGGGGACCTGGTCGACGACGCATCGGCGCCGGCCTGGCAGGGCCGGGGCTCGGGTTAGTCCGGTCGGCCGGCGACAGAGGCGTTCCCGCCCCGATCCGCTACCGCACGCCCCGCAACGCGGGTCGTGACCGCCCTGTCTCTCGGCGAGCGACCAGGCTAGGAAAGGACGGCAGGCGAGAGCCCACTCGGACTGACGAGCGGTCGCAGAGTCCGGTACGCGATGCGCAGCCCCTCCGTGACCCGCTCAGGGGTGCCTCCCCACAGCGGGTCCTCGTGCTCGACGGAGAGCGTCCCGGTGAACCCGGACTCGTACAGCCGGTCGACGACGTGCGTCCAGTCGACGTCGCCGCGCCCGGGGATCCGGTACCGCCACCAGCCCGTGCGCCACGGGTCGCCTCGCTTGTCGGCGGTCCCGAACACGCCGTAGCGGTTACGTGCACCCGCGTCGAGCTGGATGTCCTTGGCCTGGGCGTGCACGATCCGGTCCGCATACGGGGCGATCGTCTGGACGGGGTCGATGCCGATCCACATCAGGTGCGAAGGGTCCCAGTTGAGGTAGAGGTCGAGCGAGAACATCCACTCCCACAGCTCCGGGCTGTAGGCGATGTTCCCGGGGTAGCCGTCTGGGTGCCAGCCCTCCATCACGCAGTTCTCGATGATGAGCTTCACGCCGCGCTCCCCGGCGTACTCGACCAGCGGCGGGAACACACGCTCGGCTTCGCGCATGTTCTCGGGGACCGAACGCGAGGGGTCACGGCCGATGAATGTCCCGACGTACGGCACGCCGAGCAACGAGGCGGCGTCGACGGCGCTACGCAGGTGACGCGCAATCTCGTCGCGTCGCACGGCATCGGGGTGAAGGTTGTTCTCGTAGTAGGCGAGTGCGCTGATCTCGAGGTCGTAGCGGTCCAGGAGAACACGGGTCGCTTCGGCGTCCGCATTGCCGAAGGACGCCACCGGCAGGTGGCTCGCCTCGAACTCGCGGCCCCCGACCGACGGCCACACCGCGACCTCGAGGCTCTCGTATCCCGCAGTGGCCGCCCACGCAGCAATCTTCTCGAGCGGCCAGCTCGGCAAGCATGCCGTCAGCATTCCCAGTCTCATGACTCCACCCCAACCCACCGGTCGGCCGCTGCTGACTGCAGCACCGCATCCGTGATTCGAGCTGCCCGCAGTCCGTCCTCGAACGACGGTAGACCGTCGACCTGCGCGCCGTCGCTCGCCGCGTAGGCATCCGCGACGAACGCCTCGAAACACTGCGCGTAACCCTGCGGATGGCCAGCCGGGAGCTGCGAGAGCCGGCGCTGTTCTGGTGATCCGACACCGGGGCCGCGAACGAACACCTCGTTGCTGCCCAATGCGCCGAACCACGCGGACTCGGGGTTCTCCTGGTCGAACACCGCGGAGTGCTCGGAGCCGTCGAGCTCGAACCACAACCGATTCTTGCGCCCCGCAGCCACCTGGGAGATCGTCGCAGCGACGGGGACGCCCGAAACGGTCCGACCGAGGACCATCGCGATGTCCTCGGTCGTGACGGGTGCTCTGGGAGCGGCAGGCTGCTGCGAGCCGCTCGCTGAGGCCGCCGCGAATGTCGGCTCGGAGCCGGCCGCGCGCTCGGCGATGGCGATGGACGTCTGCGCTGTGATGCGCCCGATCCGCTCTCCGCTGATCCACTCGACCAGGTCGAACCAGTGCGAACCGATGTCTCCGAACGCACGAGAGCGCCCGCTGCACGCTGGGTCGAGGCGCCAGCTGCCGACATCGGGAGGCAACATCCAGTCCTGCAGGTAGCTGCCGTGGATCGCAAAGATCTCGCCCAGCTCGCCGGCGAGCCGTCGAGCGCGGATCTCCCGCACCACCGGGTGGTACCGGTACACGAACGGCACCGCTGCGATCCGCCCGTCCATGGCCGCCGCGCGCGCCGCAGCGGCCATCTTCTCGGCAGTCTCCGTGTCCAGCGCGATCGGCTTCTCGCAGATGACGTTCTTGCCTGCCTCGAGGACAGCGAGGGCGTAGCTCGGGTGCGTGGCGTTGGGTGTGCACACGTGGACGACATCGACGTCCTCGTTCAGCAGCTGGTCGAGGTCGGTGAACGCCCGCTCCACCCCCCAGTTCGTGGCGATCACCGTGGACTCTGCAGCGTTCCTGCCGAGCACGCCGACAACCTGCGCGCCGGCCAGGAGCGCGGCCCTGCGGTGGACCTGCGCGATCATCCCGCCCCCGATGATCGCGACGCGGCGCGCCGGGCGGCGATCGCTTCGCGCCCTGGTCATCTCCGGGCCGACGTCGGTCGCCATCACGCACCTCCGTCGAAGCGACGCAGGAAGGCAAGACCGTCACGGGCAAGGTCGTCCGGGGAGGCGGCAACAGGCCTCCACAGCGACACCGCGCGAGCGATCTCCTTGATGCTCGGCACGAACGACTCGATGACCACCGGTCCGGCGTAGCCGATCCCGTCGAGCGCGGCGAAGACCTCCGCCCACGGCACGTGGCCGGCCCCGGGGGTGCCGCGGTCGTTCTCGCTGGCCTGGACGTGGAAGCACCGATCTCCGGCCCGAACGATCGCGTCGGCGATCGACCGCTCCTCGATGTTCATGTGGTAGGTGTCGAGCATCAGCCCCAGGTTCGGGAGGCCGACCAGGTCGCACAGCTCGAGCCCCTGGTCGACCGTGTTGACCAGGTCGCTCTCGTAACGGTTGAGCGGCTCCATGGCGAGCCGCACGCCCGCCTCGGCGGCGAACACCCCGGCCGCGTGCAGGACCTCGGCGGCCCGGGACCGCTGCGCGTCGCGTTCGTGCACGTCGAGAAGTCTCGTGACGCCCGTCGCCGCGTACATGGGCCCGGCCACGTGCGGCGAGCCGACCGCAGCCGCGAGCTCGATGCACCGCTTGAGGTAGTCCAGCGCGTTGCTCCGCGTGCGCGGATCGGGGTCCGAGGCATCTCTGTCGCGCCCGAACGCGCCGCACACCGAGATGCCGAGCTCGTTGTCCTCGGCCGCGCGCGACACCGCGGCGCCGGTGAGCAGGTCAGGCTGCTCGACACAGACCTCGAGGACGTCGAAACCCAGCTCACGGACATGCGAGGCGAGCTGAAGTTCTGTGTCGGCGAACGGCGACACCCAGATGAACGTGCTTGCACCCAGCGGCCGGTTCATCGCTGCGCCCCGAACCGCATGCGGAGCGCACTGATCGCGATAGCGAAGAGAATGAGCGCGCCTTGCGCGATCTCCTGCGCGTACGGCCCGACGTTGAGGATGTTCAGAGCGTTGGCGATCGTGCCTAGCAGCATCACCCCGAAGAACGTGCCGACGATGGAACCCTTTCCGCCCGTGATCGGCACACCGCCGATCACGGCTGCACCGATCCCTTGCATCGCTAGGCCCTGGCCCGTCGACGGGAGCCCGCCGCCGACCCGAGCGAGCAGCAGCCAGGACGCGACACCCACGAGCACACCGTTGAGGACGAAGAAGAGGATCGTGTTGCGGCGGATATTGATTCCAGCCCGGAAGGCGACGTCGGAGTTGTTGCCGATGGCGAACACGCGTCGACCGACCTTGGTTCGGGTGAGCATCAGGTGCGTGAGCACGTACCCGACTAGCGTGATGACGAAGATCAGCGGCATGAAGCCGAACAGCGTCGAGTCCGTGAGAGTGGTGAACCGGCCGAACGCGTTCTGGATGACGCCGTCGGTTAGCTGCAACGAGATGCCGGCGAACATCCCGAGCGTCGCCAGTGACACGATAAATGACGGCGCCTTGAAGATGATGGACGCAAGCCCATTGAAGGCACTGGCGGCAACGCACACGAGGATTCCTACAACCACCGCGAGAGTGGGCGACCAGCCGCGGTTGATGAGCATCGGCATGATGCACACGGCGAGACCGATATAGGAGTCGACCGAGATGTCGAAGTTGCCCGAGATGATCAGGATCGTCGCTCCCGTGGCTATCAGACCCAGCACGGAGACCTGCTGGAACAGGTTGGAGATGTTCTCCAACCGCCAGAAGTGGTCGTTCTGGGCGCCCGTGATCACGGCGATCACGATCGTGACGAGAAGCAGGAACACCCACTGGTTCTCCGTCAGCACGCGTCGGACCGACCAACGGCTGATCGGCTCAAAAACGCGACCCTCGGGCGTCGTCAACTCATGCTGCCGCAACACCGATGAACTCCTTAACGAGAGATTCTTCCGTTGCCTTTGCTGCGGGCACCACGGCCACGACCCGTCCCTTGCGCATGACCGCGATGCGGTCGCTCAAGGACAGGAGCTCAGGAAGGTCGGAGGAGATGAGGATGATGATGCAGCCCTTGGCCGCCAATGCCTCGACGAGTCGGTAGATCTCGTGCTTGGCCCCGATGTCGACGCCCTTGGTGGGCTCGTCGAGGATGAACACGCTGGCTCGCTCGACTGCGAGCCACCGCGCCAGAAGGACCTTCTGCTGGTTGCCTCCGGAGAGCGTCGTGACGTCCTGATCGACTCCCCGTGACGCAATCTGCAGTTGGCTCGACATGCGCGTGGCGAGCGAACGCTCACCACGCAAGAACGCGCCGGCCCGCTCGCTGCGGACCAACGAGATGTTCTCCGAGACCGAACGCCCCCTGAGCAGACCGGTCCGCTGGCGCTCCTCGGTGAGCATGCAGATTCCTCGTTCGATTGCCTGTGCCGGCGAACGGGGCGTGATCTCGACACCGTCGAGTACCAGCCGTCCGCTGGTGCGTCTGCTCACGCCGAACAGCAGATCTGCTAGCTCAGAGCGCCCAGCGCCGACAAGGCCGCCGAATCCGAGTATCTCCCCGTGCCGCACCTCGAGGTCGACGTCGGTAACCCCACGGCCGGAGTAGTGCTGGATCCGGAGTCCCACGTCTCCGACAGCGCCGGCCCGCAGACGGCTGAAGTACGAGGCTTCGTCTCGGCCCACCATCTCCTTGATCAGCGTATCCGCGGTGATGTCCCGGACGTCGTGCACCGCAACCAGGCGCCCGTCCTTGAGAACGGCCGCCCGGTCACCGATCTCGAACACCTCCTCGAGAATGTGCGAGACGTACACCACGGCGACCCCTTTGCTCGCAAGCTGCCGGATCATCGCGTGGAGCCGGCTCCGCTCGGCCCCTCCCAACGACGAGCTCGACTCGTCGAACACGATGATCCGGGCCTCCCGGCGCAGAGCGCGCAGGATCTGCACGAGCTGCTTCTGCGCCGGGGAGAGGGTCTCCACGATGGCAGTCGGGTCCAGCTCGACTCCGAACAGCGCCGCGAGCTCGCCCGTCACGCGCTGCATGGTCCGCCAGTCGACCAGTGGGCCGTGCGTTGCCTCGTCACCGAGGAACAGGTTCTCGGCCACCGAGACGCTTGAGATCACGTCAACCTCCTGGCTGACGATGCCGATCCCATGATCGATCGCGGATCGCGGCGTGAGCCGCGGCAGCGTCTCGCCCCCGAGCCGCAGCTCCCCGGCGTCGGGCCGCTCGAGGCCGGCGACGATCTTGCCGAGGGTCGACTTGCCCGCACCGTTCTCACCGACGAGGCACAAGACCTCCCCGGGGCGCACAACCAGGTCGACGTCCGTCAGTGCGTGGGTGGAGCCGAAGGACTTCGAGATGCCCCGAAGCTCGAGCGGAGGCACCGGAGAACCGGGCTCCTCGCGATCGTCGGCGGTCACTTCCCGCTCGGCACCAGGTCAGCGAAGTACTTGTTGTTGAGATCCCAATACACTGCGTCCGCCGCCCACGGAACCACGGTCGACTTGTCGCCCAGCGAGGAGCTCGCGTCGATCGGCATGACGGGCAGCATCGCCTGCTTGTTGCCGTCGGCGGGCAGCTTCCCGGTCGCCGCTGCGTACAGGTGGAGGAAGGCCACCGCACCTTCCCAGCCCGGCGAGCTGGAGATCGTGTACGCAAGTTGACCATCCTTGAGCATCTGGATGCCGAGGTCGGAACCGTTCTGAGTCATGAGGTGCACCTTCTCGCTCAGCCCCTTGGACTTGAGCACCTGCGCGATGGCCGCGCCCATGTCGTCGTTCATGACGAACAAGATCCCGAAGTCCTTGCCGGATGCGATGAGCGACTGAGCCTGGTTCACTGCTGTCGCGGTGTTGTACATGGTCTGCTGGAGGAAGACGTTCTGGTTCTTCCCGAGGCGCTGCGCTTCCGCGATCATGCAGTCGTCGAGCATCTTGGTGGGCGGCGCCTCAAAGTTTCCGGCTATCATCGCGAAGTTCTGACCCGGCCATTTGTCGGCCATCTCCTTCGCGTACGACTTTCCCATCCCGCACCAGTCGAAGTCGACCGATGCGGCCACCTTCGCACCATTGGCCATGGCGTTACCGACGTTGTCGGTCAGAACGACGGGGATTTTTGCCTTCTGTCCCTCTTGTGCGGCCATCAGTGCACCGTTGTTGTTGAAGGAGAACATCGAGATTCCGTCGACTCCCCTGCCGACCAGCGACTGGATGTTCTGAAGCTCTTTCTGCTGGTCATACTGCGAGTTCAGCTCGACGACCTTGACGCCATACTTGTCGGCGGCGTACTTGAACCCTTCGACGTCGCGCTTGTACCACGTATCAGGTCCGGGACTGATGTAGCCGAATACGAGATCCTTGGCAGTCGACCCTGCGGTCGGGGACTTTCCGGGTGAATTGGTGCCCGACGACGAACAGGCGGCCAGGCTTGCAGTCAAGGTCAAGGCGGTGATGACGGCTCCGACCCTGATGAACGTCTTCTTCATGACTTCGTCCTCTCTTGTGCGACGCCGCGACGATGCGGCTCTTGCGAAGCTCTCGTATGCCGACGATGGGTCGGCAACAGTGTCCCTTCGGCGGCGACGGTGGCCGATCGGCGGGATAGAAAGGTGTGACTCGCGCTGGTTGCGCACGCTAGCGGCGTCACCTGCAGACACCGATCCTCGTCGGTGCGGGCGCTGGACCTGCACCCATACGAACCGGCCATCTTCAAGGGACGGGATGTCTTCCATGCTTGATGCGACCTCTTCGTCGAGTTGGCCGGATGACCCGACCTGCCAATCCTACGAACGCGATGTTATCGTGTCGTTGGTGGCCGTAAATGCGCCTGCCTTACGTACTTCTCGACACAACCAACCGTGCAGAGAGCGTTGAGGATGCCCACGAACTCGCTCACAGGTAGGGGACGCACACAAGTCGCACCGGGTGGTGGGCGAGCTGCGGCGTCCGATCGCAGGACTCTCGGCTCCGGCGAGACCCGGCGCGAGATCGGACCCGTGCGGATCGAGGCGCACGGTCAGCGTCGGGCGACAGAGCCTGCTGTGGTGATGAGCATCATCGCGCGAGCTGTCACCGGCGGCTCTGCGGTTACCCGTCCACAGCTGGTCGAAGCGACGTCACTCGCCCGAACCACGATCGAGATGAACCTCGGCATGCTGATCGCCGGCGGAGTGGTCGTCGAGGATGGAGCCAGCCGGCGGAGTCGCTACGGGCGTCCGGCATCCCTCCTCGCCCTCTCCCCAGACGTGGGTGTCGTGCTCGTGGCCGAGGTGACGCCACACCATCTGCGACTGGTCGTGGCAGACATGACGCAGGCCGTCCGAGCCACCCGTACGGTCGACCACTCGATCGCGGACGGACCCGACGCCTCGGTGGCAGCTATCGACGCAGGTCTCGATGCCCTGCTCGTCAGTGTCGGCCTCGACCGGCGGTCGGCCCGAGTGCTGGTGGTGAGCGTGCCAGGACCCGTCGATGTGCACCGTGGCGTGCCGGTTCGCCCGCCGATCATGCCAGGGTGGGACGAGTTTCCTCTGGCTGAGGCGCTCAGGTCACAACTCCGATGCCCAGTGCTGGTGGACAACGACGTGAACCTGATGGCCCTCGGCGAATCTCGCGCTCTCCCCACGGACCAGCTCCCGTTGCTTCTCGTCAAGGTGGGCACTGGCATAGGTGGGGGCATCGTCGCCGCTGACGGACAGGTCTTCAGAGGAGCAGACGGCGCTGCGGGGGACATCGGTCATATCCGTGCACACGTCGCCGAAGACGTCGTGTGCACGTGCGGGAACGCGGACTGCATCGAGGCCGTCGCCTCGCTCGAGGCGATGGCCCACAAGTTGACCGGTACCGACGGCCGTCCCGCGGTCAGTCAGGAGAGCCTGCTCGAGCTCTTGCGTTCGGGCGACGGCACGGCGACGCGCTTGGTGCGCGACGCGGCCACCAGCATCGGCGACGTGGTGGCAACGCTCGTGCACTGCTACAACCCGGCCCGCGTCGCGCTCGCAGGTCGCCTGACCTCCGTGAGCGACGACCTGCTCGCCGGCGTGCGATCCGCCGTCTACCGGCGCGCGCTGCCGCTCGCGACGCGCAATCTTACGATCGCGCACAGCGTCCTGGGAGCAGACTCCGGGATC
>DATCIG010000036.1:0-7811 GCA_036507895.1 Coriobacteriia bacterium
TAACGCCATAGCGGTCGTACCCGGACAAAGAGATCGTGGGATTCGCTACGTGTATCCACGACGTCGATGCCGGCACCGGCGACTTGAAAGACGCCGTGTTCACAGCCAGGGCGATGCTTGGCACAGCGAGCGCCAACATCAGGCCGACCACGAACGCGCCGACCCATCTGGTTCGGCGCGACGAACCGTACCCCTTATCCATATCGTGCCCCCATCCACTCGACAACATTGCCTTTGACCGCGCAGGACGCGCTCCACTGGCAGTATACGCGCACCTCACCGCGAGTAGACAGTCCCAACGGCAAGCATTTCCGATGGTCGGCGAGCGTGCGGAGGCGCGGGAGAACCCGGCGTCGCCGGGGACAGCACGGCGGGTCGCAGGCCGGACGCACAGGGAGGGATGGGCCGCGGCCCGTCCCTCCCTGTGCGTCCGGCTCCTGGTTCAGAGCCTCGGATCGAGTGCCTACTCCACGATGGTGATCGCTCTGCCGCGCGAGGCCGGACCGAAGGATCGGAGGAACGAGGCTAGGACCCCTCGTCCTTGGGCTGCTCCTCCTCCTTGGGCTGCTCGACGTTCTGGTGGTCGAATTCCTCGACGAACCAGTCGATCGGTCGATCGGTCTGGTCCTTGAACGCCTCCAGCGACTCGTCGCGCATCCGCGCGGCCTCTTCGTCAGCCTGCGAGACCAGGATCTCGTCGACGACCTGCGGGCACGACGCGACCGAGCCGGGCCGAGACTCTATCTCCTCGCGAGGGCTGGGCGCCTCTCCCGGGTCCTTCGCGAAGCGGGTCTTCAGGTCGATCGAGAAGTTCACGTATGACTCGAGCATGCGGAAGACGGCCGAGCCGCCCATGGGCGTGATCGGGCGCTCCTCGTCCGGGAGCACCGAGACCTTGCCCTGTTCGACCTTGGCGCGGCCGACGATCTCGCAACTGCGCCCGCCATCGCTGGTGTAGCCGAGGTTGTCGGTGATCACCGAGAGCACGGTGGGCACGTTGGCCAGATCCCAGTGCGCGAGCAGGCCGATCTCCCCATCCGGCAGGGGCTTGAGATCGTCGACGCTCATCGCGAGCACTCGCGACCACGGCGGCACGGGACGCATGCGCGGCTGCGGCTCCAACCCTTGGACGTTGCGGCGCAGCGCGTCGTCGAAGAGGTTGGTGGCGGTCTCAGCCTCGCCGAGCGTGTTCACGCAGTGTGTGGACGGCACGCCGAGGATCTCCTCGACCATGTCGTAGTAGTCGTCGCGCGTGACGACGCCGAAACGGCCACGGTAGCCGCCGCCGTCACACACGCGGCTACCCGCCGGCAGGTGGAACGTCCGCTTGTCCCGGCGGCATGCCTGGAAGAAGTACACGTACGCAGACGTTGCGCCGATCAGCGCCACGGGCACGCCGCTCTCCTCAGACTCCCGCAGTGCGGTGATGAGCTTCTGCACGTCGATGCCCGTTCGCTTGAGCAGGAACAGGCTGTCGTCTGTGCCGAACGCCTGGCGCGTCTGGTCCATGCCGATCGCCATGCCCATGGAGGGGGCGAACTCGGGACTCGGTGCGAGGATGAGGATGCGGCATCGCGTTCCCTCGGCAAAGTCCGGGAAGAGGTAGGCGCCGGTCATCACGCGGTTCGCCGAGAAGACGAGCCGCTTGCCGTCCTCGTCGCGGAAGATGCGACCACGCTGGGTCAGGCTCGTGGTGCCGCCGGTGAGGCAGCCCATGACGGACTGCTCGAGCGGGAAGGACGCCACGAGGTGCGTCTTGAAGACGTCGTTGTAGACCATCGGGACGTCGCGCCAGTTGTCGATGTCGCCGGGACGTACCTTCTTCGCATCGCAGAACTCGCGGAACAACTGGTTGTTGGCGTACTGGAACGCGAACTCGTCCAGCGCGATGTCGTTGAACTCGGGCAGTTCGGCGTCGACGCCGGCTTCGATGATCGGCAGGATACGCTCGGTGAGCCCATGGCTCGTAAGGTTCCCGACGGTTGTGGTCTCGACTGGCTGGGACATTGATGGACCTTCCGGAACGATGGGGCACGACAGTGAGCGACGCGCGTCAAACATTCTAGGGCATCGTGACTCCAAGCCATTCAATGATTGACCTCGGATGTTTCGGTCGTGTGAACGGCCCGACGGCGCACGGCTCGCTCGGCGTGGACGCTCTCGTCTCGGTTACAATGGCCGAACAGACTCGGCATCCGATCCGGAAGGCAGCAACACATGACGGCAGAGATCGTGCTGATGTGGATCGCGCTCACGTTCTACGTTGCGGGAACAGCGATGTTCGTGAGCGGTGTGGTGTTCGAGCGCGAGAAGTGGACGCGCACCGCCGTCCTCATCTCTGCGATCGGGCTTGTTCCGCAGATCGCTTCCATGACGGTGCGTTGGATCCGGCTGGGGCACGGTCCCTACCTCGGCTACTACGAGTTGACGTCGTCTCTGACGTTCTTCACGGTCCTGCTGTTGGTCGGCATGGCCTCGCGCTATCCCAAGACCAGCTCCGCGGGAATCGTGATCATGCCGGTGGCGTTGCTGCTCATCGGTGCCGCGATGACCGCCCCCAAGGGCGGCCTGAACGTCACTCCTACGCTGGCCAGCTACTGGCTGTTCATCCACGTCGTGTTCTCCGACCTGGCGTTCGGGGCGTTCGTGGCCTCCTTCGGGCTGGCCCTCGCCTACGTCATGCGAGCGCGCTCACCCGAGGGCCCGTGGGCCCGCAAGTTGTCGAAGCTGCCCGATCAGGAGACGGTCGACCGCCTCTCGGGGCGCTTCGTGGTCGCCGGGTTCCTCTTCTGGGGCATCATGATCGCGTCAGGCGCCATCTGGGCGAACGAGGCGTGGGGCCGCTACTGGGCGTGGGACCCGATCGAGACCTGGAGTCTGGTCGTGTGGATCATCTACGCCGTGTACCTACACCTTCGACTCACGCTCGGGTGGCGTGGCGAGAAGATCGCTTGGTACGCTGTCATCGCGATGCCGATAGCGCTGTTCTGCCTCGCGGGGATCCCGTTCCTCTACAAGGCTTCGATACATACGGGCTACTTGGCCAGCTAGACTCCTGGGACCGTCATCCTTGACTTGCTCGATGCTCTGGCGGTCGCAACTTGTGAAGTCGTCCTGAAGGCGAGAGGGAGAGTCAATGTCGAAGGTACTGTTCATCGCACCGCCGTATCACTGCTGGGGAGTCCAAGTCATCGGGACGTGGCCTCCGCTTCAGGTCGCCTACCTCGCGGGTGTGGCGCTCGAGGCCGGCCATGACGTAAGGCTCATCGACGCGATGAACAACGGCCACACGTTCGACGACGTTCGCGACGAGATCGCCGGCTTCGCGCCGGACTACGTCGTGACACTCGACTACCTGCCGGTATCGGGCGCGATCAGCACCGCCACGGTGCCCGCCTCGCTTGAGACGTTGCGTATCGCCAAGGAAGTCGACCCCGGTATCGTGACCATCATCGGCGGGCCGCATCCGACCTTCATGTACGAGGAGATCCTTGCGGATCCTGCCGACCACCCTGACTTCGTACTGCGCGGTGAGATGGAGGGCACGCTGTCCGAGCTGCTGTCGGCGATCCCGGAAGGACGCGCGGGAGCGGTAGAGGGGATCGCCTACCGCGACGGCGACGAAATCGTGGCGACGCCCCTGCGCGCCCACATCGTCGACCTGGACAGCCTGTCGCCGGCATGGCACCTGCTCGACTGGAGCCTCTACCACTACAACATCGAGCCCTGGGGCCGGATGGCGTCGATCCTGACGACGCGCGGCTGCATGATGGGATGCTCGTTCTGCTCGCACCGGAAGTTCTGGCGCGGCGACTGGCGGGCCCGGGATCCCAAGAAGGTCGTCGACGAGATCCGCCTGCTGGTCGAGAAGTACGACGTCGAGTTCATCACGCTCATCGACCCGTACCCGACCAACGACCGCGACCGGTGGGAGAAGCAGCTCGATCTGCTCATCGAAGCCGCCATCCCGGTCCACCTGCTCATGGAGACGCGGGTCGAGGACATCATCCGCGACGAGGACATTCTCTATAAGTACCACGACGCCGGCGTCATCCACATGTATGTGGGCGCGGAGAGCAGCTCGGACGCGATGCTGGAGAGTCTGAACAAGGGCACCGACGTGGATCAGAACAAGCGAGCCATCGACCTGCTGCGCGAGCACGACATCATGAGCGAAGCGTCGTTCATGGTGGGCTTCCCCAACGAGACGTGGGAGACCATCGCCAAGACCGCCGCTGAAGCCGTGCGGATCAACCCGGATATCGCGGTGTTCCCCGTGATCACTCCGATGCCCTTCACTCCGATCTACGAGGAGATGAAGGACCGTATCCGGGTGTTCGACTACTCCAAGTACAACCTCATGACTCCCATCATCGAGCCGCTCGAGATGTCACTCGACGACGTCTACCGCGCTCTGGCCAAGTGCTACATGGCCTTCTACGGACACAAGATGCGTGAGGTGGCCGAGCTGCCGGACGGGTTCAAGCGCCGCTACATGATGAGCGCGTTCGAGGAGATGATGAAGGACTACGGCGACCAGTTCGACTTCCTTCGCGAGGAGATGCCCCCCGGCATGCCGGGTATGGCGGCAATGGGCGGGTCGAAGGATGCCGGCTGAGGAGACGCCTGCACCGAGCGCCCCCACGACCGCCCGCCAGGGGTCCGCGCTTCCGCGGATCGTCAACAACTTCGTCCACGACATGAGCACCGGGACGTGGGCGGCCTGCGTGCTCGTCATCTGGGTGATCGCGTCCAGGTCGCAGGGGGTTCCGCCCGAGGCGGCGGCGGTGCTCGGCGATGCGACTCGCGTGGTCTTCTGGCTGCTGGTGGTCTCGCTCGTCGGACTCTCGCTGACGGGCGGCCTCCGGCTCTTCTACTGGCGCTCCGAGACCCCGCCGGACGAGCTGAAGACCAAGAGAGGCGCGCTCATCGTCAAGCACGTCGCCTTCCTGCTCATCTACGGGCTCGGGACCGCATGGGCGGCATGGATGGTGTTCGGGTAGAGCTGGCGCGCGGCGGGGAGCCGGATGCTGGTGAAACCGGATCGGCAGAACGTGGGCGCGATCCACGCCGGCAAGCTCTCCGCTAGTGTGACGTGCTCCCCTTCTCGTCTCGACCGAGCGCTCGAGCGAGCTCGCGTTCCACCGCGCTGCGACTGGCCGACTCATTGCGCCACAGGCGCAGCCTCACCGCGAGCCTTGCTCCCTCCGGCCCGTCGATGATGGTCGCGAGGACGATCTGCTGACGAGTCACGAACGCGATGGTCAGACCGATCGTGGCAGCAGCCAGGCACGCGTACAGGGGGATGGTCGACCAGTCATCGACGACTTTGAGGCGTGCGTAGTACCCGATGCTGTCGACACGCAGGCTGCCACCGATGGGCAGCGCCACCTCCTCCCCGGGACGCACGATGCGATCCACCAGGGACTCGTCATCCATCGAGGTCACGACCACCCGAGCCGCGGGATCTTCCGGCAGCGCCTTGTAGAACCGCCCGCTTGCCCCGTCCAGCGGCACCGTCACGGCCACTTTCAGCTCGGCGTTGCCATCATCGCCCGAAATAGCGATGAGTCCCGCGGGAACGGTCCCTTCTGGCGCCGCCTCGGAGAAGTCCACGAGCTGCACGAGGCGCTGGGTCTCGACGCCGCTGGAGTCGACCATGGAAAGTGCGGCCGAGAGCCCGTAGGCATTGGGGTAGATGCTGAGCGATCCGGTCTTGAGCTGCTGGTTGGGATAGACGCGCTGCGTCTTGAGGACCCGGCCCTCTCCATCCAGAACCGAGACGGTCGGCGTCGGTCCACGGTCCATGCCCCCGGTCTCGAACTGAAGATCGAAGGCGTCGACGCGGATACTCCGGCGCACGCCGCGCCAGTCATGCAGCGGACCCGTATTGAGTGACCCATACGATGCGGGCGCATCGGGCTTGGTCTGTCCCACCGCCACGCCCATCAGGCCATCGGAGCGCTGCAGGTTGCTGGCGAAGATCACGGCGATGAGCGCAACGAGCGCCCAGTGGAAGACCGGACTTCCCACTACCGCCCAGGAAGGAGACACGGCGCTGAGCACGTCGCCCCGCCGCTTCGTCCTGATGTCGAGTTCGCCGAGCGCCTCGCCCGCGATCGCCAGGACTTCCGGCTTGCTCAGTGCAGGGTCACACGGGATCTCGAGATCGTGACTCTCGATGACCGACCGTTGGTCCGCGAGCGCAGCCTTGCCGAGCGCACGGCCCCTGTGCATCGCGGCCCTCGTCCGTTGCCAAGCGCACAGCGTCGTGGAGAGGAAGAGCGCGACGACGCACGCCCCGAACACGGGCGAGGAGAACGCCTGATGCAGACCGACCGTCCGCACCATGGGCTCGATGAGCGGATACTTCGCTGCCCACGCTGCGACGAGGGGGTCCGACGACCCGCCCTGCGGAACGACCGTGGCCGCCATCGACCACAGGCCCGCGAACGCCAGGAGCCAGGTCGCGAAACCCGCCGAGCCGAGGAACCTTACGACCCGACGCCAAGCGTCGCGAATCACTTGACCGGGTCCAGAGGCGTGGCCTTCACGGAGTCGACCAGCCAGACACCCTTACCGTGCTTCACAACGGTGTAGGTCGTGTCGTAGTTCACGGTGTACGGACCCTCGAGAACCTTGTTACCGATGCCGACCGAAAGGTAGTTGTACGTCCACTTCTCCTTGGCCGGCACGAGTGTGCGCGTGGCCCCCGCGCTCGGCTTGCCGAAGGTGATCGACACCAGCGTCTGGTCGAGAAGCACCTTCCTCTGCAGGTTGAGCTGGGCGTAGGCGTCGACCCGGACCTCCTCTGAAGGAGTCATCGTAGAGGTCGCGACCGCGTAGCTACCGATGCGATAGGCATACGACGTCCAATCGAGGTACGAACGCACCGCCGACTCCGGCGTCGAGAGCACTGGGGCCTTGGGCTTGGACGCGAGCACCTCGGGCGTGATGTTGACGTCGACGGGGGGACCGCCCATGCCGCGATAGGGGACGGACGTGGCCTCCTTGCTGCCGGGACCAGAGTTCGCGCCCGTGGTGCCTCCCGAGCAGCCGGTTGAGGCGATCAGCGCCACACAGGCCAGACAGCAGCATGTCGCCAAGCGAGCGATGCGTGCCCCCGAAGAGAGCGAACGTCGTCGGTTCAAGGTGCGTTCCGTTGTTCTCACCGATCCTCACTGTCTATGGACTGGAGTGCCGTCGCGCTTGTCATTCCAACATGCGATCGTCAGGGAGACAAGCCGCTCACGAGATGAGAGAGTCCAGACGCCGCCTTCGGCGGCGTCTGACGCTGCAGTTGGTGATTACTCCCGCGCCGTCCGCCGGAGCACGCTTTTCCCAGCGGAGGGGGGCGGGCATCGCTGCCCGCCCCCCTTGATGCTTAGGCTCTTGGATCAGAGTCTGGTTACTAGCTGCTACTTGATCTTCCCAACGTGTTCCGGCTCACCCTCGTGCTCGAGGAAGCCCGCTTCGGCATTGGTGGGATCCGCGGACTTGGAGCATGAGATGCACGCGGCCTCTTCCCAGACCGGCTTGCCGAACGCGTTGGCTGCGTGGTTGTCGTGCGCGTCGTTCGGCCCGTTGGCCGGAGATACGTCCGGAGCCGGAGCCAGCACGCCGACTCCCTCCGGGAACGGCATGCCGCGACCCTGGAAGTAGGGGAACGGGTCCGCAACGGACTCCATCTTCCCGGACTCAGTCTCGTACTCGCCGGTGAAGCCGTTGACGAGCAAGCGCGGCTGCCTCCAAGCGTGCGGAACAGCAACGTGGCAGTTGACGCAGTCCGAACGACCATCGATCCTGCCGAC
>DATCIG010000037.1:0-2141 GCA_036507895.1 Coriobacteriia bacterium
CCCAGACATCGACATCATGGAGGTCGCGCGCCCGTTCGTGACGCGCATGATCGGCGACAGCATCGGGCGTCCGGACAAGCTGCAGGAGCGCATCCCCGCGGTGTGGCGTGCGGCGATGCGGGAGCTGCTGGCGTAGGGGAGCGGGCGCGGCCTGCGGGCCGTGACGACGAAGGGGGAGTCTGAGGTGGCGAAGGCACCGGTGTCGGAGAGAACGGGTCGTCTTCATCGTCCTTCCCGCTCGTCGCCGTGGCCATCGGTCTGTCGTGCGCGATCGCTCTCATGGTCGGCGGGCTGTACGTGACCGATCGGATGGCGTGGCTCGGGAGTGCGGTCCTGTTCGCGAGCGGGTTCACGACCATCTGGAGCGTCGGTGTGTCCTTCGGGGCCGAGCCTCGCTGGGTCGTGCTGGCCGCGATGGCCGTCGCGATCGCCATCGGCGTGGTCGCGGGCTTGCGACGGTTCGGCAATCGCGCGAAGCAAGCGGAGACCGTCGTGACGGGACAGGCGACGGCGTGAGCGACCCAGTGCGGGGGAGAGCGCGGCGTCGGACGCCGATGCCCTAGGCTGGAGTCTCCGGTCCGGCGGCCCCGTCGAGCCGGTCGACCAGACCGGGCGTCGGGATGAAGACGAACGCCTTCCCGCGCTGCTCTTGGCGCAGGTACCCGCGTTCGACCAGACCGAGCAGGTCAGCACGCGCCGTCGCGTAGACGACGTTGTGGGTCGTCTGGTGCTCCCGGATGCGGAATTCGAGCTCGGGATGAGCCATGGCTTGCGAGATGATCGAACGTTGCCGGTAGTTGATGCACACGTCGTGCTCCAGGGCGGATCGCACCTCGGCATCGCGGCGGCGTGCGTGGTCGATGGACATGAGGAGCTCGTCGAGGGCGGCGACCGTCAGCTGCAGGAACGTGAGGACCTCCGGCGTGTAGTCGGGGCCGCTAGCGCCTGGGGCCCTCGGGTCTGGGGTGGCGGAGAACCGGACGATGGACGAGCTCACCCGCCCCTGCGCCCAAGCCCGGTACACGTTGCTGATCGGAAGGTATCCGAGCACGGGATAGTCCCGTCGCGAGGCGTAGAGCCGGAACACGCAGCGGCCGATGATGCCGCTGAACTCCGGGAGGAACCCCCAGTACTGCGCGGAGTTGAGCAGAGCGTGCGCCCTCACGGTCACGGGTTCAGAGGGGTCGCCCGTCTCGCCGTTCGCGTACGCACAGAACTGCCGGATGATCTCGCTGCGCGACTCCTCGGTGAGGGGGTCCGCCTCGAGGCGGTTCGTCAGACCGTGCCGAGCGGAGTGGCGCTTCAGAGCGGAGACGTCGACGCCATCGAGCAACTTGGCGTACAGGCGCCGCAGTAGCTCGGGCGAGAACGGCTCGTCACCGATGTCATCGTCGAAGAGCAGGGCGTGCGCATTGGCGACGAGTCGTTCCGTCGCGTTCCGAGGTGTGCGGCCACTCGTCAGTACGTGCTTGGCCGATTGGGGCGATACATCCACTCCGTCGAGTTCGCACACGGCGATCGTCTCGCGTATGCGCGAGGCCACCAGCAGGCGCTGGCCGTGGCGGTGGAGGATGGCTCGATGCACCGCCGAGTCCGCGCGGCAGTAGCGCTCGATCGCGTCGACGCACAGGATCCCCTCCCGCGTGAGCGTGTACCACCAGGTGCGGCCGGCCACGTCCTTGAGCGGGCTCAGCGTCGCGCCGAAACGGCGCAGAGTGGTCAACAGCCTCCACGTGTCCTCCGCGCTCAGACCGGCGGGCAGAGGCCTCCGCGTCAATTCGTCCCAGTCGAGGTAGTCGCGAACCGCCTCCTGCGCTAGGGACGCGAATACCGGGTCCCGAAGCAGGGCGTTGATGGCGTCGATGTCGTAGGAAGGCGGCTTGTCCACTTCGTCTCCTGACTCGATGGCCGACCTAGCAGGTGGCGGCGCATTGACATTAGTGCGCCGATTCAGAAGGAATTATATATCAGAAGTTGAGAGATTGACAGCAACACACCCGCCGCAGAGAGTCACAGATATCGGACGGCGTCCGGACAACGCCATCTGATGCACGGACTGCGGTGGACGAAAGGGGAAAGGGGTGTTGCTGATGGGCAGACGGCTGCTCATCGGTGTCATTGCAGCGGTGGCGTTCGTTCTG
>DATCIG010000038.1:0-43935 GCA_036507895.1 Coriobacteriia bacterium
TCGAGCAGCGCGTGCGCGGCCTCGGGAAGCGTCATCCCGAGCATCGACTCGGGCAGCGCGATCTTGTAGATCTCGGAACCCTCGCCGAAGCTCAGCAGCTGGGAGATCAGCGAGGTCAATCCGTGGTTCAGCGCCGACTGCGCCAGGAGATTGTCAGTGAGCTCGCTGATGCAGACGACCTCGTCGACGTGCGCGTGCTTCAGGTGCTTCTTGTTCTCGGGATCGAAGACGAGGACGCACGTGTAGACGTCCGGCTGCCGGGCCTCGATCGCAAGGGCCGTGAGGATGGCCACCGAGTCCCTGACCGTGGAGTCCTGGCCGATCCCCAGCACGATCGCCGTCGCCGCGGACTCGACCGCCGCCTGCGTCAGCACATCGTCGCGGGTGGGCGAGCCCGACACGAACAGCGCCCCCGAGTCCGGGTAGGGATGGTCCTCCGAGTCGGTCACGATGACGATGTCGCGGTCGCGCGACGCCTCGTCCGCCATGAGCTGGTCCACGATCGACCGCCCGTGCTCGTTCCAGTTGCAGATGAGAATGTGACCGCGCACGTCCACCTTGTGCCTCCCCTTGTCCTTGGCCAACGCGATGCGCACGAACCGGGCGGCCACGTCCGCCATGATGATCGAGAAGAAGATGACACCGGAGATCAGCACCGCGAGCGCGGCGATGTAGCCGACCCCCGTGAGCGGCCGTTTGGCCACATCGAAACCAGAGAACGCGAGAATCAGAATGTCCTCGAGCGCTTCGGGGTAGTTGAGGTAGCCGGCAGTGCCGGGCCCTCGTTCGACCAGGTAGAAGAGCCCTGACATCGCGAAGACGAACAGCCCGAGACCAGACATGATCTTGACCGTCAGCGACTGGCTGAGGCTCGTCTTCGCCCATCGGAGCGTTCGGATGACGTTCCTGCGACCGAATGAGTGGCCCACTCGTTCCCCTCCCCCGAGGATCGAACGCGGCTCCGCATCTGCGAGATTGCCCCCCACCACAGGCGTTGCCCCAGAGAGCAGCATACGCCTTGGCCGACACCGGGCCAGGTCGAGGGTTCTGCGCACGGTGAGGGCAAACGAGAATGGGCGTCGGGAGTGGACCCGCTGACGCCCGGGCCGTCTCGGTGTCCTCGGGCCCTCGACCCGAGGGCCCGCTGGGCTGCCTACCCGAGGACCGACAAGCACGGCCGCGCGGAATGAGGCAAGGGATGACAGTCCGCCCGCCTTCAGGTCCCGACGACCCGCTTCTTGAGCCGGTCGATGACCGCTGAGTCGATCCTCTCGAGCCGCGCCCACTCGCACAGCGCTGACCAGTCGATCGGATGCCGGCGAGCCACCATGATCGCCTGGTCGAATGACGGGTTGTCCGCCCAGCTGACGTACGCCGCAAGCCGGTCCATGACGCACTGCGTCGGTGTCACGATGCGCAGCGGGCCGAACCCGGTCTGCAATGTCGCCGCTTCGTCATCGCGAACGGACGTCTCGCCGAAACCGAGCGGTCCCGGTGGGAACTCGACGTAGTAGGCGGTCGCGGGATGCTCGAACTGGCGGGCGCCGGGTACGCGACGGAAGCCGAGCGGGGCGATCGCGACGGCGATCGCGCTCGTACGCTCAGAGGTCACGAAGTCGAGGTCGCAACTCTCATACTCGTTGGCGCTGTAGAGACTGACCGCCGCACCGCCCGACAGTGTCGCCATGATGCCGGCCGCCTCGAGAGCCCGACTGACGAGCGCCGCCAACTCCTCAAGCGACGTGTCGTGGGTCACGCTCCTCATCGGATCACAACCTCTTGCCCGTGCGACGCGGCCGTTGGCGCTGGCGATAGAACGCCTTCGCCTCGGCCTCCGGCATGGCCTCCAGCTCCAGGGACAAGAAGGCGCGCAGGTTGCGTACCGTCGGGTTGCGCATATTGAACTCGAACAGTCGAGTCCTGCCGACCGTGCGACTCACGAGCACACCGTCGGCCTCCAGGCGCAGCAACTGGCGGTAGATCCCGGTCGGCGGCGCGTCATAGGTTGAGGCGATGCGCGCTGAATGCCCGGATCCGTAGGCCTCGAGGAACAACAGGACCTGCGTTGCCGAGCGATTCCCGAAGATCGATTCGAGTACGGGCGTCACGGTCCGGCTCCTCTCCTTCGCTTCGTGAACATACTAACACGATATGTGTCTATATACACACATTTCGTGTCTATATAGACCGCACTTGTGTCTATTCATGAGCACACGCACCTGTATGCGCAGCCGGCATTGAGCCACTCGTTCTCGGGGCGAGGACCCGAAGGCACCAGGGCCGTCTACCCGAGAGGTGGTTCCGCCAGACGCTCCAGCTCCTCGATGAGACGGATCGGACCGGTCCATCCCCGAGGGGTGGGCAGATACCACTTGAGACTCATGTGGAGGTAGTTGCAGTTCGTCTCCAAATGGCAGGTCGGCCCGTCAATCGTTGCGCCGCCACTTCGAACGTCCTGCAACTCGAAGCACTCGAGGATGTCCCAGATCGTCCTCGAGTCATCGGGAGACAGCATGACGGTGCTCAGTTCCGGCTCTGCGCCAAAATAGGATGTCGAGCACGAGAGTACCAAGCTCCCATTCCCGTCCGGACGGTCCGATGGAGAGACCTTGATGGTCCTCGAGAACTGAGGAAAGTACCCGTAGACCGAGTACTCGATCAGGTCGCCGTGTAGCAGCATGGTCGCGCCCCCTAGACTGAATCGCTGATCCCTATCGGTTGAATGGCTAGCCTCGTCCGCGTCCTCACCGGGCCCCCAACCCGGAGGACGCGACCCTAGTCCCAAGCGACGATCTCGCTGGGATCCTCGCGCATCCGGCGCCTGCCGCAGACCGGGCAGGTCCGGTGGTCCCACAGGGGGCTGTCCCGCCCGCACTCCGGGCATGGGTAGGACACCTGTTTGTGCTGTTCCCAGCCCTGGTCCCTCGCCGTGAGCCCGGTGTCGGCCTGCTGAACGCCGTGCACAGCGCACAGGACGGGCGTCGTGACCTCCGCGGAGAACCCGTAGTCGAAGTCGGGAGTGGCAAAGTCCGTCGTCGCGCCGCAGTTGTCGCAGATGTATCCGGATGCACTGCCCATGAGACCCCCGCTGGAGACGCTGACCCTGGTGCGATGCTTCGATCGTACGTCGGTGGTCTGACACACGCGCGATCAGCCGCGCGCGAAGCCCCAAGCGGCGACAACGCCGTGTCTCGATAGTCATACCGACCGCGATGTCACACCCCCCTGCTACAACTGCACCGTGCTCTTTGACATGAACGCCGACATGGACTCGCCGCCCTCCGGGGCGGCCGCGGGATTTGAGACAGATTGCAGCCGCGATACCCACTGCTAAAGCGTCACGGGACGACCCGTGGCGAGCCAACGGAAGGACGTGCGCCATGGAACGGACCGAGCAGGAGAACGTCGCAGAACAGTTGACCCTGAGGATGTTCTCGGCGGGCGGGCGGCTGGAGACCAAGACGATCCGCCCGATCGAAGGAGAGCTCCCGGAGGGCCTTCACTCGCTGGGGCGGTCGGCGGGCACCGACGCCAACGTGGCCATCGGGATGCTCTATCGGCATTGCCCCGGCTTCTTCGAGCGGGTGACCGCGTACCGGCTGGTGAGCGACCCCGAGCTGAGCGCCGCGGCGGACTCGAGCGGCCCGGCGATCGAGTTCTTCGAGAGGGGTGCCCAGTAGCGGATTCCTGCGGGCATTGAGAGCAGCGCCAAGTCACAAGTCGAGGCCCACCGATGAATGGAGAACCCGAGATGTCCGATGACCAGGCAAACAGCACGACCGATGACGCGCTTGACGCCGAGCTGCGCTCGCTGATCGCAGAGCGCCGGATGGACGAGATCCTTGCGAACCTTCCCTGCGGCAACACGATCATCTCCGCCGGCGGCATCTCGCTCAGCTTCGACTCGCCGGATGAGGACGAGGAGCCCGAGCCGCTCCACTAGAGGGCTGGGCACCTCAAACGAGCGCGGCAGCGACTGTGCGCGACCTTCTGGGTGTGCCGTCCGAAGAACACAGCCTTGAAGATGCTGCCAGCGACCCTGTGAATCATCTGATCCCCCTCAGATGGAAGTGCCTTCGGGCCAGAGTAGCGCCCCCACCGACGACGCCGCATGCGATGCCAAGCCTAGGCTCGAAGCCGCCGATTCACACATTGTGCTCGCGGGGCCCCCGCCCCGCTCGGCCCGCGAATGACGATGCGACGCGCTTGTGCCAGCGAGTACTAGTCCACCGAGCAGCGCTACTCACAGGCGTCAGTCAGGAGGTTTGCACACCAGACAGGGCGACTTGCCGGCGGCTCGCGCCTCGGCGACGGTTCCCTTGCGCAGGTTCGTTGCCCTGATCGTCGCGGCGTATTCGCAGCTCAGGTAGTGATAGCGCTTCCCTGCCACGCTCCAGCCCACGACGAGACCGCCCGACGATGTGGCACTACCGGTGGGAAGTGCGACTGTCGGGGCCGTATCCGGAGCCGTCTCGGCGGTGACTGAGGATCCTGGCTTGCCGTGCGCCACCCACGAGGCGTACCAGTCCACGGTGATCTGCGCCTGGGCTTGTTCGAGGGAGAGCGTGCCGGCCTGGACTTCATGCCACAGATGGACTTCGAGACCATCCTTCCAGTGGTACTGCGGAGCCGGCTCAGGCCAGAGGTTCTTGATCGAGTTGCTCCCGCCAAGGCACAGGGGGATGAAGTGGTCACACTCGTATGCCCCAGCCGGCTGCGGGTATGACAGATCGTACTCAGCGAAGACCTGCGACTTCTCACTCGCGGGGACATCTCTGACGCTCGACGCGTAGCCGGGGACCGAGACTTGCGCGCCTGTCACCGGAAACTCATCGCCGGGAGTCAGCGCGGGGTCTGGGTAGAGTCGGGGATCGCGCTTCGCTGCCGCGCTAGGGGTGGCGTCCGCCGTCGCCGTTTGAGCTGCGGATGGGCGCACGGACGTCGAAGCAACGCTAGCGGAAGGCGCGGTACCTGATGCGAGTGACGCCGGGGTCTGCGTGGACGCGGCACATCCGGTGACTAGCGCCAGCCCCAGCACGATTGGAACCAGCAGCCACTCGGCAAGGGGGCGGACGCTCATCCTTCTCCAAGGGTCCCACGAGGGAAGCATGTTGATCCCGTCTAGGTGCGAGCTCCGGCCGGAACTTGGCGAACGCTACCTCGTGGGCCGACCCGAGCGCGTCGGCGGTATCCCGATTGCGCGCGAAATCCTCGACTTGGCAGCGGAGATTCCCAGCAGCCGCTTCCAACGGAATCCCCCGAGACTCACGCCACTCTCCCCGAGCGTCTGCGAACGCACTGCGGACTATAGGGCCTCAGGCAGGATTCGGTAAGGACCGGTTCCGAGTGGCCGACTGCGACCCTGGCGTCCTTCGCCACTTGTGGCGTTCTTTGTGCCGGAGCCAGCCCAAGCTACAGCCGCATCTGGTGGAAGCGCGCGCTGCTGATTCGTTTCGCGCCCCCGGGTCGTGCACCCGAGGGTCGAGTATGGAGGCGCGCTCGAATCCTACCTGTGGCTGCGTGCCCACTGGAAGATGGCCGCTTCTACGTCCGCTGCATACCACTCCCCGTCGCGCCCGGCCCAGGGATTCGCTGCTCCACGACTCGTGAGAGCGGACGCGAGAACGGAGCAGTCCGCGGCAAAGGCAGAGTATCCCCGAGGCCCGAACGAGTACGGCAGAACCACGCGCAAGTAGTCGTCGAACACGGGGCACACGCGCGGCGCCAGGAAGCGGAGATGCTTGGACGCGAAGCTCGGGGTGCCGAGGCCTTTGAGCCCGTTGACGAACCGGAGTGCCGATTCCGGGTCGGGAGACTCCGCCTGCAGAACGCCGTTCGCTGCACGCAATGCCGTGCTGATGGCGGTGGGTGTGCTGTTCTTGATGACTCGGCCGCCAACGCCGGAATATCCGCCCCACCTGCAGACGCTCCGAACGAAGTCAGCACAGGCATCGTCGGGGAAGTCGGCAGCGACAAGATCGCCGCCCTCGCTCTCGACGCCGGACGTGTCGATGTACAGCTGCGAATGCTGCAGCGCCAGGGCCGCGAAGTCATCGATCGGAATGGTGATCCCGAAGAATGCCGCGTCACTTCTGAGTTCCATGATGCCCTCTTTCTCGGGATCGCCGCTTCGCCCCGCCGACTCGTTCGGATCGCGGATCAGCATCACCTGTGCGATTCCTGCTTGGAGTACTGCACAGGTCACGTCGGCATTCTGGTCAGACGCTACGCTCTGGCGGAATCCATGCCGGAGGAGTCATCTGACCCGACAGCGTCCTTCCAGAAAGCGGGTGCGTCCGCGAACAGCAGCGAATCAGCTGTAGACAACCCGGTGTGACCGTTCACTCTCATCCAGATAGCGATGTCGAGGATCCGGAGAATGGAAACGCGGTCCGGTACTCCAGCCAACGCCCTGAGCTCCTCGCACCGCGCGCGGAGGCACTCGCCATCACGCCCAGACAGCGCCTGGTGCCACCCCGCCCAGTACGCACGCTTCTGAGGTCGCACACCCTCCACGACGTACTGATCCCAGATCGGGAGCAGGTGTGGGCGCTTTGCGGCCAGCAGCTTGCTCGTTATCGTGCTGGCCACGCCTTTGTGAGCACTGATGAGGTCCCAGAGTCGCCAGGCATTGCCGTCAGGTGACAGATCGACGTCCTCCCAGATGGTCGCCTCAGCGGGAACACCCCGGAGAAGCGCACTGATCTCGTAACGGCCATCCTCACTGAGAATCCAGTGGGATACGCGTACAGGCACGTCTACCCCAAGAGCGGTCACGGCCACAATGTCCTTGGCCGTAATCTCATCGGGCGAGGCCGTATCGATCAAATCCTCAAAGAACGCACCCGTGAACGCACCTGACACCAAGTAGCCGCGCAAAGACGCGGTCGCACGCTGCTCTTCGCTCTCCTGAACGAACCGCCAAGGAGCGACGCCGAGCGACGAGTCACCCATTCCATCCCCCTTGGATCGAGTTTGAGCCCAGTATGTCCCTCGCTCGCACATCATGTCGGGTTATGCAGCGCGTCGCGCCATCGGCCGGCGATGAGTTCATCAATCCTGTTGCGTGCCTTCCCGTCCACGCGACTCCGGGACAGCGACATCAGCACGTCGAGCATGTGAACATCGCGATGCGTGCCTTCCGCAACACTCTGCGACCAAACGGCTTCGACGGCGTCGCGCACGGCCCCATCGATGTCCGCGCCCGTGAGCCCTTGGGAGAGTTCGGCCAGGTCCCGAGGATCGACATCGTCTGCAAGCGGCCGACCCGCCAGCTTCACGCGGAAGATCGCCTCGCGGGCGGCACGATCGGGCGGACCGACGCAGATGACCTTGTCGAAGCGTCCGCGACGCTTGAGCGCGGGATCGATCAGCTCCGGTGCGTTGGTCGCCCCGATGATGAGGCAGCCAGTATTCGGCTTCGCGCCATCGATTTCTGTTAGCAGGGAATTGACCACGCTGCGTCGGCCTTCGACCGTCATTGCGCCACGAACAGGCGCCATCGCGTCCAGCTCGTCGAAGAAGAGCACGCTCCTCTCGTGCGCGCGGACCGCCGCGAAGACAGCGGCAAGACTGCGCTCGGCCATCCCCAACCACGGGTTCATAATGTCGGCCGCCGTCACGACAAACAGAGGCGCGTCCATCTCTCCGGCCGCAGCCTGAGCGATGAGCGTCTTGCCGCACCCGGGCGGCCCGTACAGGAGCACTGCACCGCCCGCGGTCACGCCATAGAGAGCGGCGGTCTCGTGATCGAGCGATGGGAGGATGCCGGCGCGATAGATGTGGCGCTTGACCGCATCCATGCCGCCAACGTCGGCGAACGTGAGTGATGACGCCAAAGGTTCGGGCTGAAATATCGAGTGAAGATCGCCGCTGTTCGTGTGCGCTCCACCCGGGGAGCCCGCGGATTCCAGAGCACGTTCCGCACGCGCGACGAGGCGGCTGCCCGCACGTCGAGCAGCATAGTCGGGAGCCGTGAGTTGCAGTCTCCTGGCGTGCATCAATGCGATCACGGGGTTTCCAAGCCGCAGTTCGATCAGCGCCATTTCCCGAAGGGTGCGCCGCAGCATCGGGCCCGTACCGCGACCAGCGCTGTTCTCGATGTTGAGCGCTGCCTCGTACAGCCGAAGCGCTAAGCGAAAGTCACGGTTCTCGGCGGCATCCCGGGCAAGCGCGAAGAGAGCCTCGCCAGACTCCTGCTGGCGCGACATGGGTACAGCGTCGGGCGACTGCTGGCCAGACAGCGCACTGCATTCCGCCACGCAGGGCGACAACGAGGCGGGACGACCAGAACGCTCTGAGTTCGCCATGACAACGCTCCTCTGCTCATTCTCGAGATCAGAGGCGGTCAGTGGCTTAGCGCCCTCAAACGAGGTGATGCCGCGGCTGCCGCGTCTTTCTGTGACTCAAGGTAACGGAGGGGTCTGACATTGGACGATTAGCACGGCTCGTCGAGTCTTCGACCCGCTTCCCTGGGTTGTCCACCCGATGGGGCACTCAGCTGGCGCGACCTCTACGCATCGACCGATTCCGGACGCTCGCTCGCAGTGTCCGCTTCGACGTCGTCGGACGCGGCAACGGCACTCTGCTTTCGACGGAGCAGGTCGCCAAGCGCGCTAGCAGCTCCAGTGGCTAGTCCCCCGATAGCCGAGCTGGCCCTATTCGCACCGGTGCCGATCGCATCGGCGGCATCGGCGGCCGCACCCTTGATCGCCAAACCGGCGCCGTCGATGTCAACCGCGCGCAGTGCTTCGGATGCGTGGTCGTAAGTCTCTGAGCCGAAGCGACGGGCAGCATCGGCACCTTCCGCAGTCGTTGTGAGCACTTTGTCTCGCACTTCTGTGGCTGCCTGTCCCCATCGCCTCGCCTCGAGCTCTTGATGACCGGACTCGACCCCGAGCCGCCCACGGAAGACCAGGAGATCAGTGGCGACTTGGTTGCTCGATCGGACGGCCGCCGGCGACTTGAACGGGTTGAACAGCACCTTCGAGTTCGCCTTGCGGACGGTCTCGTCCATCTCGGCGAGTAGGCGCGCGGTGCTCCGCGCGATGACGTCGAGGCGCTTCCGTCGCGCGGCTCGCAGACCGAGGCGGTGCTGGTCGATCTCTTCCGGACAAGCATCGAGCACTCGGTCGAGTTCAAGCGCGGAGACCGCATCGTCAAGCTGAAAGCAACGTGCAAGAACCGCGAGCCATTCCTGGACCTTGCCCTCGGCTTCCTTGGCCGTCTTGGCAATTCCGCCAGCGTCCGCCTTCGTGCGCAGCTTCTCGGCGATGGCGTCCAGCTGGCGAACCGCGTATGCCTCAGTGCGCGCGATCGTCGTCTTGGCCCCTTGAATCTTCGACCAAGTGACCTCCGAGACGCGCCCTACCTGATCACGGACGGTCAAGGCCTCGTCGATATCTAGGTCCACTCCGATGAGGTCCGAGAACACAGCGTCCTTCTGGCTGCGAATAACGTCGTCAACCTTCTCGCTGATCTCCTGGAGGTACTCGACAATCTCGTCCATCTGCTGCTGCATGGCTCTCTGCTGCATCATGGCGGCGAGCGCAGGCAGTGCCATCGGGCCGAGCAGGAGTGTCCCTGGAGCCTGCGCGATCTGCAGCCATTGTTTGATGTCGCCGGGCTGGCCAATCATCGCGTGGCTCACCCCGGGCGTCTTGCTTGCCATGAGGCCATACGCCTTGACGGCGTCTGCCGACTCGACGGTCAGCTTCACCCAGCGGCCCGAGTTTGCGGCAAGCTCCGAAGCGACCTGAAGTGTGTCCCCGCCGGCACCCAGGACGGAGTTGAGACGGCGCATGTCGAGCTCTCTTGTGGGGACCCGGTCCAGGCGCAGATCTAGGAGGAAGCGCTCGACATCTGTCGGACTGCCGATGACCGCGAAGCCATCGGCGTCGCCGAGAAGCTCAATCCCCTTGTCCATTAGTCCCTGTTCCTTCCGGGCGTCTGCGCGCACGATCTCGGGTGGCCAGTCTCAACCCACGGCCCTGACTTCAGATCATCCCTGCTTGAGCCCGGAGGACTTGCCGGTCGCGATAGCGATTGCTCCACCAACGACAACGCCCGCGAGCGTCAACACCGATCCCGCTATGACCTGTCCGTTCTGTGTGAACCAGGCGTCAACGGCATCTCTCGACGGCGCCGGCATGGCGATATCTACGTCTTTCCATTTGATGCGGATGGTCGAGTCCTCGCGATTGACTTGAACATCCTTTTCCTGAACGAGGGAAGGATCGATACCCCTGCGCTTCGCTTCATCCCTCATCTGCTCAGCAAGCTCATCCGCAAAATCGTCCCTCGGTGTCACTTACGTACTCCCCCCTCGACTATTTGCTCTGCCAAACACGTTTGCGCACGACCAGCAAACCGGGCCCGCGCGCCTCCGAACCGAGCATCCCTCGGCCAGCCGGTTTGACTGGTCAAGCGCTTGTTAGAGGGCGCCGCGGAGTGGACCCCTCTAATCGTGTCCCGTTACTCGGAGGTCGTTGCCGGCTCCAATCAGTCTTGCCAGACAACATGAACGTCCCAGCCAACTCGACGGTAGATCTTGGCCAGCACCAGTTCCGTTTGGTCTTTCGCTTGGTCGATGTACTCGGCCCCTGAGCATGCCTTCTCGACCACCCTCTGGGCCTTGGTCCAACCTTGGTTGGTCAACTCGTCTCTGTCTCCGACGAAGGGAATCCAAGTTGTCTTCGTTATGTCGTATACCTTGGACTTCTCGTGGTTGACTGTGGCCTTAATGACTCTAGGTAGCGGGAGCTCCAGTATCAGCGTCTTCGTCTTCTCCTCGGCCGACCGAAGCTGCGCCTTTTCCAGGTCAACAGCTATCTCCGCATCACCTCTGACGATCCAAACCCCCTTGTAGTCGTAGCCGGTGTCCTCCATCACGTCAGCCACGGACACCCGAAGCGCTACAAGTTCGCCGAGCTCCTGCACCTCAGTAATCGTCGGGCTTGAAGATGCTGGTTCGTCCTTTTTCGAGGAGGAACCTCCCAGGAAGGAGACTGCCACGATCAGTACCAAGACCATCGCAGCAAGAATCGCCGCCCAGCTAAGCCACTTCCAAGTTCGTGTCAATTCGACCCCCATCATGTCGCGACGGTCGCCGGCTCCCGCGTCGCCACTTCCCAATTCCCGGCGCATGACTTGCGCGCAACAACTGTACCGCGAAGCTATGACGCGCAATTGCGCGCCGATGCTGCTTGCCGAGCGACCGCAGCCCACACCTGCACTCACCACTGAAACCTGATAGCCGCTTTCCCTCGTCCCTCTAACGTTGGGCGCTTCAGCGGTGGACCGCGCCACTTCCATGTTGCATCAGCGTCCGCCATCCGCTGGAAGCGCTTGTTAGGTAGTGCGCCCCAATGACCGGCACAATCCCCAAAGCAGCGCCGCTCCCGCACCGGCCATCGCCGATCCGCCGGCACCCCAGCTTCCGGGCAGCGGACCGCCGAAGTAGTCGTCTGCGAGTAGCACGAGACCAAAGAGAAGCATCAGGGCCGCGCCCGCAGCTGGCTTCCAGAAGCGACCGATGCCCCATGAGATGACGAGAAGCCCGGCGACCAACAGCAGACCCAGTTCCCGCTCCCCCATGCTTCGCCTCCCCTTGGCGTCCTACCTAACAACAGTTATGCAGACCGGGCGTACGTCCCGGGCCCCCCCGTCGCAGGATGGGGCTTTGCGCGTTGGAAGTCACTCAAGACCCGACCTGGGGATTGCACATCCCTCGGTCCGCCCCTCGGGCTGGACACCCGAAGACAGGTGGTCGCGCGGGTACCAAGCGTCGCATCACGGGCGGATGACCTAGGGAAATAGAGTCCGTGCGTTTGTCAGCCATGCCCGTGCGGAGATGGAATCACCACAGCCGTCTGTGTCTTGGGTCGCTCATTTCAGCTGTGCACTGAACTTCCGGACTATCGATAGCAGTCGGCGATGCTCCGACTTGCTGCTGTCTGGCACATCGCTCAGCGGGTAGGCCGCTATTTCCTCGGCCAGCTTGTCGACAAACGGCTTCAGCGCCCGCCGGGGCGCTCCCGCGTTGTAATAGTCCACATTGCTGTTGTACTCATCAAGCCACCAGTCGTAGTGCGATTGGTAGTCTCGCAGCTGCTTCTCTTGCCTTAGTTCTTCCTCTTGCTCGTGAGCCCTCACTTCTGCGGCAGCCGCATTCTCGCGCGCCTGGGTTGCCCTGAGTTCTGCTTGCCTGTTCTCCGCGACGCAAGAATTGACCCCAATAGCCACAGTGATAGCGAGGTAGACGCAGAACCATAGAACCGGTGGTAGTGAGCGGGCGAAATCCAGCCACTCCGTAGTGGAGCCACCGCCAGCGCCACTTGATGGATGCCACTCGTCTATCGCTGGGTCCGCGCGTCGACGCTGGATTGCGCTGTCAACTTGAGATCGTATGGAATCCATACTCTCGGAGCCCCACACGTGAATGAGGCGGATGCCTACCTTCCTGCAGTAGTTCTCTTTGTACATCTCATCGGAATGCTCGGTTCCGTACGCCTCGTCATCTCGATATGCCTGCCGATCGTGATATGTCTCGCCGTTGGCTTCGATGCCGAGACGCAACTCAGGAATGAAGATGTCAATCTCAAGGAACGAGCCTCGTGTCTTCCGTGAAGGCACTATGTCCCTGTTGTTTGTCTCGATTCTTAGGGCGGGGTACTTGTCCCTGATGTAGCTCGCGATTGACGACTCCCAGTCACTTCTGACGGCACGCATCAGGCCTCTCCGGGCCCAGGGTGCCAACTGGCACGGGAGCCGTCAGGAATCGGCCTATTCCGCTCGAGCATGAACAAGCTCCCTATGACGTAGGACCAGGACACTCGATGGCTTGCGACTTCGCTCGGCTTCCGCTACGACGCCATCCCTGACATGACCCTCGGGCGTCGAACCCGAGAGTCGCATCACGCCAGGTCGCACTGCTAGGCGTCACCCAATGCACGCACGTGCACCTTGACGATTCCCCGCGACTGCCACGCGCCCTGACGAAACTCGGGACGGCTCCTGAGGTTGCCGAAGACGTCGGAGGTCTCAGTGAATCTCGACGCTATCCACGGACGCTCCTCTGTTCGACCGTCCTCGTAGAAGGTCGTGATCTTGGCCACCTTCCGGTCAAGCAGCCGCGCCCTGAAGTCGTCGACCGTTGGCGGATCCAGCGTTATCGGCAAGATGTCCGCCCGGTTCGACCGCTGCGCGGCGGCCCTCGCGGGCTTCGCGACCCTCGATGTCAGCGACTTCGCCGCGAACTCAGCGCTAGGCAACGAGTCGTACTTCCTATGACAGTCGTGACACAGAACGAGGATGGCCTTCTCGAATGGCTCATGCTCGAACTTGAACGATTCCTCGAACGCCTCGAGATCGACCGCCAGCGTCTCCCCCGTCTCGCTCTCGCCGAGCAGAAGATCGATGATCTCGGTGCGATCTCGACCACGAACGTGCGCAGACTCCAAGTGGTCACCTGACCCGCAGTGTTCGCACGCGCCGATCTCGGTCCTCTGCTTCTTGGTGACGGTGTTCACCACGTTGCGCAACCGCGGGCCGATGTAGCGCTTGAACTCCCGGTTCGTTCCTTCGAACGTCGCCACGTGCTCCCCTTTGAGTCGGTAGTACCTCGGTGCGCCCAGCGCGGCCGAGGCGGATGGGTGCTCAGTCTAGGTTGAATCCGTACCGACAGCCCTTGTCGTGGAAGTTCTCACAGGCCAAGAAGTCCCGGCCGATGCGGTCGCCCTTGCGCGCCCTCTTCCGCACAAGCGCTCCGCCGCATCTCGGACACACGGTCGGGATGTTCGGCTGCTTCTCGACGACGACGGCGGCGCCTTGCCTGGGCGCGGCCCGACGCTCAACTCTGGTGGCGCGCACGTACGCGTCGAACTCCAGCTTGAAGGGCATCTGCCTGTCATGAGGAAGCTGGCTGAAGAGAGCCAGGGCTATTCGCCCCGAGCGCTCCAAGTCCATCTCTGACTCGGTGTGTCGCTGGATCTCAGCGACAAGCAAACGGAGCGGGAGCACCCGGACAGCGCCCTCGCGCAGGTTATCCACCCGGGCGTTCTCCTGAACGTACACAACCGCCGGCACGACGAAGACGTCAGACAGGGCTCCTCCGGACCATTTCTTCAGGCGATCCTTGAGATCAAGCGCATTGTTCTGTGCTTGGTCGACGTTACGCTTCGTGTGTGAGTTCACGCTTACAGCGGTCACCCGGGGATTCGAGTAGTACTTGGCGTCGAGGGCAAAGACCCCGGTTGGACCAACTACGATGTGGTCGACATTCCACTTCGCCGGCTTTCCGCCTGCCGCAATAGGATGGAAGTCGTTGAAGACGATGAACTCATCAGAAAGGCGCGCGAGCTCCTTGTGAACGAGGTACTCGCCCTTGGCTCCCTTGAGCCATTTCCCGCTGTCGCGGAGCTCGTCTACGATCCCCAAGAAGTCGCGACGACGCCACACGTAGGCCACGAAGAACCCGGCCAGAGCCGTCAGGATGCCGAGCGCGCCGAGCGTCCGCGAGAAGTAGACCAGCGCCCAGATGGAGGGTGTCACCAGGAACACGACGATGAGAGTGAGGATCAGACCCCACTCACGCAGGCCGCGCACTGCGGCGCTCTCGCCGGGGTTCCCCACGAATCGAGCCACTACACTACCGCGGATCGCGCGTAGTGCAGTCCGAGCGCTTCTTCGCTTGGCCGCAGCGCTACATCGCGCGGCATCCGCAATGGCTGGCCGTGGAGCGGTTCGTACATAGTGCCCTCGAGAGCTCCGGCGAGTTGCATACGTGTTGACCCATCGACCGCGATCAGGCCGAGGTCGAACAGATCGTGAATGTCCCCCCGAAGCAGCAGCCCGTTTGCCGGGTGATTCGTCTGCGCGCCGCGATACGGCATGATGTGCGCCGCCTCGAGCGCTGACTCGGCGTCGTAGGAACTCATCGCGCAGCGGCCCTCGTATGCACGAAGAAGCATGCGCCTGAAGTGCGGCTGCCCCTGCCTCCGCACGACTTGCGCGATCGTCTTCTCGCGGGCATCGGCCAGGGACGCCGGATCGAACGCGTCTGGAGTGAAGTCAACCAGCGCGATCGTAATGGGGCCCGGCGGAGCCGACGCCGGAGTCTCGATGGACACCGGTCCACTGAGTGTGAAGAGTCCCCGGTCGTATCGCTCGACCTGCGCCAGCCCCAGAACCCGATAACCCCCGGGATCCGGCACGACCACTCCGACGGGCACGCCATCCAGCTGGTTCCGGAACAGCGCGACATTCGCGTACTTCCGAGACGGATCTCGGAGGTCCTCCGCGGTACTGCCCTGCTGGTGATAGGCGTACGACCACATGCCGCCGGTCTCGAACAAGGGGTCTTCATCAGGGTACGAACCGTTTGGCGTCTGGACCACACTCAGCGCGTATGGGACGCCTGCCGGCTTGCGAATACCCTTCCGAAGCTCCGTGACCTTGATGCCAAGCCCAACGTCGAACGGTCGCTCTGCGAAGACGCGCCCTGCATTCGCCTCGAACCAGGCGAGGGCGTCAACAAAGGGCCCAGGCAGACCGGCTAGCAGACACTCCATTGATGATCCCCTCCCCATGCCAGCATAGCCGAATCACCGCTCGATGAGAGCGGTCGCCGCCGCTGTGGCAATGGAGGACGGCCGAACGGAGACGTCCGCGTGCGCTGAGGACAACACGGCAATCCGACTTCGGGGCACGCGTCCAAGATCGATCGACATGGGCATCGCGGGAGGAACTCGTCAGCCTCGACGTCGCGCCTTCCGACAGCGCACACGGATTCCAGCTTCAGGAGATGCGATCTGACCCTCGGGGTGGAAGCCCCAGGGTCACAGGCGCCCCTTGGGCAGGGAGCGCAAACACCTCGTCCGCTTCCGCGCAAGATCCCAGGGGGTACCCCGGGGAACTCGGGCCCGTTCGACGGTTACAGGCCAGCCGCCACGAGGCGTCGCACAATGTCAGCACCGACCTGTATCCGGTCAACCGTGTCGACCCAGCGACCATCGACTTCCAGCTGCGGAAGCATGACGAGGCCGTCCGCATCGGCGCCGATCTCTGCGCAGACCGCGGCGAAGAGCTCGGCGCCCGCGACCGGCGGCGGGGTCAATTCGAATCCGACTGGCACGCAGCGGATTGTGGCGCCGCTTCGAGTCAGCGGCAGCCTTCGTGGCGCGCTCTCGTAGCCGCTGAACCACTTGTCCTCGACCACGCCGGAGTCGTCGAGCTGACGCCAGATGGCCAGCAGGTACGGGTCGCGGTAGTAGCTGTTCAACGCGCTGCGACCCGCTCTCAGCATGCATAGTGAGTAGCCCATGGCCGCTTGCTCGGCGTCGTCGGTGGGCTCGGCGTAGTAGGTGCTGGCGCCGTCCTCACGCATGCTGGGGTACTTGACCATGTAGTAGCGCCAGTCGAATCGCTTCTCAGT
The DNA here is from genome assembly GCA_036507895.1 of Coriobacteriia bacterium. Classification (GTDB taxonomy): domain Bacteria; phylum Actinomycetota; class Coriobacteriia; order Anaerosomatales; family PALSA-660; genus PALSA-660. The sequence continues at coordinate 16,433 of DATCIG010000038.1, forward strand.
GTCGCACCGTGCGAGGTATTCGCTGGCAATCGTCTCCATGGCGTCGCCCATGGGCACTGGCGCCGCGGCGACGCGGTCGAGAAACGCCGCGAGCACCTGTCGAGTCTCCTGCAACGCCTCGCGTCGAGGCCCCGTCAGCAGCTCTCGCCACGCGCCGTCATGGCGTGAGGAGTCGGTCCCGAACAGGAACGGTCTTGAGTTCGTGCGCTGTCGCTGGTACTCGCCCACCGCGAGCAGGCCTGCCACAAGGTGTGACCATAGTTCGGGCTGCGACATGAAGCTCTCAAACGCCACGGCGCGTTCCTCGAAGGCCACCGCGTCCAGCTCGAAGGCGCCCAAGCTACCGCGGAGGAGTGCATGGTCTTCGAGAGCGAATACGGCATGCTGCAGATCCGGGTTCGCGGCGATGAACGCGGCCTTGAGCCTCTCATCGGCGGCCTGCGCTTGGTTGAGCGAGGCGACCTCCTCGACGGCGCCATCCCTGATGATGCGGTGGACGTCATCGAGGATCTTCGGCATCCGCTCCGGGCGCAGCTCGTCGGCTGACGCTTCGATGATGTTGCGGAGGATCCGTATCCGTCGTGAGAAGTCAGGCGTACTCTCGATGAGGTGCAGGAGCACTGCGTACAAGACGAGGCTCTGGCCGAGCGAGAAGGACCGGGTCCGTCCTCGGGTCTCGCCATACGAGCTACAGCACGCCTCGAACAGGTTCAGCGACTCTTCCGAGTCACTGCCCTTCCGGAAGAACAGCGGCACCTTTGTGGCGTCCGCATGCGTTGCCCCATTGTCGCCGAAAAGCCCTTCGAATACCTCAGACTCCGAGTTCTCCACCCAGACGTCGAGCGCCTGAAAGAGGAAGTCGAGGTGGGCTTCACGCTCAGGGTTCTCGGCGCCAAAGACAGCTTGGGTGCGTGGGCCTAGCCTTTGACCTGCGCCGTCAGTGCGACCGTCACGCCACTCGCAAACCTCGGTGACGAATTCCAGGTAGCGCAGGAATTCGTCGTCGATGACGCCATCGTCGCCCCGCAGATGCCAAAGGAGATCCGACCAGCGGGTGTCCACGTTGAGTGCGAAGTCTGCGGACCGAGGCGACCACTCGATCGTCTTCTCGAAGTGCGCCTTGAAGTTCTCAAACTCGGTGAGGGGCTTCCCGCGTGAGTTCATCTTGATATAGAGGTCTTCCGGCCTCATGTCCTCACCGGCCTCGGCTCCAAGCCCGGCCAGCGGCAGAAGCAGAAACCAGATTGCCGGGCTCTCGACATCGGTCAACCTCGCCCACGCCGTGGCCGCATCGATGTCACGGAATCGCTCGTCGATGGCGTCGAGCACCACCAGCATCGACTGGATGGTGGGGTCGTGTCGCCAAAGGAAGAGGTACCAGGGCTGGTCCTTGATCCACTCTGACGGCACCACGCCGTCTCGTAGCGGATGCTCGACGAGGCTCTCGCAGAACATCCGAGCACTCTGGCGTGTGGCGTACGAGAACTGCTTCCAGTTGTGATTCTCGGGTAGGTGGCCTGACCGCGAGGCAAGGTACCAGTGCAACAAGAACAGCGTGGTGAGGCGCTGCTGACCGTCAAGTGGCCGCAGTGTCCCATCGTCCACGCCGCCGTAGACGAAGTCCAAGCCGACGGCCTCCGTCTCACCGCCGGCCACGGCGGCTCGTAGCGCATCGAGGAAGTCGGTACGGATCCTTACGACCGGATCGCTTTGACGTCCCTGGGCGTAGTCGCGCTGGAAGAGTGGGATCTCGACTCGCTCAACGGCGAGGCAGTTGCCGGACTCGCAACAGTCCCCCAAGGCGAAGAAGGACGTTCGGTAGCTTTCGCTCATCACGCCTGCACCTCTTCCGGCTGGAGGTAGGGACCGACCGCTTCTTCGATCGCCTTGAGATAAGCATCCCGATCCGCTGCACTCCAGAAGTGCAGTTGCTGGTCGCCGGTTGGCGTGTAGTACTTCAAGAAGACGTTGCGCGTACAAGCAGGAATGTACGAGCCCTCCTTGTCCCGCCGGATGATCTCGCGCCGTTTGACCTCGAACACCGAGTTGTTCAATGCGGAGTTGTCGCCGCTGTCGAGCAGGGCGAGGTTGCTGATCGAGTGCGTCTGCTCGTCGTCCGTTCCATCATCGGTGGAGAACACTGCCGCCAGTTCCTTCTCCAGCGCGCTGAACACTTGCTGGGTCAACTTCGCCGACAGCGCCTCATCGATGCGGCCGAGCAGTCCTGCCCGATCGTGTTCGGCGAGATCAGGCAGACCCGCCAGGGCCGCCTTGTGGGACCCCAACCACGACCTCCACTGCTCGACAGTATTGAGGGGCTCGGCGTTCTGGGCGTGGATGTGCTCCAGCGACCACGCACCGGTCGCACGGGCCTTGAAGGAGTACCGCTCGGACGAGTCCTGCATCTTTCGAATCGTCTCGACATTCATGAGGAGCAGGACGTCGGAGGTCCTGCGGTTGGAGTAGGTCAGGTCGGCAACACCGCCTGCTGTGAGGCGAAGGTGAGCGCGAATCTCCCCGTCGAGCGCCGCCTCGAAGGCACTCCGGCCTTTGCCCTCCGAGAGCGCGACCATCTCCTCGAACGTCCGCCCTACAGCGATCAGGTAGCCGACCTTGTGGAAGAGGTCTCGGTCTTCATACCACCCGAGCACTCGCGAATGAAGATCGACCACAGATCGCCAGAACTCGGGCGCACCGCCCTCTATCCTGCGCCGCAGACTCTCGAAGGTCAGGAACGGGAGCCGATCACGGCCGCGCGGTGCACCCGCGAGCGTATCCAGTAGGAGGCTGATGTGAGTTGCATCCTCCTCTGCCTGGCCTGTCACGAATGCCCATACCTCCGGCACCCGCAGGTCCCGCTCGATGCTGTCCCAGTGCGCTGCGATCTCCAGAGCGCGATCGGTGTGGCCTCGATTGCCCTGACCGTGGCTCAGCAGCTGCGCCTTCACCAGCTCGGCGTCGGTGAGAGGGATTCGTCCGACGTTCAAACGGGTGAACAGATCTCTGGAATCGACCTCCGGCGGCGCCTGGTACCAGAGCACCTTCACACCATCGAACAGGTAGCCGTACAGACGGGTGGCCTCATGAGTGATCCGGTGCTCGAACTTCGTGAACCAGTCTTCGATGCACTTGTATGCGTTGAACATGTAGCAGAAGTCGATGTTGGTGTCTGCGTCGGCGCTGTCCAGGCGGTCCAGGTAGGCCTTGCTGCCCTCGCGCGTCTCGTACGTGAGCGAGTAGTTGATGGCGGCGCTCGGCAAGTGAGTGTTCTTCAGGTACCGGAGGATGAGATAAAGGGTGGTCAGGCGCTGCTGTCCGTCTACGAGCTCCCACGAACCATCATCGCGCCCTTTCACGACCACTGGCTGCAGGTAGTAGGTGGCCCCATTGCTGTCCCGGATGTCATCCAGGAGCTGGCGAACCTCCTGCTCACCCCATCGGTAACCGCGCTGGTAGGAGGGAACATAGAAGTCGCCTGCGATGTCGCCGACCGACAGGGTCTTGAGCAATCCGGAGTCCACGTCAGACCTACCTTCTGGCTGGCATACGCTTCATACGCGACGGGTCACAGTCTACGCATGACTCTGACTTCCGTGCGCAAGAGAGCATGGCGACGTCGGCAATCGCGCGCCCGTCGGGTCAAGCACCCGATGGGCACCCTCGTCCACCGCTGCATCCGGACATCCGGGCCTGGGCTACCCCCGTGGTCGCTGGCGGCGTACCAAGACACCGCCGGGCCCCGAGGATCACCAATGCGACTGCGTCTGGGTGTCAGAGGTGAATGCCAGAATGGCCTCGGCAGACAGGTCCGCCTATACTGCGGATGTAGAAGGGGGCAGCAATGGATACTCGTGCCAGGCGTCTTGTGTTGACGCGAATGCTGAGGGAACTGCGCGTCAGCCCAGACATGGGCGACTTCAATACTCGGTTGCGTCTGCAGAAGGCCACCTACCTTCTGGAGTCTCTTGGCGCTCCGCTGGAGTACAGGCATAGCTGGTATGTCCGCGGGCCCTACTCTTCGGCTCTCGCCGATGACCTGTTCTCGATCGCTGGCAACAGCGAAGTTCAGTCCGCCGCGGCGCTGGTAGAGTTGTCTCCTGACGTGACTGCCGTACTTCAGAGACTCTCGAGTGTGTTGGAGAAGGTGCCGGCCAACTACTCGGGCAACGAGACTCGTTGGTTCGAAGCCTTGGGTTCGGCCAGATACCTGCAGGACAAGCACTTCGATGAGGCAGCAACCAAGCAGACGCTTCAGGACAGCAAGGGGCTCACTGCGGTCCAGGTTGACGAAGCACTGCGCGCGTTGGCTCAGGTCTTCGGGAAGTGAGTTCTGGGCCACGCCGCAAGTTCCTCCAGGACATCGTTCTTGGAGCGATAGAGGTCGAAGACCCCTATCTTCAAGCATTGGACCAACCGGTCTTCCAGAGGCTGAGGCGACTCGAACAGCTTGGGCCCGCTGCGCTCGTCTACCCAACCGGCCAGCACACTCGGTTCAGCCACTCGATCGGGGTGTTCTCGCTAGCGCGGCGCGCCTTCGACACGCTGGCGTCTCAGCTCCCGGACGAGCATGCGTTCAACAAGTCGAAACCGATGTTCCTGAAGGCTGCTCTTCTCCATGACGTCGGCCACTACCCCCTGTCGCACACTATCGAAGCCGCCTACTCAGACAAGGACACGGAGTTCACCAAGCGGCTCAACTCAGCGGTCGAACTCGATGCCAGCGGGATCCCCATCAAGGTCAACTTGGCCCCCGCCGGCTCCGCGAAGAAGCCGGATGGGCCCGCAAGCTGGATTCCCGGGGACAAGCGCCTGCTTCAGCAGGCCGCGCTTTCCCGGCGTGTCGATGGCTGGTCGCATCACGAGGACATGGCCCGAGTGGTAATCGAGAGCACCGCGTGGGGTCTGCGCGAGTTCTTCGAGGACGATGAAGAACGTGAGAATGCCATCCGCATGATTGAGGGCGTTCCGCCAAATGTGAAGTACGGCTCCCTGCTCACCAACTTGATTCACGGAGTCGTCGATGTGGACCGACTCGATTATCTGTTGCGGGACTCCGCATCTCTGGGTTCGTCGTACGGAGGTGTGGATGTCGACCGCCTGTTGGGGCAGCTCCGCATCTACCCCGACACATACAAGACGCCGTACTTGGCGTTTCCGCGTAAGGCGCTTCCTGCCGTTGACCATTACCTTGCGAGTCGATACGTGGCATACGAAGCAATCGCGTTCCACCCTGTAGTTACAGCATTCGACGTACTCGCACGCGCCGCCTACTGGCTCCTGCTGAAGGACAAGACAGGCATCGGCGAGTTCCCGAGAAACACCGACGAGTATCGCAAGGTCGCCGCTGGCCAGCCGGTCAAGGGCCGTGCCAGCTTCCTCCGCGTGAACGATGACCTCTACTGGGATTCGGTGCGCCGCCTCTACGAACTCGAACGGGCCGCCGGTCGCACCGAGTCACTCGCCTACTACGTCACATCGTCGCTCCTCGAGCGTAGGCCGCCGAAGATGGTCTGGGAATTGGCCACCACATACAAGAAGCGATGGAAGGGCTACCGCTTCGAAGATGGCAAGCCCACCGTTGCCACTTTCGGAGGCGATCCGATCCACTGGAACTTGGCGGACTACTCGGAGAAGTGCCAGCGCCTGCAAAGCGCTGTGAGGACGGTCGCCAAGGCGCTGTCGCTTGAAGACCGTCTCTTCTACACAGAGCAGAAGGTCGACATCTACAAGGAGGGCACGAACTCCGATTGGGACGTGGAGCTATCTGAGGGAATCCCTGGGCAGAGCCTTATCCTGCACGAGGATGGTGTGCCAAGAACGCTCGAATCCCTGTCATGGGGACTCGCTCAGGAGCTTGCCACCTTGGAGACTCGCTTCTTCCGTGTGTACGCTCCGTCGGACCGCGCCGACGACGTCCAGAAGGCCATGTCGAAGGAGATGCAGAAGTAGCCGCTAGCCACGCGCCGCTTCGCCTTCCCTGCCTGGCCCATGGCGCCCCCTGAGGTCAAACCTCTGACCTTCGGGCTGAACACCCGAATACGGTGATTGGATGTGTCGTAACGCAGCTACTCACCCTTCGGCCTTTGCGCCCTGTACGTCGCTTTCAGTTCCTGTACTCCGATCCAAGGCGCCTTATGCAGCATGCCGTGGCAGTTGGCACAGACCATCGCCAGATCATCGATTGTCAGGGTCGTCTCGGGTTCAATCTCGGCAACCGGACGAAGATGATGGGCGTGAATGTAGCCTAGACCGCGCTCCCCATAGGTCGCGCCGTAATCGAAGCCACACACTTCGCACCAAAGCGAACCGTGCTTCTGTCGGAAAGCATCCTTGGCGTCCCTGACAAGCGCTGGGTTCCGGGTCTTCTCCAAGCGTTTGTGCTCAGAAAGCCTCTGCCTTGCCTCAACGTACTGCTTTCGCGGCAGTTCGGAGTCGAGTTCGTCGGGAGAGACCAGACCATCGGTCGCGATGCCGGACTCTTTCTCCCCATACGACAACTCGAGCTCGTCGAGTTCCGCAGGAAACGCATTTCCGACACCGTTGATGAAGTAATCGTCCACGCTCGCAAAGACTCTTCCTTGCGGCGGGACGGCCCCCGCCTCACGCCATGTGGGCCACTCGAGATCGAGAACGGCCGCAGTAGTCTCGTAGCCGAGTTCAGACAACTCGTATGCGGGGTCTTCTCCCCCATAGAGGGCTGGATGGTAGTTGGCGTGGAGGATCTGAGCGTCGAGGCCGAGGTGAGAGACGAAGTAGATTCTCAGGTTCTCCCTGGTCCCCGCGTCAGGCGGCAACGCATCCAAATCCGGGAATGGCTCTCCCAGAGTGCGACGATGCCGGATCGCGTCCACTGAGGCAGCAAGGTCACTCATTCGCTCGATGCCAAAGACGTGGCCGCGCAACTCGCTCTTGGTCAGCACACCATCCAGTTTGTGCAGGAGGAAGTAGCAGGCCAGATAGGGCAGGACATCGACCGGCGCCTCCGACAGAGCTTGCCGGCCGCCGACGGGGAGCGGATTCGACAACTGACTACGGGCGAGCCCTCGCGCAAGTGCCGCAAGAACGATACGGCGCGAGTCGTGATCGATTCCCTTCTTCACCAAGTTGTACAGCTGTAACCCGAGGGGCGTCAGCGTGAGTGCATCCGAGCGGGGGACCACGTACAAGAGACCGTATTCCTGAAAGGCCGCCTTCTTGGTCTCGGCCTGATGGCCACTGACACCGGTTAGCGCCTTCGCCTGGCTGTACGGAACACCGGTAACCGCAGCATCCGCGAACACCATGAACGCAGATGCGAGTTCGGCTCCCTTGCCTTCAGCTGCAAAGAAGTTCGGATACCCAATGGAGCTTGTTCGCCAGCAGAATCCCATGTCTATCGCCTGAAGATCAGAACGTTGTCGCGGGTAATCTTGCCGCTGTTTCCACGACGCGGGAACTTCATGTAGTGCCTCCGGATCTCGTAGGTGGCACGGTCCTCAAGTTGGTAACCCGCCCTTGCGAAGAGATCAGCAACGATTTCCACGGTCGGAACCTCGGCGCCGCGAATCCAACTGTTGCCGATAATGCACGCGTAGACTGCGCCCCGGTCTTGAAGCGAGTACATCGCCTGACAGTGGCTCGCGAAGTCAGCAAAGAAGCCGAGTACGCTCTCCGCCTCTTTCGGGCTTTGGCTTTCGATTCTGAGACACGCGGTTGTCAGGTCCTTCATGGCCTGCGGCCCCAGAGTCTGCTCCATCTCCCCGAGCCGGCTCATGATGTTTCGAACGAAGCCCATGGGCTGCTTGCGAAGGGTCTTGTACGCGTCGTAGCTACCGAGCCCGAGCTCGTCGAGCAGCCAGTAGTACTCAAGCATCTGGTTGTGCACATAGTCGATTGAGTCGATATATGGCGGCGATGTTATTACGTCGTCAATCCGCAGGCCCTGTAGAGTCCGGGCGTCCGCCTCAAGCACGGTCACGTGAGGCCGCGAGGGAACCATTCTGGCGTACTCCTCCATGCCGGCAATCGCGCGTTCCAGAAAGACAGGGAAGAGCTTTGACGGTGACGGCGGGGTCTTTGGCAACGTCCCGGAGACATATGTCTTCTGTGTCTGATCGTCCGCGTTCGACACGCGGCGGATGATCGACGAGAACACAATGAGACTGAACAACCGCGTTCGCGGTTCCAGGGCGAGGCAACCGCGTTTGATTGCAGTCAGCTCGGCAATAGTCGGCCGACTGAACCAATGATCCAGGTTGGGGACATCGGGCACCAAGGACGGATCCTCTTGCCCGTAGTCGAATGAAAGCCAGTGCTGCCTGAGTCCCGCGATGTCCGTCGAATCAAGCATCTGGGTCTTCGCCCGAGCGATGGCGACAGCGAGCGGATCGATGTCTGAACCTATAGCCATGCGACCCTCGAGCGCCGCCTCCACTAGGGTAGTTCCCGAGCCGCAGAAGGGGTCGAAGACCACGCGGCTGCCATCATTCGGCAAGGCCGATCGGATCAGGTATCTGGGCAGGTTCGGAATGAACTTCCCCGGGAAGCGATGTAACCCGTGGGTGCACGGAATGGTCTTGGCGCCCTCAGGAATGACCAACACATCACCGACGCGCTCGACTTCGGTCTCAAGCGAGCAAGGCTGCGCTCCACTGGCACTCGGAACTGGGTTCATGAACCTACTTCTCCAGAATGACGACGCTCTCGCGCATGAAGGTCTCGAGATGCCCAAGGCTCGAGCGCTGCTGGGAGCTGACGTGCAGGTGACGGGCGACCTTGATCGCTTCTACCGTGTAGCCCTCCTCCTGCGCAATGCGGGCAACGAGCACATCTGTCGCGATGATTGACTTGGCGTACGCGGAATTGCCAACGACTATGGCCACCTTGGCCGATTCTGCAAGATGCGGACGGAGGCCCGCCAACAGCGTCCGAGTATCGTGGAAGTAGCCTTCGAGCGCGGCCCCAATCCCCATCCGGACGCTGCTTGCCGAGGGGTCCATCGCTGCCACAAACGGCGCGAGCGGTTCCCACCCGTGACTTGTGTGATACGGCGATGCGGCAAGGTTGCTGCGCATACCGCTCGATCGCAGACTCAGCATGTCATCCCGGGTGGTGACAAAGCCGCCCATCCAAAGCTCGATCTTGAACGCTTCGAAGTAGTCGAACCGGTTTGCGTAAGGCGGACTGAAGACGGCCAGGTCAAAGTCCGTCCCGAAATCCAGTGTCTCAGGATCTAGGCAGGATCCCGTCCTCACCTGCGGCACTGCGTAGTGGGAATAGTCGGCCTGGTAGATATCTTCAGCCATCATCGCGCACTGGTCCGCCCAAGCGCGCAGGACGAAGCCGCTCGGATCGTCACCGAAGTACCGAGGAATCCACTCCTCATCAGGAACCGTCAGATAGCGCCCGGGCGCTCTACGCTTGTTCCGGTACTTGAGCCCGTTCCCCTCCTTGAACGCATTCGAGCACCGCTCGAGAATGCTGATCCATGCTAGGAAGAGCAGGTCATGAACACGCCCGGGGGGCACCTGGTCAACAAAGGTGCGCAACCGCAAGAGCATGTCCATATTCCCAGGCAAGAACAGCTTCAGAAGCAGAGGGTAGCCAGGCATAGGCGCGGGATCGGTGCTTTCAATCGCGCTGACGCTCTCCCGCCACAACTCCTCGAGACGAACCGCATCTTCCTTCTGATAGACCTCGCTCTTGACCCTGGTTACGAAGGTGGCCAGCGGATTGATGTCGATTCCGAATGCTGCCACACCCGAATGCGCGCTGGTCAACAGCGTCGTTCCACACCCACAAAACGGGTCGAGTCGGCGGCTCGCCGTCGGGAATTGGTCAAAGAGGGCCGGCGAAAAGGCCTCCCTGTAGCGAAACCAGCGATGGAACGGGAAGTTCGCCGCCGGCTTCCAGTGGACAGCGGGAGCCAAATCGGGAGATTCGAAGAGTGCCAGCCCGTCCTGCAACTTCTCAAGCTGAGCTTTGAGCACCGAGAACACCTCCCTCTCGCTGGCCGACCTTAGATGCCCTGCAATTGTCGCAGACCCCTCCGACACCGCAATGAGCAGCACGCGATGAACAAGGGCCATCGCCGCGGTGTTAGAAGAATGTTAGAAAACGGCGCCTTGAAGACAAACAGGCCAGACACCGTATACCGGGTCTGACCTGCGATTATGCTTGGTAGCGGGGGCCGGATTCGAACCGACGACCTTCGGGTTATGAGCCCGACGAGCTACCAGACTGCTCCACCCCGCAATAACCGAAATCGCTGCACCGCAGCCCGAGTATGATACCCAGCCACGCGCAGCGACGCAACCCCGAGACCGGATTGACGGGTCTCAGATCCGATGACACTCCCGCGGCCGCCGGATCCGGATCCGAACCTGTCGCGACAGAGGCCGTCAACACGGCTAGGCCCACCTGCCCGAACACAAATCGTTCAGTACGTTGAACATTCTTGCAGGCACCCGAGGCCGCGGACTATCCCGCACGCACGACATACCTGACGCCTTCGACATCGGCGAAGTCCGCATCCTGCGTCCACAGCGTCGCGTCGGAGGACCGGGCCGTCGCCAGGATCATGGCGTCCGCCATCGGAAGGCCCAGCTCGATGCTGGTGCGCGAGGCGGACAGAGATCCCCACGACCTCGCCTTGCTGCATCAACGCGACCGCCTGAAGCGCGTCACCCTCGCCCCGCTGCTGACATACACGCTTGAAGACCTCGTAGACGCTGACGGTGGGGACGACGTTCACAAGCGGTCACCTTCGCGCGGCACGTCGGTGTCGATCCCGCGCAGGAAGCCCCGCATCTGCTTCACGGGAACGATGGGCAGCAGCTCGATGCGGTCCCCGTACTGAATAGCCTGCACCTTCTGACCGGGCCGCCAGCCGAGCGACTCCCGCATGCTTTTCGGGATCACGATCTGGTATTTGGGCGAGATCGTCACGGCATCCATCGTGGACTCCCTATCGATGACCTCCTCGTACAAAGAGCATCTTCCCGATGTCGCATACGGCGTGCAACGAGGCCGGCCGATTCGGCGCACCGGCCCGGCGCCCCCACGGGTTGACACCGTCCCCCCGAGTAGCCATAGTCCTACTTGTCATACCAGACCCACTTCTGCGAGGAGTCCCCATGAAGGGCCCGGATGGGAAGCACATCTTCGGACTCGTGAAGGTGGGCGAGAAGGGACAGATCGTGATCCCGAAGGAGGCGCGGGAAGTCTTCGGCATCAAGCCGGGCGACTCGCTGATGCTCGTCGGCGACGAGGAGACGGGGCTCGCGATCATCACGAGCGAGGCGCTCGCGAAGTTCTTCGGCGGGATCGTCGACCAACAGGACCGACCGGAAGCGGAGTAATGCCAGCCATACAGACCTTCGACCTCACCAAGCGCTACGGGTCCAAGACCGCCGTGGACGGGCTCACCCTCTCCGTGGAGCGAGGCGAGCTGTTCGCACTGCTCGGCGTCAACGGGGCGGGCAAGACGACCACGATCAAGATGCTGACCTGCCTCGTGAGACCCACGAGCGGCGACGCCATCCTGCTCGGCGACAGCGTCGTGGCCTCTCCCGCCAGGGTCAAGGAGAAGACGAACGTCTCTCCGCAGGAGACCGCGGTGGCGCGCAACCTGACCGTCAAGGAGAACCTCGAGTTCATCGCCGAGGTGTACGGCAGCGACAGGGCCGCCGCGCGGACGGAGGCGGACGAGATGCTGGCCGCCTTCGGCCTCACCGAGGTAGCCGGCGACCGGGCCAAGACGCTCTCGGGAGGCATGCAGCGCCGCCTCAGCATCGCGATGGCGCTCATCTCGGACCCGGAGATCCTGTTCCTCGACGAACCGACGCTCGGCCTCGACGTGCTGGCGCGCCGAGAGCTGTGGGCCGCCATCGAGAAGCTGAAGGGCAAGGTCACGATCGTTCTCACGACGCACTACATGGAAGAGGCCGAAGCGCTGGCCGACCGGATCGGGATCATGTCGAAGGGCGAACTGAAGGCGATCGGCACGGCCGCGGAGCTGATCTCGTCGACGGGGGCCCGCAGCCTCGAGGACGCCTTCGTGGCCCTCGCGACGGGAACCGAGGTAGGCGCATGAGGTCCCTGGTGTTCGCCTCTCGCACCCGCAAGGAGCTGCTGCGCGACCCCCTGAACCTGGCGTTCGGCATCGGCTTCCCGGTCGTGCTGCTGCTTCTCCTGTCGGCGATCCAGGCCAACATCCCGGTCAACCTGTTCCGGATCGCGAGGCTGTCCCCCGGGATCGCGGTCTTCGGGCTCTCGTTCATCGCCCTGTTCTCCGGGACGCTGATCGCCAAGGACCGGACCACCTCGTTCCTGATGCGGCTGTTCGCCTCGCCGCTCACAGCGTCCGACTTCATCCTCGGCTACACGTTGCCGGTCCTGCCCATAGCGCTCGCGCAGGCCGCGATCACGTTCGCCGCGTCATTCGTCCTCGGGCTGCCGGTGAACCTCAACGTGCTGCTCGCGCTCGTCGTGCTGATACCGACCGCGGTCCTGTTCATCGGCATCGGGCTGCTGGCCGGCAGCGTGTTCACCGACAAGCAGGTGGGTGCCATCTGCGGCGCGCTGCTGACCAACGTCAGCGCGTGGCTGAGCGGCACGTGGTTCGACCTGGCGCTCGTCGGAGGAGCGTTCAAGACGGTCGCCTACCTGCTCCCCTTCGCCCACGCCGTGGACGCCACCCGGGCCGCCATCTCCGGCGATTACGCTTCGATCCTCCCCCACCTGTGGTGGGTCATCGGATACGCGGTCGCCATCACCGGCATCGCGATCGTGGTGTTCCGGCGGAAGATGAACAGCGAGGAAGCCTAGCCCCGCGCGCCCGTCGGCCGTGGGCGCGTCACGGTGGTTTGGGTCGCGGTAAGGACCCCATGGCACGCTCCTCCCTCGGCCCATCGGCGCCGAGGGAGGAGCGTGCTTAGCTTCGTGACCGACACCAGCACCACGTTCGCCGACGCCTGGGAGCGCTGGCTCGCCTACCGCCGCGTGAGCCCGCGCCCGCTTCGGCTCTCGACGCTCGCGGACTACCGCAGCGCCTACCGCTGCCACCTCGCGCCTCGCCTCGCGCAGATGGCGCTGCACGAGATCGACGGATCCGTGATCGTGGCTCTCGTCGTGGAGCTCGGAGACGGCGGCATCGCGGCGAAGCGCCTCTCCAACGTGCTCGTCCCGCTGCGCGCGTGCCTGAACTGGCACCACCGGATGGGGACGTTTGCGCGCGACCCGGCGCCGTGGTTCGACGCCACCGCGCCGGGCGCCGACGAGCGCCGGATACTGACCCTGGCGCAGGTCGAGGCCCTGGTCGCCGCCACTCCCGGTCCCTTCCGCATGTTCGTCATGACCGCCGCGTACACGGGCATGCGCTGCGGGGAGCTGCGGGCGCTCACGTGGGCGGACCTCGACCTCACGCGGCGCACCGCGAGCGTGGACAAGACGTACTTCCGCGAGCACCTGCAACGCTCCACCAAGACCGGGCAGAACCGGGTGGTCCCGCTGCCGCCCCACGTGGCGGACGCGCTGGAGGCGTGGCGGGAGACGTGCCCGGCGTCGGGAGCGGACCTCGTCTTCCCGCGGGCGAGCGGACGCCCGATCGACGCCGACGACTTCCGTCGCCGGGTGTTCCGCCCCGCGGCCGAGCGCGCCGGGCTGCCGGCCGGGCTGCGCTTCCACGACCTGCGCCACACGAGCGCGAGCCTGCACCTGCAGCACGGCGCGACCGTGGCCGAGGTGATGGAGATCCACGGCTGGCGCCAGCTCCAGACGGCGATGCGCTACCTGCACACGGGCGAGGAGCTGGCCCGCTCCGCGCAGCGACTGTCGGAGGCACGGGAGCGCGAGTGTGGCGTGCCGCCCCCGTAGAACGACCCAAGACGGCGAACCGCCCGCCGAAGGGGGGCTACGGCGGGCGGTTCGCTGTGCAGGGGGTCGATCAAGGCGACAGGGGGGGTATCACCTGCAATCATCATGCCGCCGCCCGGTGTGCCCCGTGTGCCTCCGCCATGTACATCGCCTCGGCTTCGTGTGGAGGGGGTGTGTCGGTGCGCAGGCGGCAAGCGGGACGCCGCATGGTCCGCGACGCCCCGCTGATCGAGCCATCGGATCCCGTGCGCCTACTGGTAGCGCAGCGCCTCGATCGGGTCGAGCTTGGCCGCACGGCGCGCCGGGTAGTAGCCGAACACGATGCCGATGGCGGCGCAGACCCCGACCGCCATCACTACGGCCGATGAGGACACGAGCGTGGTCATCAGGCCGGTGAGGTTGATGATCTCCGAGCCACCCCATCCGATCCCGATGCCGATCAGCCCGCCGGTGAGGCACAGCGTGATGGCCTCCGCGAGGAACTGCGAGGTGATGTCGCGCGGCCTGGCGCCGATCGCCTTGCGCAGGCCGATCTCGCGCGTGCGCTCGGTGACGGTGGTGAGCATCATGTTCATGATGCCGATGCCGCCGACGAACAGCGAGATGCCGGCGATCGAGGCGAGCAGCAGCGTGAACGTGCCGGTGATCGTCGACGCCGTCGACAGGATGTCGGCCTGCGACTGCACGGAGAAACCGGGCTGCGTCGGGTCCTTGACGCGATGCGACGCCACGAGCGCATCCGTGATGGCGGTCTGGACGCTCGAGACCACGTCGGCGCTCGACGCCTTGACCGTGATGCTGCCGATCTCGTCGTTGCCGGTCAGGAAGCGCTGGAGCGTGGTGATCGGGATGTAGACGACCTCGTCCGAGTTCATGAAGCTCGAGCCGCCCTTGCTCTTCGTCACGCCGATGACCGTGAAGTTGATGCCCTTGACGCGCACCTTCTGCCCGATCGGGTCGATGCCTGTGGCGAAGAGGTCGGTGACGGCTGTGGGTCCGAGCACGCAGACCTTGGTGGCCCCACGTATGTCCTCGGCGCTGATGAAGGATCCGCTGTCGGTGGTGACCGTGTTGACGACGTCGTAGCCGTCACCGGCACCGATGACGCGCATGTTCACGCTCGTGCCCGGTGTCGAGACCGCGTCCTGCGACTGAGAGGTCGGAGAGACGGCCGCAACACCGGGGATGCCCTCGATCAGTTTCGCGTCGGCCTGGGTGAGTGTGATCGCCGCATCGCGCCCGCCGCCGCCACCTCCGCCGCCGAAGCCGCCGAATCTACCGCCGCCCGGGGAGACGGTCAGCAGGTTGGCTCCGGCCGACGAGATCGAGGCCGTGATGCTCGCCTGCGAACCCTGGCCGATCGACACCATGAGGATCACCGAGGCGATACCGACGACGATGCCGAGGATGGTGAGCGAAGAGCGGACCTTGTTGTTCGTGACGGAGAGGAGCGTCTCGTGGAGCAGGTCGTAGAGGCTCATCGATGCTCCCCCTTCTCCCGGGCGGCGCTGTCGTGCGCCGCGGCCTGTGCATCGTCGACGATGACCCCGTCGCGCAAGTGGATCGTGCGGTCGGCGTGTGCCGCCACGTCGTTCTCGTGCGTGATGAGCAGGATCGTGCGGCCTTGCGCCTGCAGCTTCCGAAACGTCTCGAGGATGATCTCGCCGGTCCGCGTGTCCAGGTTGCCCGTCGGCTCGTCGGCCAGGATGATCGCCGGATCGTTGACGAGCGCACGTGCGATCGCGACGCGCTGCATCTGGCCGCCGGACAACTCGTTACTCAGGTGATACCAGCGAGCCTCGTCGAGACCGACGGCCTCGAGCGCCTTGATGGCGCGCTCCTCTCGCTGGGCCACAGGGACCTTGGTGTAGATCATGGGCAGGACCACGTTGCGCATGACCGTGGAGCGCGGCAGCAGGTTGAACGACTGGAACACGAACCCGATGCGCGTCGCGCGGATCTCCGCGAGCTGCTCCTCGTCCATGTCCGCGACATCCACACCGTCGAGGATGTAGGTGCCTGTGGTGGGACGGTCGAGGCAGCCGATGATGTTCATGAGCGTCGACTTGCCCGAACCCGACGGCCCCATGATGGCGACGAATTCGCCCTCATCGACCGACAGCGACACGCCACCGAGCGCCGGCGCCTCGTCAGCGGCCGTGCTGTAGATCTTGACCGCGTCGCGTATCTCCAGGATGGGCGCCATGGTCTAGCGCCCGCCGCCCATCATGGCCGTGAAGCCGCCGCGGGTGCTGCTGGACGATGTCGTGGTCGACGAACCGGCAGCGCTGGTCACCACGATCTGACCCTCGGTCAGGCCGCTGAGGATCTCCGTCGTGGTACCGACGACATTGCCCGTCTTGACGACGACCTGCTTGGTGGAGCCGTCGGTGGCCTGGACGGTGCAGTACTTCGACTGGGTGGCCGAATCGGTGTGAACGGCCGCGCTCGGGACCGTGAGGGCGTCGGTACGCGTGTCGGTGACGATCTCCGCGGTGCAGCTCATCGTGGGCCGCAGAAGTGCATCCACGCTGTCCAGCTTGACGTCCACGTTGTACGTGATGATGCCCGACGAGTTGGTGCCGGTCGGGGCGATGGCGCTGATCGTACCGGTGGCTACGACGTCCGGGAGCGCGTCGAAGGTGACCGACGCGACCTGACCCACTTTGACGCTCACCAGGTCCACCTCGTTGATGGAGATGCGCGCACGCAGCGTGGAGAGATCGGAGATCTCGACGGCGCTATTGGTGGAGCCCGACGCGGAGGCCGCCGACGAGCCCGAGGAGCTCGACGAGCTGCCGAGGGACTGGCCGTTCTGCGCATTGAGGATGGTGATGACGCCGGAGACCGGGGCCGTGACCGTGCGCTTGGCCGCGTTGTCGCGAGCCTGTGTGAGCGCCTGGGACGCCGAGGTCAGGTTGATGTTGGCGGTGGCGAGCCCCGCCTTGGCGACAGTGACCTGCTGCTTGGCGAGCGTGATGGCGCGCGCGTCGGGGGTCGGCGCGGGGCCGGTGCCCACGGCGCTGGGATGCTCCGCGTTGTAGAGGCTGTTCTGCGCCTGGATGACGCTCGACTTGGCCTGCTGGACCGACTGCTTCGACTGGCTGTAGCTCGCCTTCGCCCGCGTGACGGCGGCGTCGAGGTCGGCGTTCACGATCTCGAACAGGACATCGCCCGCCTTGACCGTGTCGCCCAGCTTCACCGAGAGGTTCTTGACAGTGCCGGTGATGCCCGGCTGGACCTCTGTGACGTCGTCGACCGCGGCGTTGCCGCTGCCACTGACCACGACCTTGAGCGTCGTGCGCTCGACTTTGGCGGTGGTCACGGTGCTGACCGTGCCCGAGTTGCCCAGCATGGAGATCGCGACGACCGCGACCACGACGACGATCGCGGCCAGCACGACCCACTTGATCCAGGGGCGCCGCTTCTTCGGCGCTGCCTTTGCACTCATCGAGACATCACTCCGTCACTCATCGATTTCCTCCCCGAAAGCCGGTTGCCCGACTACTGTCCCGGTGTCGTCTGCTGCTGCGTGCCGCCGGTGCCGTTGCCGTTGAACTGCTGCCCGCTCATCCCGGCGCGGCCCTGGAAGCCGCCGGTGCCGCCCATGCGCACGCCGAAGCGCGGCAGGATCGTGAGCACGGCCAGGATCAGTGTGACGGTACCGATGATGCCGACGGCGATCCACAGCGCCTTGAACTGCTTGCGCACGCCGCCGATCTCCTCGGTCAACTCCTTGATGGCCAGCGCCTGCGTCGCGTTCGCGATCGCCGCGGGTCGCGCATCGGCTGCGCTCTGGTCACTCATGTCCGATCACCTCGTGTCTCGTTGTGGTCACATGACCGCTGTCCGTGCATCGGCGCCCGCTTCAGGGCTACCGCGTGGTACCCGTGCCTTCGGCGGAACCGCGGTCGAACCCGCCACCGCGCTGCCCACCGCGGAAGTCGCTCTGGCGTC
Source organism: Coriobacteriia bacterium (assembly GCA_036507895.1). Taxonomy (GTDB): domain Bacteria; phylum Actinomycetota; class Coriobacteriia; order Anaerosomatales; family PALSA-660; genus PALSA-660. Next base: position 34,244 of record DATCIG010000038.1, read on the forward strand.
CGCCCTGCGGACCGCGCTGCCATGCGCCGCGGTCGTTGCCGGGAGCCATCATGGCCTGCCCGCGACGAAAGCCGCCTCCGCCGAGATGACGTACGACGCCGAGCGCCGTGCACGCGCCGAGGCCCATGAGCATCAGAGCGACAAGAGCCGCCACGAGGGCGACGAGCCAGCGGGGGTGCTTTCCGTGTGGGAAGGAGGGTACAGGAGCCGGGGCGGGAGCCGCCTGAGGAACCGGTGCGGGAGCGGCGTCGGGGACCACCTGGACCGTGGTCTCGTCGGCTGGGATGTTGGTAGCGTCACTCATCTTCGATCACCCCTGTGGTCCTTCGTGGGATTGGTTTGTGCGGACCCGGGTACCCGGGAGCAGCCCGGGCCCGCACCGATACACGCTACGCCGCATCCCCCAAAAGAGCGTCGGCCTGAGGTCGTCACTCCCACGTACGCCCGAGGATGTACGACCGCCCCCGGCGCCTAGCCGGAATGCGGGATGACCAACCCGGTCTCGTACGCGGTGACGACGAGTTGCGCCCTGTCCCGGGCACCCAGCTTCATCATGATCCGGCTCACATGCGTCTTCGCCGTCGCCGGAGAGATGTAGAGCTCGGCGGCGATCTCGCCGTTGGAGGATCCGCGAGCGACCAATGCCAGCACCTCGCGCTCGCGTGCCGTGAGCACCTCGAGCGCGGAGGGCGGTGTGCGATTCGGATCGGGTCGGATGGCGAACTCCTCGATGAGCCGCCGGGTCACGCTCGGAGCGAGCAGCGCCTCGCCGGCCGCCACGATGCGGACGGCCTGCAACAGCTCGGCCGGCTCGGTGTCCTTGAGCAGGAAGCCGCTCGCACCGGCACGCAGTGCCTCGAACACGTACTCGTCGATGTCGAAGGTCGTGAGGATGATGATGCGCGGCCCGTCGGCCTCGGACGCCAACGCGCGCGTGGCCGCCAGGCCATCGAGCACGGGCATCCGGACGTCCATGAGCACGACGTCGGGGTGCTGCGACCTCGAGAGCTCGATCGCCTCGCGACCGTCCCCCGCCTCGCCGACCACTTCCAGGTCCGGCGCCGAATCTATCAGCACGCGGAACCCGGCCCGGACCAGGGCCTGGTCGTCCGCTATCAGTACGCGGGTCACGACTGCCCCCTTCCGGAGAGCGGCAGGGTCGCCATCACTCGCCAGCCGCCACCGGGAACGGTGCCGGCCTCGAACGTCCCGCCCAGGGCGAGCGCCCGCTCGCGCATACCGGATATCCCGTGCCCGTCGCGCGCGGGAGCGGCGACCGCACCCGCACCGTCGTCGAGCACGTCGACCGTCAACACGTCATCGCCGCGGGACAGCGTCACGCTCACGGATGCACTCCCCGCGTGGCGCAACACGTTGGTCAGCGCCTCCTGGACGATCCGGTACGCGGACGCATCAACGATCGCGGGGAGCGGCTCCCCCTGCTCAGGGACGGACAGCGTCACCTGCAGCCCAGCGGCGCGCAGGGGCGCGACGAGGTCACCGAGGCGCGACAGGCCCGGTGTGGGGGCGAGTGGCGCGCCCTCCGGGGCCTCCCCGCTGCCTCGGAGCACGCCGAGGATCGCGCGCAGCTCGTTGAGCGCATCGCGCGAGGTGTTGCGTATCGCGACGAGCGAATCGCGCGCGGAGGCCGGGTCGCTGTCGAGCACGTGCAGGGCGACGCCCGACTGCACCGCCACGATCGACAGCGAGTGCGCGGTGATGTCGTGCAGCTCACGGGCGATCCGCAGGCGCTCGTCGTCGACGCGGCGGCGCGCCTCTTCCTCGCGTGTCCGCTCGGCCTCGGCGGCGCGGCACTCGACCTCTTCGACGTAGGCGCGGCGGTTGCGCGTTCCGTCGCCGATGGCGGCCGCCACAGCGAGCATCGAGAAGTTGCGGGCAAGATCGGCCCAGAACATCGTGGTACCCCACGCAGGCAGGCCCGTCAGGATCACCAGGCCGCCGAACACCGCCGCCCACAGGACGAGTCGACGGCGGTCCACGAGCGTGCCCACGGTGTAGAGCGCGACGAGCATCCCCACGAGCGCCATCGTCGGCGGGTACCCGAGGGCCTGATACAGCGATGTCGCCACGGCGATGAAAGCCAGGACCGCGAGCGGCCACCGGCGGCGCAGCGCGAGCGGCAGGATACAGAGAGCTACGAGCACGAACGCCGCGATCGGAGTGCTCTCGGGGCGACCGAACGGCAGCATCTCCCGCGGGATGTGCCGGCCGCCGTCGACCAGCATCCGCGGGATCCACATCTGCAGCCACACGACCGCGAGCAGCACGATGGCCAGAAAGCCGTCGGGCAGAAGATGCCCGTGGCCGGCCCGTGTCTCGTCTGTGGGGTACGAAGTTTCCATGTGCCGATGGTAGACCTTGCACAACTCCCGATACATCGAGCGCTCGGAGTAGTGACGGCGTACGCCCGGCGGCGTACGTGAGCTGCCCCTCGAGCGCGCATCACCCACTGTCCGGAGCGCTCGGGAGGGCTACCATGGGCTCGCGCCCCTTCGGGCGCCTCCAGGAAAGGGAACTGCTTCCATGAAGGACTTCACCGACACGTGTCTCAACGCGGCCGCACTGGCCGGCGCCACCTATGCCGACGTGCGGGTCACGGACTCAGCCACGCAGGCCCTGTCCGTGCGCAGCGGCGTTGTGGAGGGCATCTCGAACGGCTCGTCACTCGGCTTCGGCGTGCGCGTGATCGCCGACGGGGCCTGGGGCTTCGCCGCCTCGTCCGAGATGACGTCCGACGCCGCGGTCCGTGTGGCGCGCCAGGCCGTCGCCATCGCGCGCGCCTCGGCGACGGTGGGCGCACCGCCCGTGGTGCTCGCTGAGGCCGCCCCGCACCGGGACCGCTGGACGGGCCCGTGCGAGATCGACCCGTTCGCCATAAGCACCGAGCAGAAGCTGGCCGTTCTCTTCGCCGCCGACGAGGCGATGCGCGCCCAGGACGGCACCGGGCTGACCACGGGCGAGATGGCGTTCCTGCGCGAGCGCAAGGTCTTCGCCTCCTCGGAGGGGGCGTTCATCGAGCAGGAGTGGGTGGAGAGCTCCGCCGGCATCGGCGTGTATGCGATCAACGGCTCCGACGTGGTGCGCCGCTCGTACCCGAACTCGCACGACGGGGGCAGCTTCCAGGGAGGCTGGGAGACCATCGTCGCGCTCGACCTGGCCGGGAACGCCCCCCGCATCGCACAGCAGGCCGTCGAGCTTCTTCAGGCTCCGCTGTGCCCCGCTGCAACAACCACGCTGATCCTCGACGGGTCCCAGCTCGCGCTCCAGGTCCACGAGTCCGTGGGGCATCCGACGGAGCTCGATCGGATCCTCGGAGACGAGGCGGCTTTCGCGGGCACCTCTTGGGTCGCCCCTGACGACTTGGGCAGCCTGCGCTACGGGTCCGAGGCCGTGACCATCACGGCGGATGCGACGGTGCACGGATCGCTCGGGTCGTTCGGGTACGACGACGAAGGCGTTCCGGCCCGGCGCGAGTACATCGTGCGCGATGGGATCCTGACCGGATTCCTCTCGGGCCGTGAATCGGCCGCCGCGCTCGGGCTCGCCAGCAGCGGCGCCATGCGCGCCGACGGATGGGCCCGCACCCCCCTGGTGCGGATGACCACCGTCTCGCTCGAACCGGGGAAAGCCGGCACGCTCGACGACCTTATCGCCGACACCGACGAGGGCATCTACATGGAGACCAACGACTCGTGGTCGATCGACGACAAGCGCCTCAACTTCCAGTTCGGCTGCGAGATCGGATGGGAGATCAAGGGCGGCAAGCGCGGGCGGATGCTGCGCAGCCCCGACTACACCGGCATCACCCCACAGTTCTGGGGATCGTGCGACGCCGTGTGCTCGCAAAGCGAGTGGGCGGTGTGGGGAGTCGCCAACTGCGGCAAGGGCGAGCCGATGCAGGTCGCCCACGTCGCGCACGGTGCCGCACCCGCACGGTTCAGAGACGTCACGATCGGGGTGGGACGATGATCGACACCACACACGGCCGCGAGCTCGCGGTGGACGCCGTCGACCGTGCACAGGCGGCAGGGGCCGAGCAGTCGGAGGCCCTCTTCGTCGCATCCGACCACGCACTCACGAGGTTCGCCGGCAACCGCATCCACCAGAATATGGCGAGCGAGGACGCGGAGCTGTCCGTCCGGGCCGTCATCGGCACCCGGGTCGGCGTCGCCTCGACCAACCGCATCGACGCCGAGGGCGTTGAGCGGTGCTGCCGAGCCGCGACCGAGGCGGCGCGCCTCGCGCCGGAGGATCCGGCCTTCCCGGGGCTGCCCACGCCGCTACCCGCGGTCACGGACGATCGCGTCTCCGCTTCCACCATCGGGTTCGACGCGGACCGGCGTGCCGCAGCCGCCGGCGCGATGATCGCGGAATCGGCGGCCTCCGGGTCCGTAGCGGCCGGCGGCGTCGCGCGCGATCACACGGTCGTCGCCATCGCCAACTCGCTCGGGACCGGCGTCGCGATGGCGCGCACGTCGGTCCGTGCCACCGTGCTGTCGACGGCGGCGCACGGCGGAACGGGCTGGGCCGCGTTCGCGTCACGGGACGCCGCCGGGCTCGACCCCGTAGCCCTCGGTGCGTTCGCGGCGGACACGGCGCGCCGCTCGGCCGACCCGATCGGGCTGGATGCCGGTGTCTACACCGTGGTGCTCGCGCCCGAGGCCGTCGCCGATATGGCGCTGTTCATCGCCTGGTACGGCTGCTCGATCAAGTCGGTCGAAGAGGGGCGCTCGTTCATGAGCGGTAAGCTCGGGCAGCGCGTGACCTCGCCGATGATCACACTGGTCGACGACGCGCTGGCCCCCTGGTCCACCGGGCTCACGTTCGACTACGAGGGCCAGCCCAAGACCCGCGTCCCGTTGATCGAGCGCGGGGTGGCGACCTCGCCGGTCACCGACTCGTATTGGGCGGCGCGCACCGGACGGCCCAACACCGGTCATGCGCTCCCCGCCCCGAACTCACAGGGGCCGCTGCCGCTGGACGTGGCGCTCGAGGCCGGGGACGCGGAACCCTCGCAGCTGATCGCCTCCGTCAAGCGCGGCATCTACGTGACGCGCTTCCACTACGTCAACATCGAGGACCCCACCCGGGTGACGCTCACCGGTATGACGCGCAACGGGACGTTCCTGATCGAGAACGGCGAGCTGACCTCGCCGGTGAAAGACCTGCGCTTCACGCAGCCCGCGCTCGAGGCGCTCGACACCACGCTCGGCGTCTCAGCGAAACGACAGCTCGTCGGCGATGAAGGCACGGCGCTCGTGCCCTACCTGCTGCTCGAGCGCTTCCGGTTCACCGGGCAGACCTCGTAGGGTCCTGCCCGAGACGACGAAGAAGGGCCCGGCGGCTTCTCCTCCGGGTCCTTCTTCTTGTAGACACGTGTTGCTCTTGATACCTGTATCGGACTCCGCGCGGACCGGCTTGAGCCCCGATATCAGACGTCCTCGAGACCCTGTGCGCGCTCGACCATCTCCTTGACCTTCATGAGTCTCGTGAGGTTGCCGCGCTCCGCCTCATCGAGCTTCATGCGGATGTCACGGACCGTCGCCTCGATCTGCGGGATGAGCACGTACTCCAGCGCATTGACCCGCCGGCGCGTGCTCTCGATCTCTGCGGCGAGAAGTTCGATCGCCTTCTCGCGCGCGGCCAGCTCCAGCATCCGCGGCAACGAATCCGTGAGCCTTGCGAGCCCTCCGTCGAGCACCGCCGGCGTGGTCGCGAACGAGTAGCCCTGACGCGGCGGCATCTCACGGAGCGTGAGCGTGGGAACCCGGACGCTCATGATGTTGAGTTCGGTGACGGCGACGAGCGGGAACGGCGCGCCGGCCGCCAGCGCGGCGGACAGCGCACTCGAGCCGGCCTCCGCGCGCGCGATCGCCAGCAACCCGTAGGCGCCGGCCAGGTCGCGCTCGACGGCGGCACGCAAGCGGCGCGCCTCGGCGATCCTTGCGAGGAACTCCTTCATGAGCTCGTCGAGCTTGTCCTTGAGCAACTTGTGACCGCGGTGCGCGACGGCGCCGCGCTGCCGGAGCTTGAGCAGCTCCATCCGGTTCGGGTTCACGCGCAGAGCGGGCATGGCGTCACCTCACGAACAGCGTGTAGGCGGCCAGCAAGAGTGCGGCCGCCAAGAGCACCGCATTGAAGAGTCGCACGAACAGAACCAGTCCTCCACGCTGTCCGGCCAACGGTGCCGACGAACGCGCGATCCAGATCTGCAGCACGACCAGGGCGGTCGCCAGGACTCCGAGCGCTATGTAGAGTACGGCGATCACGCGGGTGCGACCTCCTCGGTCACGGGCGTCGGCAGGTAGCGGGCGACGTACTCGTCCTTGACGCGCTTGAGCTCAGTGCGCGGCAGCAGCGCGAGCAGCTCCCAACCGATCGCGAGCGTCTCTTCCACCGAGCGCTCCTCGTTCTTGCCCTGGGCGATGAAGCGCTCCTCGAACGCGTCGGCGAAGGCCACGAACGCCTTGTCGGAGTCGGACAGCGCCGCCTCGCCGAGGATGACGGCGAGTTCCTTGGCCTGGATGCCGCGCGCGTAGGCGCCGAACAGTTGGTTGGAGAGGTCGGCGTGGTCCTCGCGCGTCTTGCCCGGCCCGATGCCCTTCTGCTTCAGGCGTGAGAGCGACGGCAGCACGGCCACCGGCGGGTAGACGCCGCGCCGGTGCAGCGCGCGGTCGAGGATGATCTGGCCTTCCGTGATGTAGCCGGTGAGGTCGGGGATCGGGTGCGTCTTGTCGTCGTCGGGCATCGACAGGATCGGCACCTGCGTGATCGACCCCTTCTTGCCCTTGATGCGTCCTGCACGCTCGTAGAGCGTCGCCAGGTCGGTGTAGAGGTAACCGGGGTACCCGCGACGGCCGGGGACTTCCTTGCGGGCCGCGGAGACCTCGCGCAGCGCCTCGCAGTAGTACGTCATGTCGGTGAGGATGACGAGCACGTGCATGTCGCACTCGTAGGCAAGGTACTCGGCCGCGGTGAGCGCCATCCGCGGCGTGGCGATGCGCTCGACCGCCGGGTCGTCGGCGAGGTTGAGGAAGAGCACCGCGCGCTCGATGGCCGCCGTGGAGCGGAACTCCCGCATGAAGAAGTCGGCGTCCTCGAACGTGATGCCCATCGCGGCGAACACGACGGCGAACTCGCCCTCGAGCTTGTCCCCCACCTTCGTCGGGTCGGAGCTGCGCTGCAGCACCGCGGCCTGGCGGGCGATCTGCGCCGCCAGCTCGTTGTGCGGCAGGCCTGAGCCCGAGAAGATCGGCAGCTTCTGGCCGCGGACAAGCGGGTTCAGGCCGTCGATGGCCGAGATGCCCGTCTGGATGAAGTCATCGGGGAAGTCACGGGCGGTCGGGTTGATCGGGTCGCCGTAGATGGACGCTCGGCGCTCCGGCACGATCTCGGGGCCCTCGTCGCGCGGGCGCCCGAGGCCGTCGAAGACGCGCCCGAGCATGTCGCGGCTGACACCCAGCTCGAGCGAGCGGCCCAGGAAGCGGACCTTCGTCTCGGAGGGGTTGCTGCCGCGCGTGCCTCCGAACGCCTGCACCAACGCGACGTCGCCCGAGATCTCGAGCACGTTGCCGAGCGAGCGCGTGCCGTCCGGGTACTCCAGTTCGACAAGCTCGTTGTACTTGACGTCCACGACCTTCTCCACGAGCAGGAGCGGCCCGATGATGTCGCGCACGGAAGTGTATTCGCGGGTCACTTTGAGGCAGCTCCTTCCGTGCCGTGACCGTCAGGTGAAACAAGTTGGGTGGCGATGTCGTTCGCGATCGAGGCGAACTCCGCCGGCGCGACGTCCTCCGCCAGGTACTTGGCGCGGGCGATCCGCTCGCGCACGGGAGCGGCGAGAAGGTCGCGCAGCACGGCGCCCTTGTCCAGCGCGTCGATACAGGTGTGGTGGAACAGCAGGATCGCCGCGAGCAGGGCGTCTTGTTTGGTCAGCGAAGTGAACTGGTCATCGTCCCGGAAGGCGTTCTGCTGCAGGAAGTCCTCACGGACGGACTTCGCGGTCTCCATGAGCACCTGCTCCTGCGATGTGAGCGCCTCGAGGCCGACGAGCCGCACGATCTCGGCCAGCTCGCTCTCGCGCTGCAGCAGCGCCATGGCCTCGTCGCGCCGGCCGCGGAACTCCGGCCCCACGCTCTCCGCCCAGAACGGCTCAACGCGATCCAAGTACAGCGAGTACGACGTCAGCCAGTCGATCGCCGGGAAATGCCGCTCGTAAGCGAGTCTGTCCTGCAACGCCCAAAAAACCTTCACGACGCGCAGCGTATTCTGAACCACCGGCTCGGACAGGTCCCCACCCGGAGGCGAGACGGACCCAACTACCGTGACCGATCCCATGCGCGGCTCTGAGGCGGGCTCGACGGTGCCGAGTCCCTCAGCTTCTCCAAGGGCGACATAGTCGGCGCTGAGGGACTCGGCACCGTCGGCCGTCGAGGGGGAGTCGGGGGCTGTGCCGACGACTGTGTTGCTCTTGGAGGAGGCAGAGCTCCCGGCTCCCCCGAGGCACTCCACGCGTCCCGCTCTCTCGTAGAACGCGGCCAGCTTCGTTCCGAGGTAGGCGGGGAAGCCTTCTTCGCCGGGCATCTCCTCGAGGCGGCCGGAGATCTCGCGCATGGCTTCGGCCCACCGCGAAGTCGAGTCGGCCTGGAGCACGACGTCGTAGCCCATATCGCGGAAGTATTCGGCCATCGTGATGCCCGTGTAGACCGACGCTTCGCGCGCAGCGACGGGCATGTTCGAGGTGTTGGCGACGAGGATCGTGCGCTTCATGAGCGGCTCGCCCGAGTACGGGTCGGTGAGTTCGGGGAACTCCATGAGCACGTCGGTCATCTCGTTGCCGCGCTCGCCGCAGCCGATGAAGACGACGACCTGAGCGTTGGACCACTTGGCGACCTGGTGCTGCGTGACGGTCTTGCCGGCGCCGAACGGCCCCGGGATGCAGGCGGTGCCGCCCTTCGCGAGCGGGAAGAACGTGTCGATGACGCGCGTGCCCGTGATGAGCGGCTCGCCCGGCGTGGTCTTGCGGCGGTACGGCCGGGGCATGCGCACCGGCCAGGTCTGCATGAGCTTCAGCTCGACGATGTCGCCGGCGTCCGTGCGCACGGCGCCGATGCGGTCGGTCACGGTGTAGGTACCGGACGCGATCTCCTCGAGCGTGCCGGAGACGTTCGGCGGCACCATGACGCGATGCTCGACAACGACGTTCTCGGCCACGACGCCCACGATCTGTCCGCCTTCGACTCGGGAGCCGTTCTCAGCGGTCGCGACGAACTCCCAGTGCTTCTCCCGATCGAGTCCCGGCGCGGTGATCCCGCGCGTAAGGAAGGAGCCGGAGATGCGCTCGAGGGCGTCGAGCGGGCGCTGGACGCCGTCGTAGACGGACTCGAGCAGCCCGGGCCCGAGTTCGACGGAGAGCGGGGCGCCGGTAGCCTCCACGGGGTCGCCGGGGCCGAGGCCCTCGGTCTCCTCGTAGACCTGGATCGAGGCGCGATCTCTACGCATCTCGATGATCTCGCCCATGAGCCCCTGCGCGCCCACGCGCACGAGGTCGAACATCTTCGCGTTACCCAGGCCTTCGGCCACCACGAGCGGGCCGGCGACTTTGACGATGACGCCACGGTCCATCTAGGATTCCTCGCTTCCGAACGGCACGGTCGTGCCGAGTGCGCGGA
>DATCIG010000039.1:0-3545 GCA_036507895.1 Coriobacteriia bacterium
TCCACGAGCCGCCGTCTCGTTCTCTTCGGCCCGAAAGTGGAGTGCTGCCGATTTCGACGCTCGTGGCGTGTGGGTCCTCGGCGCCCCCGACATCCTGTTGCCCGCGGGCGACCCGGTGCGTGAGCGCGCGGACGAACTCGCTTCCGAGGGAGCGCGAGTGGTGCTGTTGGCGAAGGCGGAGGCGCTCCCGGCCGCCGGCGCGTCTCCATCCGGCCTCGAGCCATTCGCACTCGTGCGGATCGAGGAGAGGATCCGCCCGGACGCTGCGGCCACACTCGCATTCTTCCGCGAGCAAGGCGTGATCCTCAAAGTGATCTCCGGCGACTCGCCCTCGACGGTCGCCTCGGTCGCGCGCCGCGCCGGGCTCGAGCTTCTCGGCGATCCGGTCGACGCCGCGACCCTGCCGAGCGATCCGGGTGAGCTTGCGGACCTCATGGATGCCCATACGGTGTTCGGACGGGTGCTTCCCGAGCAGAAGCGGGACATGGTCGCGGCGCTCCGGTCGAGGGGTCACGTCGTGGCGATGACCGGCGACGGCGTGAACGACGTTCTCGCGCTCAAGGTCGCCGATATGGGGATCGCGATGGGCTCCGGCGCTCCGGCCGCTCGCGCGGTGGCGGAGCTCGTGCTGCTCGATGGGCGATTCGCCACGCTTCCGGAGGTGCTGGCCGAGGGGCGCCGCGTGATGGCCAACGTCGAGCGGGTCGCCAACCTCTTCGTCGCCAAGACGGTGTACGCGGCGCTGCTGGCGCTCGGTGCAGGCCTGTTCGCGCTCGACTATCCGCTGTTGCCGCGACACTTCACGCTCATCGACGCGCTGACGATCGGTATACCCGGGTTCTTCCTCGCGCTCGCGCCGGCCGCACCGCGCTACCGGTCGGGGTTCCTGCCCCGCGTTCTGCGCTTCGCTCTCGTGTGCGGCACGGTGATGACCGCAGCCACCGCCGCGTCCTACGCGTGGGCGCTGCGCGCCACGGATGCGGCCAAGGCAACAGACCTGGGCGAGGCGAGGACAGTGGCCGTGCTCACGGTCATCTTCGTCGGGCTCTGGGTGCTCACGGAGCTGTCGCGTCCACTCACCCGGGGGCGTGTCGCGCTGATCGGCGCGATGTTCGCGGGCATCGCAACAGTGATGGCCCTGCCCGTGGCGCGGGAGTTCTTTGCGCTGCCGATCTCGCCGGGTGGTTCGAGGCTGGTGGTCACTGTCGCCACCCTCGCGTCGATCGTCGCCATAGACATCGGGCTGCGTGTTTTCGGTTGGCGGCCCACCCCGGGTGAGAAATCCTCCGCTCCCTGACGACCGTTTGTGCTTGACCCCTATGCTGGTGCGCGGCTACCATAGCGTGCACCTCATGGCCAGGTAGCTCAGTTGGTAGAGCAGGGGACTGAAAATTCCCGTGTCGGCGGTTCAAGTCCGTCTCTGGCCACCACGCAACTCAGAAGGGTCGAGCCGTCAGGCTCGGCCCTTTGTGCGTGTGAGCTGCGGACTTGTACCGCGACCACCCGGATCGGCCTCTCCGAACCGGGAGAGTCGGGACAGCCGGCCCGCGCCTCCGAAGCCGGCGATTCGGCGGGGGTGCGGGAGACATACGGGACAACGAGAACGTCAAGCGGCGAAGCGTCCCGTTGTTCGCGGAGAGACCGAATCCCCGTGTCACGTCGCTCCGGCGTGCGCGAGCGGTCGGCATCCGCACCGCATCCTGTCGGCGGGGTGAATGTCCCTGCGAACTGTGCTGGGGAACCCGGTCATTGGCGTCTCAGGCTGCATCAGCCAGGGACGGCTGGCTCGGCCTAGACATCGTGCGGGTCAAGCGAACTCGCTGTCCCGCTCTCCCGGGCACGCTTGTCGTCGTACATTCGCGCATCCGCAACCCGCATCAGCCCTTCGGGATCCTGCGCGTCCTCGGGATACGTCGCCATCCCGAAGGAGGCGGAGACCGTGATCGGACCAGCATCGCATCGGCAGGGCTCGGATGCGACGAGCTCAGAAAGCCTCGCGATGGCCAGTGTCGCGTCTGATGCATTCGTGTGGGGAAGCAGGATCGCGAACTCATCGCCTCCGGTCCGTGCGACCGTGCTGTAGTCGCGCATCGCTGATTGCGCCTTTTCGCCGAACCATCTGAGCACCTGGTCGCCGCATGCGTGACCTGCCGTGTCGTTGATCAGCTTGAAGCGGTCCAGGTCGCACAGGGCCAAGGTCATACTCCCACCATCGCGTGCCGCTTCCGCGACGGACTTGATCATGTCGCGTTCGAGGGTCCGACGATTCGGGAGTCCCGTCAGCGGGTCGTGGTCCGCCTGTTGCCTGAGCAGTCCCTCGACTGCCACGGTGCGCCCTTCGGCCTCGTCGAGCGCCAGTGCCAAGCCCGTGATCTCATCCTGTCCCCTGACCGTGGAGTACGCGGAGGGCCTTCCAGCGGTCTCAAGAGAAGTGCGGGAACGCAGTCTGGTCAGACGACGCAGCACCGTGGCCTGCAGGGAGACCGTGAGGGTCAGTGCGAATACCAGGGCAAGTGCGAGGAGAGCTCCCCCGATGGCAACCATGGTCTCGTTCGCCCTCGATGCGCACCAGGTCGTCCGGGTGACCGAGATCTGTAGGGCCGGAGTCCCGACGACGCCTGCCACGAGCATAGAGCCGACAGCGGTTCGGTCGTCGGGATACGACACGAGGATCGCGCTCTCCGGGCCGACGAACGTCGCACCGGGGGCTGGCTCCGAGAAGGACACGGACAGACCCGTTAAGGTTGACGCCTCGCGTGCGTCATCGACGTCGATGGTGTGGCCTAGGAGAATGAACCCGTTGGGCGGGGCGGTACCGTCGTTGTTCGTGATGAGATGAGTTGCGAACAGCGTCGCATTGCCGGCCAGAGATACGATTCCTGCGCGGTCGCTGCCGACCACAGGGCGCATGTGGTCGATCGAATCGCGAAGCGCGGCAACAAGAGAGGGTGACAGTGCTCCGACTTCTCCGGATGCGGTGTCGGCGGCACCCGTCCATATGACGGCGCCTTCGTGGTCGCAGAACACGATGAGGTCGGCGTTCAGGTTGGCGAAGGTACTGGAGTCGATATTCTCACGAGGGAACTGTGGTGCTCTGCCGGCCACGAACTCGTAGACGTCCGTCCACCTGGCCCAGTCTGCGGCGCTTCCGGACAGCCGCTTGAGCGTCGCGTCAAGCGCCAACGCGGCGCGTTCCGTGTCCTTGACGACCTCAGATCGCTCGACGCTGACGAAGGAGCTGAAGATGATGCGGCTCAAGCCGTAGAGGAACACCGCTGCGATGGTGAGGCTCACCGCGAGGATCATCACAGGCACCCTGTAGCGCAAGGAGTGCGGCAAGAGTCGCAAGGTCCGCTCCCGGTCGAGTGCCGTTCTGCCCGAAACCCCTGCATCGGCAGTATACCCACGTGCCTTGTTCAGCGGGCCATCGCATTCCTCGATCACCAAGTCGCTCACTCGAGGAATCACGGTGAAGTTGCAGCCTTCACGGGAGAACAGCGGTAGAACGCCGCGCGGAACGGCCCGTCCACCTGCAGATCCGGGCG
>DATCIG010000040.1:0-27347 GCA_036507895.1 Coriobacteriia bacterium
CCGGCCGGCGCTCGAGCGCCGGCCCTCCGTTGATGATGATCAGAGCGGGCATCAGACCTCGGCGACAGGCTCCGCACCTGCAGGGGTGGAGGGCTCCGAAGGTGCGAGTGCCTCGATCTTCGCGTGATGGCCCCGCTGCGGCTTGGCCTCGCCGGCAGCCTCCGCGGCCGCGTCAGCTTCCGCCTCGGTCACGAGGTAGGCGTCCCAGCGGCCCTCGAGCAGCGCCGCGACTTCGTCCTTGTCGAGCGTCTCGCGGTCGACCAGCGCGTCGGCCATCGCGTCGAGCTCGGAACGGTGCGACTCCAGGATCGCCTTCGCACGTTCGAACGCACCATCGATCAGGGAGCGGACCTCCTTGTCGATCTCGAACGCGATCTCCTGGGAGTAATCGGGAGTGGCGCCGAAGTCGCGGCCCAAAAAGACCTCATGCTGCGGCTCACCGAGCATCATCGGCCCGAGCTTGTCGGACATGCCGTACTGGGTGACCATCGCGCGGGCGAGCTTCGTCGCACGCTCGATGTCGTTGCTCGCTCCTGTGGTCACATCGCCCAGCGCCAGCTCCTCGGCGACGCGCCCGCCGAGCAGCGAGGCCAGATCGTCGAGCATCTCCTTCTTGCTTCCGAGGAACTTCTCCTCTTCGGGGAGATGCCACGTGCTGCCAAGAGAGCGGCCGCGCGGGATGATCGTCACCTTATGGACGGTGTCCTTGCGCGGCAGGAAGTGACCGACGATGGCGTGGCCGGATTCGTGGTACGCGATAACCTTCTTCTCGTCATCGGAGATCAGACGGCTGCGGCGCTCGGGGCCGGCGACCACGCGATCAATCGCTTCCTCGAGTTCGATCATCTCGATCTGCTTGCGGCCGTGGCGCGCGGAGAGCAGCGCCGCCTCGTTCACGAGGTTGGCCAAGTCGGCGCCGGTGAAGCCCGGGGTACGACGAGCAAGGACCTCGACGTCGATGTCGGAGTTGATCGGCTTGCCCTTGATGTGCACCTTGAGGATCGCGATGCGGCCCTTGAGGTCGGGACGGTCGACGACGACCTGGCGGTCGAACCGGCCCGGGCGCAGCAGCGCCGGGTCCAAGATGTCGGGACGGTTGGTCGCGGCGATCAGGATGACGTTGTCCTTGATGTCGAAGCCGTCCATCTCGACCAGCAGCTGGTTGAGGGTCTGCTCGCGCTCGTCGTGACCGCCGCCGAGCCCGGCGCCGCGATGGCGTCCGACGGCGTCGATCTCATCGACGAAGACGATGCACGGGCTCGCGGCCTTGGCCTGCTCGAACAGGTCGCGGACACGGCTCGCTCCGACGCCGACGAACATCTCGACGAAGTCGGACCCGGAGATGGAGAAGAACGGCACGCCGGCCTCGCCAGCCACGGCGCGCGCGAGGAGCGTCTTGCCGGTACCCGGAGGGCCGACGAGCAGCACCCCCTTCGGGATCTTGGCGCCGAGAGCCTGGAACTTGCCCGGGTTCTCAAGGAACTCTTTGATCTCTTCCAGCTCTTCCACGGCCTCGTCGACGCCCGCGACATCCTTGAAGGTCACGCGCGGCTGGTCGCGCGTCATGCGCTTGGCCTTGGCCTTGCCGAACGACATGACCTTGCTGTTGCCGCCCTGCATCGAGTTCATGAAGAAGAACATCACGCCCACGATGAGCAGGATGGGCAGGAGCTGGACTGCGATCGTGACCCACTCGTTCGGTTTCTGAGCGTTCACGTCGAAGAGCTTCGGATACTTGGCCACGAGCTCGGCCATGGCGTTGTCGCCGATGTACGTCGTCGTGAACTGCGACGGCTTCTTGGCGGCCTGGTCGGCATCCGACTTGAAGTAGGTGCCCTCGATGGCCTGGTCGCCCGCGAGGATCGTGGCCTTCACGACGCGCCCGGCGGTCAGCGTCTCATAGAACTGGCCGGTCGTGAGCGGAACGACCGTCGACGTGGACCCGTTGTACGTCGATGCGACGTAGGCCACCGCGGCCAGGATCAGAAGGTACAGCGCGACGGTGCGGACGTTGCGATTCAAACGAAAGACCTCCTCGCGAGGTGCAGGTTATAAAGGCAGACAGGTCAGTCCTGGTACGCAGCCGGCCGGAGTACGCCGACATACGGCAAGTTACGGTAGCGCTCGGCATAGTCCAATCCGTAACCGATCACGAACTCGTCGGGCACGGAGAACCCGATGTACTTGCATGAGATGGGTACCCGCTGCTTGCCCTCTTTGCTCAGCAAGGTCACAACTTCGAGGCTGGCCGGCTTGCGGCTGGCCAGGTTCTTCAGCAGGTACTTGAGCGTGAGCCCCGTGTCCAGGATGTCCTCGACCACCAGGACGTGGCGCCCCTCGATCTGTTCGTCGAGATCCTTGAGGATCCGGACCACACCCGAGGACTTGGTCGACGAGCCGTAACTCGAGACCGCCATGAAGTCGAGCTCGACGGGGATATCGATCGCTCGCGCGAGGTCGGCGACGAACAACACCGCGCCGCGCAGGACGGCCACAAGCAGCACCGAATCGCCCTCGTAGTCCCGGCTGATCTGCTGACCGAGTTCGGCGACCCGCTCGCGGATCTGCTCCTCGGAGATGATCACTGATTCGACGTCGGGATGGATCACGTGGAGGTCTCCCTCATTTTGGCTCGTGGCGTCCACTGCAGCAGGACCGCCCGAGAGCTTGCCGGTCCGATCCGGTATTCCTCGCTCATCCTGACGCCCGCGACCCACACGATGCGCTGCCCGTCTCGAACGACCGGGACGGTCTGTCGCAGTCTCGCGGGCACTTTCGCGTCCGTGAGCATGTCCTGCAGCTTTCGGCTGCCGTCCATGCCCAGCGGGCGCATCCGGTCTCCGGGGCGGACGGAGTCCACGAGGAGCCCTTCCCGTATCGCGCTCGCATCGATGAGCGCGCTGTTCGGGCTGGAGTCGAGTCCGTCCGTGCCCATCGCCAAAGCGGTCAAAGTGCCCGCATCGCCGAAGTCGACCGTTCCCGGGACAGAGAGCATAGAGGGTGCCAACGGCCCGACAGTGCCCGCGTCTCGGGAAATGACGAGTGTACCGTACTCGGCGAACGCTCGCAGCCCACCGGGAAGGTCGCGCGCGAAACCCGGTTCGGCGAGTCCGTCCACCAAGGCTTCGATATGGTCGAACTCGAGACGGGACATCTCCGGATAGGCCTCGAACAGCGCGCGGCGAAGCATCCGGCGCGCGAGCGGACGGGGCAGGCCAGCCGAGGCGGCCCCGTCGACGCGCAGATCTCCGCCGTCCCGGCTGACGCACTCTTCGACCAGTGCGGCCGCCATCTCGTCCAGCAGAGCGCCCTCGTCCCCGAGCACCGTCATCGTTCTCGCGACGGCCTCACCGAAGCGGGGGTTGAGGTCACGCAGCAGCGGGACCAGCTCGGCGCGGACGCGGGCGCGGACGCGGGAGACGTCGAGGTTGGTCGCGTCCTCGCGCCAGCCCTGGCCCAGCCCGGTGAGATACGCGACCACGTCGGAGCGCGAGCAATCGAGCAGCGGTCGGACCACGCGCCCGCGGCGGTACGGCGGCGAGACCAGCCCGGCCACGCCCGTACCCTGCGCCAAGCGCATGAGCAGCGTCTCCGCGCGGTCGTCCCGCGTGTGCGCGGTCGCGATGCGACCGTTGGCCGGATCCGCTCCCGCCTCACGGCAGCGCACATCGAGTTCCTCTTCTGCGAAGCGATAGCGGACGCGGCGCCCGGCGTCCTCCAGATTGAGTCCGGCTTCACGCGCGTAGGCGGCGACGTCGTAGCGGACCACCCGGCATTCGACGCCGAGGCGCCCGCACAGCTCGACGACGAAGGCCGCGTCACCATCCGCGGCCTGTTCGCGCAACAAGTGATTGATGTGCAGCACCATGGGCATCAGCGGACCGAACGCACCGCTCGCCACCGCGCGCAGCAGGGCCACCGAGTCGGCGCCGCCCGAGACCATGACCACGGCCGGCGCGCCGGCCGGGAACATGAGGCGTGTCGCGGCCGTCGCAGCGGCCTTCTGTGCAAGTTGGTCCATGCATGACAGGGTACCCGTCGGAAGCGGCACCCGCGACCGACCGGCGTCAAGGAGATCAGGACAACTGGTCGGCTGAAGTCACCTCGCGTGCCGCGGCCCGCCCGCTCGCGCGGTACAGCGGTGCGACGCCGAGCAGGATCAACCCGCTGACGACCCACGTGGGCGCGATGCCGAACCCCTGGGCGGCGTAACCGAGCGCGGGCTGGCCCGCGACCGCGCCTGCGTCACCGAACAGGGAGCTCAGCGACAGTACGGTCGCCCGCTGCGCGGACGGGATGTGCGCGTTGATGTAACTGGCCGCGATGGGGCCGGCCACCCCCATCACGAACCCCATCCCCACCCAGAGCGCGGCGACAGCGAAGAAGGGGCCGAAGCCCGCGGCCGTGCGCTCGGCGAGGACGCCGGACAGCCCCGCACATCCGACGAGTACGGCGCTCGCGGCACCGAGCATCGCGAGGGACCTGGTCGGATCGTTCGTGGCTCCGCCGAAGCGTGCGCCGAAACCTCTCCTCACCGCGAGGTTGCCCGCGATCCCCGCGAGCGAGAAGGCCGAGAAGACCGCACCGGTGAGCCATACGTAGTTCCGGCCGATGAGCTGGAGCAACCACGGGGAGAGCGAGTAGAAGCCATACATCATGAACACACCCTGCAGCCCCGACACCCACATCAGCGGCCTCACGGTGCGGCTCCGCCAACCCGCCTGCGTCCCCGCTGCCGTGATCGCCCGGGTCTCGGTCCAGAACGTCCTCAGGGTGAGCGGCCGGGGTGTGAAGCCGACCTCGCGCATCAGCACCGCCACCGCTACGAACGCCCCGACAAGAGCGGCCGCGCGCAGGTAGTACGGCAGCAGCAGGCTCACCCCGCCCAGCACTCCCCCGAGCAGCGGTCCGACCACCAGCACGACACCCGACACCTCAGCGTTGAGCGCGAAGACGCGCTCCTTGGGGCCGTCGTAGCCGGTCGCATCGAGCGCGTCGACCATCCACGCGTCGACCGCCCCCGTCTGGAAGGTGAAACCGAGGCCGAGCAGCACGCTGCCGATCATGAACCCCCAGAAACCCCAATGCAGCTGCGCGCTCAGCACGTAGATGAGGGTCGAGACCACCAGCACGCCGATCGACAGAAGGAAGGATGTCTTGCGGCCGAGCGTGTCGGCGATCACGCCCGTCGGCACCTCGCACACCATCTGGCTTGCGGTGAAACCGGCGTTGATCACGAACGTCAGGGCCAGCGTCATCCCGCCGGCACGGATCAGAAAGAGGGTGTTGATCGCCCAGATGAGTGAGGCCGCCAAGGTGAACAGTGCGTTGGTAGCCACGTAGACCCTGATGACCCGCTCCGATCCGTAGCGGACCGGCTCGCCATCGACCACGCGACCTCCCCTATCGGCCATTCGGCCACCGCACACGATACCGTCGGTTCCTTGTACCCGATGACGCCGCCGGATCGGTGGCGTTGACCGCCTCGCCGCATGGCCCGACAATCGAGTCTCGACGGATGGGATATACAGCCGCGGGGCGGCACTTGGAAGTGCCCGCGTCGACATACTCAACAGTGACGGAAAGCGAGGGACCATGGGACTTTTCGACGGCTTCAAGGGCGAGGTACAGCAGCAGTTCATCGCCCGCCCGGACTCGAGCAAGGATCTGGTCGTCTACAAGTGGCCCGAGACCAACATCCGCATGCTGTCGGTACTCACCGTGCAGCCGGACGAATGGGCGTACTTCGTCAAGCAGGGCCAGATCGTCGGCTACCTGCCCGGGGGCCAGCACAAGCTCGACGGCGCTCAGATCCCGTTCCTGGGTGGGCTGATCGACTCGTTCACCGGCGGCAACGTGCTGATGTCCGAGCTCTACTTCGTATCGTCCCGTGAGTTCGCGAACAACAAGTTCGGCGGCAGCATGGGCGAGGTCGAGGACCCGGCCACCGGCGAGGCGGTGCGCTGCGGCGTCTTCGGCGAATACGTGTTCAAGTGCGTCGATCCCGCCAAGCTGATCCTCAACCTGATCGGAACGCAGACGACGTTCAGCAACGACTTCATCGTCGATGCGATCAAGGACCAGCTCACCAAGATCCTCCGCTCCACCGTGTTCGGGAAGATGAAGGCCGAGAAGTGGTCGTTGCTCGATGTGACCGATGGCACGTACACCCTCGAGTTCGAGAAGACGATCGTCGCTGACGCGGTGAGCTATCTCGAGCCGTTCGGCCTGCAGATCACACGCATCGAGGACTTCCTCGTCAACATGGACGAGACCGACCGTGTGCGCCTGCTCGACCTCAAGGACCGCATGGCGAAGATGCGGCTCTCCGGCGACCCGCGCTACATGGCCGCGGCACAGACCGAGGCGATGTTCGGCGCAGCCGAAGGTATGAAGCAGGGCGGCGACGGGACGGCGATGGCGGGCCTGTTCGTCGGCGCAGGCATCGGCCAGGCCGTCGCAGGCGGCATCCAGTCAGGCCAGGTCCAGCAGGCGGCACAGGACGCGGCACACGCCGACTCCGCCGCGGCGGCCACGGCCACGGTCGCCTGCCCGCATTGCGGCGCGCAGGTCCAGGCGGATGCCAAGTTCTGCCCCGAGTGCGGACAGCCGCTCGCGAGCGCGTGCGCGAAGTGCGGCGCCGCCCTGGCGCCGGGCGCCAAGTTCTGCGCCGAGTGCGGCGAGAAGGTCTGAGGGCGACACACATGAGACGTGATCACAGGTTCTTCCGCGTAGCGCTGACGGTGCTCTCGATCGCACTCGTCTGCGCGCTCATCCTCGTCCCGGCGCTCGCGCTCGCGCGGGCGGGCGGCGGGCAGGTCGGCGGCGGCTTCTCCAGCGGCGGCTTCTCCGGGGGCAGCGGCGGATTCTCGGGTGGAGGCGGCCTCGCCATCCTGCCGTTCATCGGCGGCGGTGGCGGAGGCTGCGGCGGGACGATCGGGATCATCGTCATCGTCATCGTCGTGCTCATCGTCGTCAGCCGCATGAAGTCCGGCGGTGGCGGAATGCCGTTCAACGCCGGCTCCGAGCCGGGCGAGGCGCCCTGGGCACCGGGTGCTCCGTCGATACCGGCGGACGATCCCTATGCTCAGATCAAGGCCGCCGATCCCGGGTTCTCCGAGGACTTCTTCTACGGCCGCGTGAACGAGATGTTCATCGCGATCCAGTACGCATGGATGGCGCACAACATGGAGCCGGTACGGCGCTTCCTCGCTGACCAGCAGTTCACCGTGTTGCAGGCGGGCGTCCAGGAACTTGTGCTCAAGGGCCGCATCAACATGCTCGAGTCGATCCACGTGGTGCACGTCGACCCGGTGGAGGTCACACGCGAGGGCGACTACGACTCCGTCAAACTCGCGATAGTCGCGAACTGCATCGACTACACCATCGACGAACGTACCAAGGAGATCGTCAATCCGCGGGAGCTGGGCGACGGCAAGACCCCGTCCCAGTTCACGGAACACTGGACGTTCATCCGGAAGTCCGGCGCCCTCTCGAAGCCCGACCAGTCGATCCAGAAGTGTCCGAACTGCGGCGGTCCGGTGACCGACGGCAACTATGTGAAGTGCGCCTACTGCGGCGTCACGATGAACGATCCGACCCTGGACTGGGTCCTCATGAGGATCGAACAGGTGTAGCGTCGAGTCCGACAGACGCCTCGCGGCCCGCCGCCCCACCGGGATCGGCGGGCCGCGGTCTGCCCCGGGCAGCCGGCGGAAGACCACATCCGACCGGCAGTGGGGGCCATTCGGCTGCTGGGCGTCTGCACGGCTCGACGATGGAGCATACTGCTTGTGAACGCACTCACGAGGAAGGAGCGCACCGTGGAAGCAGTCGATCCCCGGTCTCTCGATCCGCAGCATCCACGCCGCGTCATCGTCGTTGGTGGCGGATACGCGGGGCTGACCTGCGCCACCACGCTGGCCAACCGCATGAAGGCCGCCGACGGCATTGAGATCGTCCTCCTCGACCCCAAGCCGTATCAGCAGGCGCTCTCCGAGCTGGATCTCGTAGCCGCGGGCACCACGCGGCCGCAGTTCGCCGAGCTGTGGTTCGCGGACGTCCTGCGCGGCCTGCCGATCAAGGTCGTCAACGACCGCCTCGAGAACGTACTCCCCGATGAGAACGCGATCGAGATCGGTCCGCGGGGCGCGCCGACTTCGAAGATCACCTTCTGGCGCCTGGTGATCGCCACCGGCGCCATCCCCACGATCCCGCCCGTGCCCGGACTCGCCGAGCGCGCGATCACGATGTGGTCGGTAGCCGACGCGTTCAAGCTGCAGCACGCTATCGAGCGCACGTTCAGCCACGGCGTGACGATCACCGACCCCGAGGAGCGGCACCGCGCGCTGTCGGTCACGGTCGTCGGCGGCGGAGCCACGGGTGTCGAGATCATCGGCACGATCGCCAAGCGCCTGCCGGCCATGATCCGGCACGCCGGCTACGACCCCTCGGTGCTCACGATGACGCTCATCGAAGCGCGTGCGGACGTCCTGTACGACCTCCCCGAAGTGCAGCGCGCCAAGGCGCGCAAGCGCCTTGAGAAGCTCGGCGTCCGCCTGGCGCTGGGCCGCAAGCTCGTCGCTGTCGACGAGACCACCGCGCACCTCGAGGGCGGCGTGGACGTCCCCTCGCACGTGCTCGTGTGGTGCGGCGGCGCGCACGCCGACCCCGACGCCATCTCGTGGCAGCTGATGTGCGAGCGCTCCGGCAGGCTGGCCATCGACTCGAACCTCAAGGCCACCGGAACCGATGCGATCTACGCCGTCGGCGACGTCGCGGCCTTCCGGGACCCCAAGGACAACCATGTTCTGCCGATGCTGGCCCAGTTCGCGATCCGCGAGTCCGAGCATGCGGCGAACTCGGTACTCGCAGAGGCCCGCGGGCAGCAGCCGACACCCTTCGTCCCCAACATGCACGGCGAGTTCGTGAGCGTCGGTCCGGGCTGGGGTGTGGGCTGGATGTTCGGGGTCAACGTCTCCGGATGGTTCGCCATCGTGATGAAGCGCATCACCTACATCATGTACTGGATCCAGGTCGGCAGCTTCCGGCTCGCCTGGAAGCGCACCGTTCAGATGCTGCGGTTGCGCCGCTAGGGATCCTCGTCTGCACCGTGCACGCAGGAAGGGCGCCGGTACTCCGGCGCCCTTCCTGCGTGCATGCGAGAGCGGAAGGTCGGACTATGACTCTCCGAGGTAGGTCTTTCGAACCTGCTCGTTGTGGAGCAGATCCTTGCCGGGGCCCTGGAGCGCTACGGAGCCGGTCTCCAGAACGTAGCCGCGGTCCGCGATCTGCAGAGCCATCGCGGCGTTCTGCTCGACGAGCAGGATCGTGATGCCCTGCTTGTTCAGCGTCGAGATGGTCTCGAAGATGATCTCGACGATGACGGGCGCCAAGCCCATCGAGGGCTCGTCCAGCATGAGCAGCTTCGGGGCGGCCATCAGGCCACGCGCCATCGCCAGCATCTGCTGCTCGCCGCCGGAGAGCGTTCCACCCTTCTGGGTGCGCCGCTCCTTGAGCCGAGGGAAGAGGTCGTACGCCTGCGCCATCGAAGCCTTGACCCCCTCGGGATCCTTCGTGCGCAGGAACGCGCCCATCTCGAGGTTCTCCTCGACGGTCATGCGCGGGAAGATGCGCCGGCCCTCGGGGACCTGGATGATGCCCTTTGCCGTGACTTCGTGCACCCGCATCGCGGAGATGGTCTCCCCGAGGAACGCGATACTGCCGGACTTCGGGTGCAACAGACCGGAGATGGTCTTCAGGGTGGTCGACTTCCCGGCGCCGTTCGCACCGATCAGTGTGACGATCTCGCCCTGATGGACGTCGACGCTGATGCCCTTGAGTGCCTCGATAGCGCCGTAGAACGTATGGATGTTGTCGATCTTGAGAACGAGTTCGCCCTGCGCCGCCGGCGCAACGGGTGCAGCCTTCGGCTCCGCGGCTGCTGCTGTCTGGTCGCTCATCGGTTCCGCCTCACTCACGCCTGGGCCAGCATTGCCTCGGCGCCAACGCCGAGGTAGGCCTCGATGACCTTGGGGTTCTTCTGGATCTCTTCGGGCTTGCCTTCGGCGATGAGCTCACCGAAGTCGAGCACGTAGATGCGGTCCGCGATATCCATGACGACCTTCATGTCATGCTCGATGAGCAGGACGGTCACGCCGCTCTTGCGGATACGGCCTACGAGCTTCGTGAGCTCGGCCGACTCCTGCGGGTTCATGCCTGCGGCCGGCTCGTCCAGCAGCAGCAACTTCGGATCTGTCGCCAGCGCGCGCGCGATCTCGAGCCGGCGCTGCGCGCCATACGGCAGGTTCTTCGCGAGCTCGTTCGCGCTCGACGCAAGACCAACGAACTGAAGGCGCTGGTATGCAGCGTCGACCGTGGCCTTCTCCTCCCGCTTGAAGCCGGGGCTGCGCAGGACGGCCTGCCAGGGGCCGGCCTTGCTGCGGGTGTGACGCCCGACCATGACGTTCTCGAGCGTCGTCATGTTGGAGAACAGGCGGATGTTCTGGAACGTCCGCGCGATGCCCAGACGGCAGATCTGATGCGCCTTCTTGCCCGCGACGGACCCGCCCGCGAAGGTGAGCTCCCCCGAGGTCGGCTTATAGATGCCGGTGAGCATGTTGAAGAAGGTCGTCTTCCCTGCCCCGTTCGGGCCGATGAGTGCAACGATCTCGCCCTCTTCGATGTGCATGTTCAGTTCGTTCACGGCCTTCAGACCGCCGAACTGCATGGTTGTGTTGATGGCTTCGACGAGCGACATGTCAGTCCCTTCGCTTCCCTTGGAGGCCTAGAGGTCGTGGCGGGCGCCGTGTTCGACTGTCCACGACGACTGGTCCTCGTCCTCGACGATCCGCATGTCATCCGGCTGCAACTCCTGGGCGCGTCGCTTCGACGGGATCATGCCCTGCGGGCGGACCGCCATCATCACGACCATGAGCAGGCCGAACGCCAGGTACCGGTAGCTCGAGATCGACGAAGCGGTCTCGGCCGAGATGAGACCCGAGAGCAGCGGAGACTGTGCCACGCCGCTGATGACCTCAGGTATACCGGCGAGCAGCAGTGCGCCGACGATGACGCCCGGGATCGAGCCCATGCCTCCCAGAACGACCATCGACACGATCATCGCCGACTCCATGAAGATGAACGACTCGGGAGAGACGAAGCCTTGCGAGTTGGCGAAGATGACGCCCGCCAGGCCGCCGAACATGGCGCCCAAGGCGAAGGCCCACAGCTTGGCGGTCATCACGTTGACGCCGACCGACTCGGCCGCGATCTCGTCCTCGCGCATAGCGACCCAGGAGCGGCCGAGACGCGAATCGTCGAGGCGGCGGATCACGAAGATCGTGAAGATGATGATCGCCACAGCCGCGAAGTACCAGTAGAGGTTCACCGAGAACATGAAGTCGAAGCCGCCAAACGTCAGGCGCGCGTTGTCCTGAAGCCACGTCAGCCCGACCGGGTTCACCTGCGTGGTCGAGACGCCCATGGCGCCCCGGGTCAGACCAAGGAAGTCGTTGACTGCCAGCAGGCGCACGATCTCTCCGAAGCCGAGTGTCACGATGGCAAGATAGTCGCCGCGCAGCCGCAGGACCGGCGCGCCAAGCGCCAGGCCGGCGAGCGCGGCCACGACGGCCGCCACCGGCAGCATCGCGATCCACGTAGACCCGGTGAGGAATTCCCGGAGTCCGACGTTGCCGATCTTCGCGATCATGTCGATGACGAGGTTGCCGACGACGACCGACGCGTACGCGCCCATAGCATAGAAGGCCGCATAGCCGAAGTTGAGCAGACCGGCGTACCCGGTCACGATGTTGAGGCCGAGCGCGAGGATCACGTAGATGGCCGCGATCGCGAGCACACGGACGAAGAAGCTGAGCTCCTGGAAGCCCTGGAACGCGATCGGCACGATGACGACGGCCAATAGCAGGCCGACGATCAGGGCGATCCTCTTGCCTGTCCACGCGCCCTGACGGGGCTTCGTGATGGTATTCATGATTGCTTCAGCCATGTCGCTACACCTTCTCCACGACGGACTCGCCGAGCAGGCCGCCCGGACGGAAGATCAGGACAAGGATGAGGACGATGAACGCGATGACGTCCTTATAGCCCGACGAGAGGAACCCGGCAGCGAGCGCCTCCAGGATCCCGAGGACGAATCCGCCGATCATCGCGCCGCGCAGGTTGCCGATCCCACCGACGACTGCGGCGGTGAACGACTTGATGCCGGGGATGAATCCCATGCCCCAGTGCACAGTGCCGTAGTACATGCCGGAGAAGATGCCGGCGACGGCGCCGAGGGCTGGCCCGATGAAGAAGGCCAGCGCGATGACCGTGTTGATGTTGACGCCCATGAGGCCGGCTGCATCGCGGTCCTGCGACGTCGCGCGCATGGCCTTCCCGATACGGGTACGACTCACGAAGGTGTCGAGGCAGAGCAACAGCACGACGACAGTCACAAGGATGAGGATCTGCAGGGTGCTGATAGAAGCCGTCTTGTAGATGGTGATGTCCTTCACGGGGAACAGCTGCGGGAACGGCAGCGCGCGGCTGTCGATCCACAGCAGGGCCGCGTTCTGAAGGAAGATCGAAACGCCGATCGCGGAGATCAGCGGCGCGAGGCGCGGGGCGTTGCGCAACGGCCGATAGGCCACGCGCTCGATGAACATCCCCAAGCACCCGACGGCGATCATCGCGATCAGGAAGACGAGCACGAACAGGAGGACCAGACCGAATCCGCTGCTCGTGAAGAAGTGCGCCGTGCCGGCGCCGACAAGCTTGGGGTTCGAGAGCCCCGTCAATGCGAACAGCCCGACGTAGGCGCCGGCCATGAACATCTCGCTGTGCGCGAAGTTGATCATGAGCATGATGCCGTAGACGAGCGTGTAGCCGAGCGCAACAAGCGCATACATGCCGCCCAGCGTGATTCCGTTGATCATCTGCTGGACGAGAGTGTCGAGAGCCACGTGAATTCCTCGTTTCCCTGCCGCGACCCGGTGCGGTCGCCGGAAATAGCTGGTCGAGATACGAACCGCAGAACGCCGAGGTGGTACCCGGTCGCCCCGCCTACCATCCACCGAAGAGCCCGGGCGGGGGTTTGTCGCCGCCCGCCCGGGCTCCGGTGGTGAACCTACCGGTCAAACTACCGGACTACTTGGTCCACGGAATCCACGCGCCGGCCTTCACCGTATACAGGGTGATGGCCTTGTTGGTCGTGTCGCCCTTGTCATCGAAGGCGATCGCGCCGGTGATGCCGGTGTAGTTCGTCGCAGCGACGGCAGCGATGATGGCCTGCTTGCCCTCGGTGGAGGTGACCTTCGCAGCGGTGACCTTGTCGGCCGCCACGAGGACGCCCTTCATGATGACCATGGCCGCGTCGTAGGAGTACGCGTCGTATGCCGCGATCTCGGCATCGGGGTACTTGGCCTTGAAGGCAGCGGTGAACTTGGCACCGTCAGGCAGCTGCGCGAGCGGCAGGCCAACGGAGGTGGCGAAGTCGCCCTCTGCGTTCGCGGCACCGGCCAGCTTGATGTACTCGCCGTCGTAGAGACCGTCGCCGCCCATCATCGGGACCTTGACGCCGCCTTCCTTCATCTGCTTGGAGAGCAGCGCACCGGCGTTGTACACGCCGCCGTAGTAGACCATGTCGGGGTTCGTGGCCTTGATCTTGGTCACGAGCGCCTTGAAGTCGCTGTCCTTGTCGGAGGTCTTCTCGCGGCCCAGGAGCTTGCCGCCCTTGGCCTCGAATTCCTTGCCGAACTCGTCGGCCAGGCCGACGCCGTAAGGTGTCCCGTCGTCAACGACGAAGACAGCCTTCTTGCCGAGGTCCGCAACAGCGTCGTCAGCGGCCGCAGGGCCCTGGACGGAGTCGATGGTGCAGACGCGGAAGACGTTCTTCAGACCCGCGAGCGTGAGCTGCGGGTTGGTGGACGCCGGCGAGACCATGACGACGTTCGCACGGTTGTAGACCGCAGAACCCGGGATGGAGACGCCGGAGTTCAGGTGGCCCATGACGCCTACGAGTGCAGGATCGCCGACGAACTGGTTGGCGACGGTGACGCCGCGCTTCGGGTCGCCCTGATCGTCGCCCTGAACGCCGACGAACGTGATGCCGAGCTTCGTCGCCTCAGGCGACTTGTTCATGTCGTCGATCGCGAGCGTCGCGCCACGAACCATGCCCTGTCCGAGAGCGGTTGCGCCCTGGGTCAGCGGGGCACCGATGCCGATCTTGACCGTGACGCCGGCCGTGCCCGTGCCGGTCGTGCTGCTACCGCAACCCGTGACGGAAAACGCCACAGCGGCGAGCACAGCGACAACGGACAGGTACTTCGTAACCTTGCCCATGCTCATCCCTTTCCTCCGACTTGACTGCCCTGATCTGTCGGCAGGGGGCTTCGTACCTTTTCCCTGGATACACCCTGCCTCAGGATTCAGAGAGTGTATCAGGTTGGCACAAGGAGCAACAGCACGGAACTGCTTCGGAAAGTCCGCGTTCCACGGGTGTTTCGTGCGTGTTTCGAGCGAAAGGCGCCGTGGCCGACCGGTGTCGCAAAGCGCGTCGTTCCCGCCCATCAAAAACGCCCCGGATGAATACCTGGGCGTTTCTCGACACGCGGATACAGAAGCCGGGGCGCGGTCAGATGTAATACATGGGGGCGGCCTGGGCATCGAGTTCCCGTTGCCGCGCCGCCAGGTCCGCGAGCGTCGTGTCCTCGAGCGCCAACTCCAGCGAAGCGGACGCGGACGCCCACATCTCGGACACCGCCGAGCCGGTCACGTGGGGGATGTCCATGGCCGAGCCCTGCAACGCGCGAACGACCTCGCCGACGGTGATCTCGTCAGCAGGGCGAGCGAGCGAGCACCCGCCTCCCGCACCGCGACGGCAGTCGACGATCCCGGAGCGAGCCAGGGCCGTGAACTGTTGTTCGACGAAGCGTCGAGGCAGCCCGAGCCCGTCGGCGATCTCCCCGGCCGCCACGTACGAACCGGTGGGAAGTTGCGACAGCGCGGTCAGGCCGCGGACCGTGTAGTCCAGGCGCTGAGAGACTCTCACTCTCCGTATCCCTCCCAGAGCGGCGTCGACAGGTAGCGCTCGCCGGTCGACGGCGCGACCGTGACGATGACCTTGCCTGCCGCCTCGGGGCGCGCCGCGAGGCGAAGTGCCACGGCGACGTTGGCACCGGACGAGATGCCGACGAACACGCCTTCCTCGGCGGCCAGGCGCCGGGCGGTGGCGATGGCCGTGGCTGTGTCCACGTGCTCCACGGCGTCGAGAACGCTGAGATCCAGCGTCGCGGGGATGAAGTTGGCGCCGATGCCCTGGATACCGTGGGGTGCCGGCGTCAGCGCCTCCCCCGCCAGACGCTGCGAGATGATCGGCGATTCGGTGGGCTCGACGGCGATCGCCAGCGAGCCGGGCCGCACTTCTTTGAGGAGTCTGCCGGTGCCACTGATCGTCCCGCCCGTACCGACACCGGCGACGAAAGCGTAGAGCTCATCGTCGCCGAGAGCGACGTCAATCTCGGGCCCGGTGGTCGCGTAGTGCGCCAGCGGGTTCGCCTGATTATCGAACTGACCCGGGACGAACGCGCCTTCGATGCCGTCCGCGATCTCGCGCGCCTTGTCGACCGCCCCCTTCATGCCGAGCGCCTTGGCGGTGAGGACCAGTTCGGCGCCATACGCGGCGAAGAGCTTGCGGCGCTCAAGGGAGAAGGATTCCGGCATGGCGAGGATCACCCGGTAGCCGCGGGCGGCTCCGACCAGAGCGAGTGCGACCCCGGTGTTGCCACTGGTCGGCTCGACGATGACGGAACGCTCGGGGCTGATCAGCCCTCGCGCCTCGGCGTCGTCGATCATCGCCTTGCCGATGCGGTCCTTGACCGAGCCACCCGGGTTGCGCGACTCGAGCTTGATCGCGACGCGTCCGGGCAGACCGGCGCTGAGCTTGTCGAGGTGAACGAGAGGCGTCGAACCGATGGTGTCGACGACGCCGGTGATGTGTGCGTGCACTGTGGGCCTCCGATCGGGTGACTCTGCGAACCGTGACCTGAATGTACCCCCGAACCCGACCCGGTACAACGAGATATAGCGCACTCATACGCTGCTATTACTGCGATTAAGCGATCCGACAAGCGTCTCAGAGAGGGCGCGTTGCGGTACGCTGCACAGGAAACGTCACGGACGAGGGAGCGCGCTGTGCGGCTATGGCTCTGGGGATGGGTGATCGTGGCCGTGGCCATCGCGGTCGTGAGCGCGCTCGCTCGCGACCGGGCGTCCGCCCCGTTCGCCCTCGGTGCCGCGTGCGCCGCAGCCCTCGAGGCGGCCGGCGGAAGCCCGGCAGCCGAATGGATCGCGTTCGCCGTCGTCTCTGGGGCGGTATTCCTGGCGTTCAACCGCA
Organism: Coriobacteriia bacterium; assembly: GCA_036507895.1. Classification (GTDB taxonomy): domain Bacteria; phylum Actinomycetota; class Coriobacteriia; order Anaerosomatales; family PALSA-660; genus PALSA-660. Next base: position 16,394 of record DATCIG010000040.1, read on the forward strand.
GGCGACGCCCCCGCCGCCACGGCTACACCAGCGCGGGCCGTCACAGCGCCGGCAGGGCCGACGGCGTCGGGCTCTAGATCTCCACGCGGATGAAGACCTCGCCGTCCCGGACCGTGACGGGATAGACGCGCACGTCGGAGTCGGGATGATCGGTGCTGCCATCCCGGATGTCGTATCGCCATCCGTGCCATGGACACATCAGGATGTATCCGTCCATGAAGCCGTCGGACAACGGCGCGAACGCGTGGCGGCACAGGTTCGAGAGCGCGAAGTACTCGCCTGAGGCGCGCGCAAGGGCGATATCCCGCTTCCCGATCTTGAGGTGGCGGACCTGCCCGTCGTGCAGATCGTCCACGGCGGCGACACGCACGTCCACCGGGCCCGATGGCACGTCCGACACGCCGTGCAGCGTCGAGCCGTCCTCGACGTCGGTGCGGATGAACAGTCCGCACCAGCACTTACGCAGCGCGGCGAACTCGTCCAGGTTGGAGGGGATACACGGGCAGACTATTGCCGCGTCGGCCTTGGCGTCCCCGGTCCTGATACGGCACGGACAGTAGACGTCACCCGTCTCCTCGAGGATCTCGAGTTCGGAATCGAGCACGGCATCAACGAACCCCTCATCGGTGTTCAGCCGGTAGCCCAGCCGCTCGACGAAGGGGACCATGTACGCCTTCAGGTCGTCCGCCGTCGTTCCGGCGGAGAAGCGGCGTCGGATCGTCTGATCGGTCACCGCGCTCCCCTCTCTCTCCCGCTCATGATGGACCGTGCGCTAGGCCCCGATGAGCTGCTGGATGCGGGACTTGTTGTAGCCGACGACGACCTCGTCACCCACGACGATGACAGGGAAGGAGGTGCCGTTCGACAACCTCTTCACGTCCTCGATGGCGTCAGCGCGCTCCTGCCCGGTCAGCTTGTCGACTTCGACGACGTCGTAAGCCACGCCGCTCTCGTCCAGGAACACGCGGGCCTGCCGGCAATACGGGCAGGTCGAGAGTGCGAATACCTTGATCTGCGGCAACTCTGCTCCTCTCGGTGGTGCGATACGGCGCGGCGCGCCGAGCTGTGGTGTATGTTCCCCCAGAGTACGGGATTCCGGCTACGGAGGGACTCATGGATCGAACCGGCAGCGCGATCGGCGCAGGAGATGGGCAAGGCCCGGGTCGCGACGGTGGCGGACCGTCGGCGGGCAGGCAGGCGGCCCTCGTCTCGCTGGCGGCGCTCGTGGTCCTCACGACCGCGGTCGCCGGTGTCTGGTGGATCGCCGCCGGTCGTTCCGCCGCACCGTCGTCGCCGGCGAAACAAGTCGAACTCACGTCCCTGGACGCGAAGCTCGAACAGGTCCAGGGGACGATCACGCCGATCGCCCGGGAGTTCACATCCGAACCCGCGAGCGGCGCGATCGATGTGAGCGCCTATCGCACTCGAGTGGACGAGGCGCGCCGACTGGTCGACGCCGTCAATGGACTCGAGATCGCCGACCCGGATGCCCTGCAGGTCCGCGACCTGATCGTCACCGGGGGCTCGGAAGTACTTGCGGGTATGGACGCCGCCCTCGACGCCCTGACCAGCGACGACGCCAGTGCCGCGGTACCCGCCGCCACGCAGGTCGATGCCGGACTGTCGAAACTCCAGGATGCGCGCGACCTGCTCGACTCGCTGTTGACCCGCTCGTCGCAGACGCTGCGCCCGGGCGGAGACGGACACAATGAAAGGACCGGCGCGTGACAAGGAGACGCAAGGCCATGACCATCCTCCTATGGGTCGTCGGAGCGATCATCGTCATCGTCGCGGGGCTGCGGATCCTCGCCCCCCGGGCCATGGCACCGGCGCGCGCGGCCGACCCGATCGCCGCGAAAACGGCAGGCGACGCGCTGCTCGCCTCGAGCGAGACCACCGCGCTCATCATCGTCGCCCATCCCGACGACACCGAGTGGTGGGCGGGCGGCACGGCCGCGATGCTCGCGAAACACAACCGGGTCGTTCTGGTCGTCGCGACCTCGGGAGAAAAGGGTGACAGCGGGCTGGTGGCGGGCCTCGGCGCCATCCGCGAGAAACTCCAACGCGAGGGCGGGACGCTGCTCGGCTACAGCGAAGTCGGGTTCCTGCGCGAACCAGACGGGGGCCTGGCGCAGGCCGCCGACTTCCCGGCACGCGTGACGGACGCGTTCGCGACCTACCGGCCCGACATCGTCATCACGTTCGACACCGAACACGAGTCCTCGGGATACCACCACGTCGACCACGAGGCCGCCGGGCGTGTCGCGACGCAGGTGGCCCTCGACCGCGGCGGCGTGACCCTGTACCTGATGCACACGAGTGCCCCGGACGTCATCTGCGGCTACGCCCCGGTCAGGGATGCGAAAGCCGAGGCGTTCGCCACGCTCACGAGCTACCACGAACTGGTCCCCGTCATCGGTCCGCTGCAGAAGACGCTCGCGGGCTTGCTCGGAAGCTCGGCGCCCGTGTACGGTTCGAAGGCCTCCTACCCCGAGGTGGGTATCGAGTACGGAGAGGTGTTCCGCAGGATCGTCGTACCCAAGCGGTGACTGCGACCGAAAACGAGAGAGGCCGAAACAGATGTGCCAGTTCTGCGTACAGCACGGTGACGGCAAGGCCTGGTACCTGCAGGCGAGCACCTACGCCTTCGACCTCGACAGCGACCTCAAGCGACGCGCCTACCTCGTCGAGGGCATCCGCGACTTCGCCGCCAGCCGCGAGTCGGCACTCAAGCAGCTCACCCTCCTGAACAAGCTTCCGGCTCCGCTGCGGCGGCTGGGCAGCTCGGTGGTGTCCTCGCAGCTGCAGAAGGGCCACTTCGGCCAGCCCGTCCCCATCGAGGAGTGCGCGGCGATCCTCGACATCGCCACGTCTGTGGTGCGCATCCCCTGCCCGTGCCGCTACACCGCGGGCAACAAGTCCGACGGCTACTGTCTGGCCCTCACGACGAAGCCGATCGACGGCTACCTCGAAGAGGGATACGCGGACTACGACCTCGGGCCCGACACGGCGAAGTTCGAGCGCCTCACGAAGCAGCAGACCATGGCGCTGCTGCGGCGGACCGAGGAAGAGGGCCTGATGCACTCGGTGTGGACGTTCCTCACGCCGTACATCGCGACGATCTGCAACTGCAGCCTCGAAGCGGGGTGCATGGCGATGCGGATCACCCTCGAGCACAAGACGCCGATCATGTTCAAGGGCCACTACCTCGCGGAGACTGACCTCGAACAGTGCACGGGGTGCGCCGAATGCGTGGAGCGCTGCCCGTTCGAGGCCATCGCGATCGGCCCCGGTCACAAGCGGGCGGTTGTGGACACCGACAAGTGCTACGGCTGCGGCGTGTGCCGCGCCGCGTGCGAGCACGACGCCCTCACGCTCGTTGCCCGCGAAGGGGCGCCGCACGGTCTGCTCGTGGCCGGCGCGGCCACCGCCTGACGCCTCGCGGCTAGGCCGGACCCTCGAGAGAGATGCGCACCGCGGCCGGCGCCACGCCGCACAGCAGGTCGGCCATCTGCGGATGGCAGGTGAAGAACACGACCTGCCTTCGTTCGGAGAGCAGCGCGATCTCACGTGCGGCCGGCTCGATGCGGTCGGGGCTGAAGTTGACCAGCACGTCGTCCATGAGCACGGGAAGACCGCTGCCGACCTCACCCAGCTGGTCGACGAGGCCGAGACGCAGCGCGAGGTACAACTGCTCCGCCGTCCCGCGCGAGAGGCGATCGGGCACCGTCGCTGCCGACGCCGCATCGAACACCTCGATCGCCTCGGTGCCGAGCGGGATCGTCAGCCGCGGGTACCTGCCGTTGGTCATGCGGGCGAAGGCGAGCTCCGCACGCTTCACGACCTCGGGCTGTCGCTCCCGCTCGTAGCGCTCCTGGGCGGCCGCGAGCAGCCGTGCCGCAAGCGCGAGCACCACGTAGTCGCGGACATCGGCGGCGATGAGCTCGCCGAGGGTCTCCTCCTCGAGGCGCAACAGAGCAAGGCGGTCCTGCCGCCGTTCGGCATCGATGCGCGTACGGATGCTCGCCGCCTCGGCGGTCAGCTCTCCGAAAGCACCGAGCGCATCCTCCGCCTCGACCCGTGCCGCGGTCTCCAGGGTACGGACCTCTTCCAGGCCACCTTCGGCAAGGCCGGCGGAGCGCACGGCTTCCTGTGCCGCGCTCCGCGCGCTCGCCGCGTCGGCCTGCGCAGAGGCGACGTCATGCTCCAGGCGCTCCGCCGCGGCGAGCGATCCCTGCAGGGCTGCCTGTGCCCGGCGTGCCGCCTCGACCCGTGCCGACGCACGGCCCGGGAGCTCGGCGCAGCGGTCGGGCGTGATGGCATCCGGATACTCGCCGAGCAGCGGCGCGATGACCGCGCGAACCCGGTCGACGTACTCATCGACCGGCTGGCGCTCTCTCAGGGCCGCCTCGCGGGCGACATCGCGTTCGCGTACCGCGCCGCGCACTTCACGAGCCACCTGCAGGCGCGCGGCGATCTCGTGAGGCTGCTCCGTCCCGCTCCCCAGGCCCGACTCGCGCACCCGGTCCACCCAAATGGCGGTGCGCTTCGCGAGCGCCGAGGCTGCGGACTCGAGGGCGACCTCGGCGTTCGCGACGCGCGAGCGCGCGGCACCGGAGTCCGCCGCGACGAGGTGCGTCGCCGTCGGCACGAACGCAAGTACCGCACCCGCGATCGCCAACACGGCTGCGAACAACGTCAAAGCGATCTGGCCAACGGCGAGCCCGGCGGCGACACCGATGACGCCGAGCGCGCAGGCGCCCAAGCCCGGGATCCGCCACGCCGTTCTACGAACGACGTCGGGAGCAGGCGCCGTCTCTGCGCCCACAGCGTCGGCGAGCGCGCGGTCGCGCGCCTCTGTAGCCAGGTCGACCCTCGTCTTCAGCGTGGAGATCTCGCCCCGCGCACTCTCGATCTCGGCGGCCATGCCGGCGTCGGACGCCACGACGAGCGCCGTGCCCTCCGTCCACCCGGCCTCGTCGAGCAGCCCCCGCACCCGCTGGTCGGCGGCGTCGACGCGCGCAAGTTGGTCGGCAAGCGAGGCCATGCGGCTCCGGAACGTCGGCGCCTCGGCCGACAGCGCGTCGACGACGTCGGCGACCGCGAGAGCATCAGCGTCAAGGACGATCGCGGACGCGCTCGCGCGCTCCGCGGCGGCCTTGCGCGCAACATCGGCGGCACGCGCCCCGGCGCGCTCGGCGTCGCCGAGCAGGCGCTCCGCGTCGGTCACCACCCGCGCGAGACGCTCTGCGCGCGCCTGCGTCTCGGTTCGCGCGGCGCGCGCGACCTCGAGCCGCTCCTCGACATCGCGCAGACTCTCCGCGGCCTCGCGGAAACCATCCGCTTCGGCCTCGAGGCCCCGGATCTCCGCCCGCACATCGGTGCGCCGGGCCTTCGCCCGGTTGATGGCGGGGTTCGAGCCGCCCTTCTTCCACAGCGACTCCATGCGCTCCTCGAGCTTGGCACGGATGTCGGGAGGACTGACGCTCAGCCCCGCGCCGGCAGCGTAGAGACGGGACAGGACATCGTCCTTGCCCTTGAGTTGTTCGATCTGCTGCATCTCGGAGAGTCCGAACCCGAAGACGACGCGATACGCCAGCCTGCTCACGCCGCGCGTCACTTCGTCGGCGAGGCCCTCACGCGTGCGCCCGCTGAGCGTGCGCACGGTCACGGCGCCGCCATGCGGACCCTCGGTGCGCTCGACGACCCACTCGCCATCGTCGTCGGCGAACACGAGCCTGCCCTGCCGCTTGCCGGAGGCCGAGAGATATGGCGCCTCCTTGGTGTCGGCAGGCGTGGGGAACCCGTAAAGGACGTGACGCACGAGCGCCGTGAGGCTGCTCTTGCCGGCCTCGTTGGGGCCGACGACCACCGTCAGCGTCGGCGACAGGTCGCCGAGCGTCCGCGCGTCGATGCGCCCGAAACGCTCCGATTCGATGCGGACCAACCTCATCGCGCATCCCCCTCGAGCCGATCGAGGCACACGTCGCGCGCTCTCAACAACAGTTCGAGCGGTGTCGCCTCAAGCTCCTGGGCGCCGACGAGCGCCTCGATGGGCCCGAGCACCTCAGCGAGCAGAGCGGCGGCGGCCTGATCGGTCATCAACTCGTCGACGAGGCGCACGAGGTCGCCGGTGAAGTCCTCGGATCCCCGGTAGGCGTCGATGTCGAGCGAGGCGGATGTGCGGTCGGCCACGCGGTCGACCCACACCCACGGCTCTCTGGCCAGTTGCTCGTCACGCAGATCGCGGAGCAGGTCGGCCATGACGGTGCCCCGCACGAGAAGCCCGTGGACCTCGCTGCGGCCCGTGAGGTCGATGCGCACGATCGCCGGACGCCCATCTGCGCCGGCGCGAACACCGGCGCAGATCGTCCGCAAGGCCTCGCGGACGTCGTCGAGCCCCACGCACTCAGAGACATCCACGGAGGTGCGGGACCAGACCACCGAGCACGTCGGCACGAACCGCACGCTGGCGCTTCCCGGTGAAGCCTCCACGAGGAAGCAGCCCCGGAGACCGTCCTCCTTGGGGTTGAGGCCTTGCGGGCTGCCGGCGTACACGATAGCCGGCGCGTCGCTCAGCACCTCGGGCTTGTGGATGTGCCCCAGCGCCCAATAGTCCATCTGCGCCGCACGAAGCGCGTCCATCGAAGCCGGCGCATAGTCCTCGAAGTCCGCGCGGCTGCCGACGTTGGTATGCAGCACCCCGATGGCGATGGCATCGCCCGCCGCGCGACGATAGCCGGCCGACAGGTCCCGCTTCTCGGCCGCGTGCTCATACCCGCGGCCGTAGAGGGTGCACACCGTCTCGCCGTCTCGCACGAAGGGCAGGGCCTCGACCTCACGGGTCGAGAAGTAGCGGACCGTCTCCGGGAGCCGCAGCCCGGCCGACCAGCCGTCTGCGGGATCGTGGTTGCCCTGCGCGATGAAGACGGGGATACCGGCCCCCGCGAGCCGCTCCATCGCCGACTGGAACCGGAACTGCGCCGCCGTGGACTTGTCGCGACTGTTGTAGACGTCACCGGCGATGACCAGGAAGTCGACGGCCTCGCCCAGGCACAGGGCCACGATCCGGTCGAGCGCCTCGAAGGTGGACGCGACCAGGGCCGAGCGCACGCGGGCGTCCGAAGCATCGACACCCCGGAACGGGGAATCGAGATGCAGGTCGGCGGCGTGCACGAATCGAACGGACCGCATGCGGATCCCCCGGGAATCTCTCAGACGTTGGCGAGCGCGCCCATCGTAGCGCACCGCGCTGACACGCCCGTCCGTCCGTCTAGCTCAGACGGTCCCGGCCGACGAAGACGACGGCCAGCATCCCCGGGCCGACGTGCGACCCGATGACCGGCCCGATCTCGGCGAGAACGACATCGGCGAACGGGACGCGCTCGCGCACCATCGCCTCGAGAAGTTCCGCGTCGGCACCCGCATCGCCGTGTGCGACGAAGATCGTCTGCCCCTCGGGAGCGATCACCCGCTGCTCGATCACGTCGACGAGCGCCTTCATCGACTTGCGGCGACCGCGCGCCTGCCCCGCGAAGACCAGCTGCCCGTGCGCGTCGATACGCAGCACCGGCCGCACATCGAGCATCGTCCCGGCGAACGCCGCCACGTCCGAGATCCGGCCTCCGCGCCTCAGGTGCTCGAGCGACTCGAGCGTGAAGTAGCCGTTCACCCCTGTGCGGGCCTCGAGCACCCAGCCTTCGAGCGCATCGATGTCGGCGCCGGCCGCGATGCGCCCGGCCGCCAGATACACGAGCAGGCCCAACGCCAAGGACGCGTTGAGCGAGTCGACGATGCGGATGTCGGAATGGGGCCGCTTCGCGATCACCATGTCACGGGCGGCAAGCGCCGCCTCATAGGAGCTGGACAGCGCGCTCGAGAGCCCGAGCAACAGGACGGGACGTCCCGCGGCACCCGCGCGCTCGAAGGCCGCGACATAGTCGCCGATGGGGATGGCGGACGTGGTCGGAGCGGCGTCACCGCGCATCAGGTCATAGAAACTCGCGTGCGACATCGAGGCGCCCAGGTCGTCGACATGATGCTCGTCACCGATCGAGAACCCCAGATGGAGCACCTCGACACCGAGCCCGTCGAGGACCTCGGTTGGCAGGTCGCATGACGAGTCGGTGATCAACAAAGGTGCGGGAAAGGGGCTCATCGCACTTCCTTGGTGTTCTTGTGGAGGCCGTCGCGGGTCTCGTACACGACACCCAGCGCGCCGGGGCCGACGTGGACCCCGATCGACGCCGACAGGAGTCGAACGGGAGGCCGGTGGCCGGTCCGCTGCTCGATCAACGTAGCGAGCGCCTCGCCCTCGGCCGGAGCGATGACGTGGTGCACCACCGCGTCGATGTAGCCGTGACTCTCGAAGTCGGCGGCGACCATCGCCGCGATCTCCTCGAGAGCGCGGCGATGCGTCCTGACGGACTTGACGCTCGACGTGACGCCGTCGACTACCGTGAGGATCGGGCGGATCTGGAGCAGCGAGCCGAGCAGTGCCGCGGCGCTGCCGATCCTGCCGCCCATGCGAAGGTAATCGAGCGTGGCCACGGTGAAGAGCCAGCGCGTGCGGCCCGTGACCTCCCGCGCCGCTGCCGCGGCCTCGGCGGCGGTCCCGCCGGCCTTCGCAACACGCGCAGCGGCCAGGACCGCGAAGCCCTCCTCCATCGAGTTGGAACGGGAGTCGACGACCTCGATCACGGCGCCGGGGTGCCGCTCCAGGATCTGGTCGCGGGCCATCAGCGCCGTCTCGTAGGTGCCGCTCATCTTCGCTGAGATCAGGACCACGACGACCTCGTCGCCGCGCGCCACCGGCTCCTCGAGCGCCTCGATCATCAAGGCCACCGGAGGCTGGGATGTGGTCGGGAATTCCTTGGTCGCCAAGATGCGCCGATAGAAGTCTTCGGCGTCGACCTCGACGTCCGGGACGCTGACGCCCCCGAGGGTCACGATCAGGGACACGACGCGGATACCGAACTCCAGCGCCAGGTCTGCAGGCATGGCGCTGGTCGAGTCCGTGACGACGTGAACGGCCAAAGTTCCCCCCGAAAATGGACGGTGGCGAGTGTCGCCGCGCCGAAGCGCGTCACGTGATGGTATCGCACCCCATGACGACGCGGCGTCGCCACATCGCGGGTATACAATCTTGATGCTTGAGTATGCAACAGATGTACCGCAGCCAGAGCCGACGCAGGGAGATGGAGATGGAACGTATACGGACCGTCATCATGGGAGCTGCCGGGCGTGACTTCCACGATTTCCAGGTGTTGTACCGCGAGGACCCCTCGGTGGAGGTCGTCGCCTTCACGGCGACACAGATCCCCGGGATCGACTCCCGCACGTACCCCGCGTCGATCGCAGGGCCGCTCTACCCGGACGGCATCCCGATCCTCCCCGAGTCCGAGCTGCCGCGGATCATCCGCGATGAGCACGTAGCGAAGGTAGTGTTCGCCTACTCCGACGTGGCCCACGTCGACGTGATGCACAAGGCGTCCGCGGTTCTGGCGGCCGGTGCCGACTTCGAGCTTATCGGCGCCGAGCGCACCATGATCCCCTCGACGAAGCCTGTCATATCGATCTGCGCCGTGCGCACCGGCGTCGGCAAGTCCGGCATCTCCCGCTACGTCTGGGAGCTGCTGGCCGAACACGGGCTCAAGGGCGTCGACATCCGCCACCCCATGCCCTACCGCGATCTCACAGCGATGCGGATGGAGCGCTACGCCTCCCTCCAGGACCTCGACGACCTCAAGGTCACGATCGAGGAGCGCGAGGAGTACGAGCACCTCATCGAGGTCGGCGCCGTGGTCATGGCGGGCGTGGACTACACCGACATCCTGCGCGCGGCCGAGCTCGAGGCCGATGTGGTGATCTGGGACGGCGGCAACAACGACACGCCGTTCATCAAGCCCGACCTCGAGATCGTCGCGCTCGACCCGCACCGTCCGGGCCACGAGCGCCTCTACCATCCCGGTGAGGTGAACTTCCTGCGCGCCCAGGCGCTCGTCATCAACAAGGTCGAGACGGCCGACCCCGCCAGCGTCGCAGCGGTGCGCGAGGCCGCCGCGAAGTACAACCCCGACGCCGTGCTGATCGAGACGGACTCGACGGTATGCGTGACCGGCGGGGACGAGCAACTGCGCGGCAAGCGCGTACTCGTCGTCGAGGACGGCCCAACGGTCACCCACGGCGGGATGCCCTACGGCGCCGGCGTCGTGGCGGCGAAGCGTGCGGGCGCCATCATCGTCGATCCGCGGCCCTACGCTGTCGGGTCCCTTGCCGGCGTGTTCGCGGCATGGGCGCACCTGACCGAGATCCTCCCCGCGATGGGGTACTCCCCGGAGCAACTCGCCGACCTGCAGGCGACCATCGCAGCCGTCCCGTGCGACGCGGTGGTGATCGCCACCCCGATCGACCTGAGCCGGCTCATCGATATCCCGCAGGCCGCCGTACGCGTGACCTATGGCGTCACCGACCGGGGCGACCCGACCGTGCGCACGCTCGTCGAGGACTTCCTGCGCGCCCGGGGCCTGATCTCCTAGGACCCGCACGTACATCGCGGCCCCCGCTCGCCCATCGGCGCGCGGGGGCCGCGGCACTTCTCCCTCAGAAGATCACTTCACGACGACCGTGAGGCGGAAGGTGCGCTCGGGAGGAACACCCGTCTCCCACGCACGCACGTACGCGAGATCCAGAGCGCCGGTCCCTGCGGCCTCCGCCCGATAGGTGAACACGCGCGTTCCTCCGGCGCCGACGACTCCCGCCGGCGCTGTCGATTCGAGCGAATCGCCCACGACGCTCAGTTGCGACGGCAACTCCCCGATCACTTTCCAGTCGTAGCCTGTCGTCGGGTTGGCCTTGAGCGCGACGACGAACTTTGCGCCCCTTGTGAGTTCGACGATCGTGCCATCGGCGGCCTCATCGGCCCGCACCGCACCGTCGGCGGGCGTCGGGATCG
>DATCIG010000041.1:0-3451 GCA_036507895.1 Coriobacteriia bacterium
ACGCTACATCCTGACGGAGCCGGGTGTGGGCTACCGCTTCGCCGGTGACGAGGCAGTCGGGGTCTGATCCGTGCCCCTCGCGGAGATTCTTCACCGATTCTTCACGCGGCGGCGCTCCGGCTTCACACTCGCGCAACGGCCGCTCGCCTAGGATGTTCGAGGCTGTCACCGGACGGTGCAGCAGCACGGATACGCAGGTATGGAGAGAGAGGGAGGCGGGGCAGATGGCTGATGTGATCTACGTGGGCATCCCGTTCGTGTTCCTGGGCTTGTGCCTGCTCTACGTCCGCGCCGCGGACAAGTTGTAGGAGGGCACATGACCGAGTACATCATCATGGGCGTGGTCGCGGTGGGCATCCTGCTCTACCTCGGTTACGCCCTCCTGTTTCCCGAGAAGTTCTGAGAGGGCGCGCTCATGGCGTTCGACATCGCACGACTGATCGGCTACGGCGTCCTCCTTCTCGGGATCGCCTACCCGCTCGGCCTCTACATGACCAAGGTGTTCGCGGGCGAGAGGACCTGGCTCACACCGGTCCTGGCCCCTGTGGAGCGTGTCGTGTATCGCATCGTCGGCATCGATCCGAAGAACGAGATGCCGTGGACGGTGTATGCGGTCTCGCTCCTGCTGTTCAACTTCGCGTGCTTCGTGATCCTGTACCTGCTCCTGCGGCTCCAGGGCATCCTGCCACTGAACCCCACGCAGGCTGTGGGCATGTCTCCCGACCTTGCGTTCAACACGGCCGTGAGTTTCGTCACGAACACGAACTGGCAGGCCTATGCGGGGGAGACCGGCGCCAGCCACCTCATCCAGATGGCGGGCTTGACGTGGCAGAACTTCATCTCCGGCGCCACGGGCATCGTGGTCGCGATAGCGCTCATCCGCGGACTGACCCGCAAAGAGGTCAAGGCGATCGGCAACTTCTGGGTCGACCTGACCAAGGCGTGGCTGTACGTTCTGCTGCCGATCTCGATCGTGGTAGCGCTCCTGCTGGTCTCCCAAGGAGCGGTCCAGACGCTCGCGGGCCAGGTGAACGCCGCGACGGTTCAGGGTGCGACGCAGGCGATCCGCGTGGGTCCGGTCGCATCGCAGGAAGCCATCAAGATGTTGGGCACCAACGGTGGTGGGTTCTTCAACGCGAACTCGGCGCACCCGTTCGAGAACCCCACCCCCTTCACCGACTGGCTCCAGATGCTGTCGATCCTCGTGATTCCCGCGGGCCTGACCTTCACCTTCGGCAAAATGGCCGGCAACATGCGCCAGGGCGTCGTGGTCTTCGCGGCGATGGCCGTGCTCTTCGCGGTGAGCGTCGGGGTCATGTACGGCTTCGAGAGCGCCGGCAACCCGAACCTCGCAGGCGCAGGTGCTGACCAGGTCGCTTCAGCCACGCAAGTCGGCGGGAACATGGAGGGCAAGGAGGTGCGCTTCGGCATCACCGAGTCCGCCCTCTTCGGCAGCGTCACCACAGTGGCATCCTGCGGCGCCGTCAACGGCGCCATGTCGAGCATGACGCCGCTGTCCGGAGGCATGGCGATGCTCAACATGGCTCTCGGCGAGGTCGTCTTCGGCGGCGTCGGCTCCGGTCTGTACGGCATGCTCATCTTCGCGATCCTGGGGGTCTTCATCGCGGGTCTGATGGTCGGGCGAACGCCCGAGTACCTTGGCAAGAAGATCGGCCCGAGAGAGATGAAGCTCGCCATGTTCGCGGTGCTGGCTCTCGAGGCAGGTATCCTGCTGTTCTCCGCGCTCGCGGTGTCCACACCCGCCGGGCTGGCAGGACGGCTCACGATGGGTCCGCACGGGCTGTCCGAGATCATGTACGGGTTCACGTCCGGGGTGGGCAACAACGGTTCCGCGTTCGCGGGACTCGGCGCCGCGTCACTCTTCTACACGACCACCATCGGCATAGCGATGCTCGTCGGGCGCTATCTGTTCATCGTGCCCGTACTGGCGATCGCGGGCTCGATGGGGCTGAAGAAGCAGGTCCCGCCGTCGGCCGGCACGTTCCCCACCGACACGCCGCTGTTCACCGGTCTGTTGGTGGGCGTGGTCGTCATCGTGGGCGCCCTGACGTTCTTCCCCGCGTACGCGCTCGGTCCGATCCTCGAGCAACTGCTCATGCACGCCGGCAAGCTCTTCTAGAAGGAGGTGCAGACAATGTCCGACGCTCAGATGGATATGCACGTCGAAACGCCCGCCGGAGGGTCCGCACCTCGCAAGCGCGAAGGTGTGGCCAACTCGCGCGCGCTCATCCAGCAGGCGATCAAGGAGTCGTTCGTCAAGCTCAGTCCGGGTAAGCTCTGGCACAACCCGGTCATGTTCGTGGTGGAGATCGGCGCCGCGATCGTGACGTTCTATCTGTTCTCCGAGTTGTTGGTGTCGGTCACGCGCTCGTTCAGCAACCAGAACCACGTGCCGTTCCTCTTCGCCATCGCGTTCTGGCTCTGGTTCACCGTGCTGTTCGCCAACTTCGCGGAAGCGATGGCGGAAGGCCGCGGCAAGGCGCAGGCGGACACGCTGCGGCGCACACAGACCGATACGCTCGCGAACCTCATGAAAGGCGACCAGATCGAGCAGATCCCTGCCGCTCAGTTGCGCAAGGGCGACACTGTCGTCGTATCGGCGGGGGAGACGATCCCGGGTGACGGTGACGTGATCCAGGGCATCGCCTCCGTGGACGAGTCGGCGATCACGGGAGAGTCCGCCCCCGTCATCCGCGAGAGCGGCGGCGACCGGAGCGCGGTCACGGGCGGCACGAAGGTGCTCTCCGACCGTATCGTCGTCCTGATCACGTCGGAGCCGGGCCAGACGTTCCTCGACCGCATGATCGCGCTGGTCGAAGGCGCGAGCCGCCAGAAGACCCCGAACGAGATCGCGCTCGACATCCTCCTGGTCTCGCTGACGATCATCTTCCTGCTGGTGACGGTATCGCTGGAGGCGTTCGCCATCTATTCCGGCCAGGCCGTGGCGGTCTCCGTGCTCATCGCGCTGCTCGTCTGCCTGATCCCGACCACGATCGGCGGCCTTCTTTCAGCGATCGGCATCGCGGGCATGGACCGGCTCGTCCAGCACAACGTGCTGGCGATGTCCGGCCGCGCCGTCGAGGCCGCGGGCGACGTCAACACGCTGCTGCTCGACAAGACCGGCACGATCACGCTGGGCAACCGGCAGGCCTCGGAGTTCCTCGCCGTCACCGGTGTCGAGACGCAGGAGCTCGCCGACGCGGCGCAACTCGCCTCGATCGCCGATGAGACGCCGGAAGGTCGCAGCATTGTCGTGCTGGCAAAGCAGTTCGGCATCCGCGAGCGGCACATGCACGAGGAGGACACCACCTTCATCCCGTTCACCGCGCTCACGCGCATGAGCGGCGTCGACTGGCAGGGCCATCGGATCCGAAAGGGAGCCACCGATTCGGTGATCGCGTGGGTTGAGAGTCTGGGCGGCACCGTCTCT
>DATCIG010000042.1:0-29556 GCA_036507895.1 Coriobacteriia bacterium
ACGAGGTCGACGGCGAAGCCGTCCGCAAGCCGCACCACCCGCACAACACCGGGGAGTCCCGCCAGGTCGCGGTCGGCGAGAACCGAGCCCGCGCGCGGTCGCACCCGGACCCGGTGGCGCGGTACCGCGGCCCGGGCGACCTCATCCGGCGACCCCGTGGCGCGTATGCGCCCGTCCGCGAGCACCGCCACGGCGGTGCACACGCCCTCCATCTCCTCCAGACGGTGTGAGGTGATGAAGAAGGTGGTGCGTGCCTCGTGGCTGACCCGTTTGATGTACGTCATCAACTCATGGGACGCCTCGGGGTCGAGACCGGCGGTCGGCTCGTCGAGATAGACCAAATGCGGGCGCGCGACGAGCGCCCGGGCGATCAGCAGCTTCTGCTTCATGCCCTTCGAGAACTTCTCGACGCGCTCGGAAGCACGATCGAGCAGCCCGAACATCTCGAGAAGCTCGTCCGCGCGCAGCCGTGCGTGTGTGACGTCTATCCCATAGAGACGCGCGAAGACCGCGAGGTTCTCCCGGGCACTCAACCTCTCGTAGAGGTTCGTGTCGGTCTGCACTCCGACTTGAGGCCTGATCGCTTCAGGCTCTTGCAGAAGGTCGTGACCGAGCACGCGTAGTGCGACGACGCTCGACGGCTCCAGGACCCCGTTGAGGATCCTCACGGTGGTGGTCTTGCCCGCCCCGTTCGGGCCGAGCAGCCCGAACACGGCTCCGCGCGGGATCGTCAGATCGACGCAGTCCAGCGCCACGAGCGGACCGAACACGCGCGAAAGCCCCGTGACCTCGATCGCGGGCCCTTCACTGTCCTGGATCCGATCCATCACCGCTGAGGTCCTCCTCGTTCGCGACCGCGTCGACTCGGACATCCTCGAACGCCCGTCCACACGCAACAGTATCGCCGATTCGGCGCCTAGTGGATGCTCGCAGGCCCCGTGGGTCGCCGCACGCGGTGCGAGAACAGGAGCCACGCCAGAGCGAAGATCAATCCGGCCAGCAGCGGCGAGGCGAGGTTGAAGGTCCACGCGAGCCCTGCGCTCGACTTCGTGAAGGTCAGGAGCGGCAGCTGTGCGGGACCGATGAGCAGGTCGTCGGTGAACATCGGTCCGATGATCCCGGCGACGCCCCCCGCCATGAGCACCGCCAGCGCCGCACCGATCCAGTGCACGACGAAGCCGGCTGGGCGCCGATCGCGTGCGGACAGCGCTCCTGCGACGATGCCCGCAGCCGGCTCCCTGCTGTAGACGGCCATCCCGTCCTTCAGATCGACGACCGTGGCGTCCGACACCGCCAGGAACCTCAGAAGACGAGAGATCATCCAGATGTCCCCGATGGCTCCGGCAGTGTTGCCGATGAAGACCACCGCCAGGTAGCCGGCCAAAACCGGCGCCGTCAGCGCGACGACCAGCGACGCGGTGGAGATGACGAGCAACGGCGCGAGACCGACGACGATCATCTGCCGCACGGTGAAGGCGTCTCCCGGCGACGTGGCGTAGAAGTACGGCATCAGGTACTTGAACCCTGCTCCGTAGCGCGGACTCCCACCGAACACGCGGAAGAACAGTCCGTGCACAAGCTCGTGGAGCACCACGGTTCCGAGGTAGACCGCGATGAAGAACACCGGCTGCACCCAGCCGCTCGCCGCTCCCCCGCTGCCGGAACCTCCTGTCAGTGAGCTGAAGACCCCGGCCGCGAGAAAGCACAGCAGGACGGCGTAAGCGGAGAGGCGCAACATGACGGCGTTTCCCAGCCCGATGACGTAGGCCGGTGCGTCCGGTGCGGGTTGGAGCGATGTTGCATCCGGCATGGAGGGACCCTTTCGGTCGGACATGCTTGTGCAGGCCCCTAGACGCTACTCCACACCCGGTCCGGATACGGGGGGCAGTACTCACCGCACCCTATCGCCGAGAAGCAGCACGATCAGGATGCTGAAGCGACAGGGGGTGTCGCTCGGGGAAGCATGGGTTCGGCATGCAGTGGTTCCTTCCGCAAGGGCGAACGTGACGGGTGAGCGAGCAGCTTCAGCCGACGAGAGTGACGGCCACCTACTCCGACGCAGTCGACTCGGCCGCGCAGCGCCGTTCAGTATCCCCTGTCTCCAGTGCGCCGGGCCTGAGGAACAGCGCCAGCGTCAGCAGCCCAAAGCCCACCGAACCCACGAGTCCGGCAGGTGTCGGCCCCAGCAGAGGGCTGGGGGCGCCCGCGACGGCGGCGAGGGCGCCCGCGGCGATGCCGTTGACGGCTGCGTGGCCGATCACTGCCGGCCATACACTCCCGGCGCGCAGGGTGAGCCACCCCAGGAACGTGCCGAGGCAGAACGTGATCCACACCATCAGCAGCATGCCCAGCCACGGCCCGCCGGGGTACCCCAGCCCGTAGTTGTGACCCATCGCGATGGCCGGCCAGTGCCAGACGCCCCAGATCAGGCCGCTCAAGAGCATGGCCTTTCGCCCACCGAGCGGCATCAGCTTCGGCAGCAGGTAGGCGCGCCATCCGAACTCCTCGCCGAAGGTGAACAGGCCGTTGACGAGCGGCGCGACCAGCACCCCTGACACCATCTGGATGGCGAAGATCGTCCACAAGGGGCCGGATACCGTTTGCCCTGACTTGACGAGCAGCGAACGTAGGACTCCCAGGGAAGGATCGAAGTACTGCGGGAACACCGCGAAGAATACCGCCGCGCCGACCGCGGTCATGACGGCGGGAACGAGCCAGGCCGCGATCCAATATGGCCAGCCTCGCTTCCGCGGGCGGAGGTAGGTGCCCTTCCATCCTTCGTGCGTCGCCAGCCGGGTCAGCACGTGCGCCAGCGCAGGCGCCGACATGTAGCCCCCGGCGAGGAGCACCACCGCGAGGGTGATCGGGGTGCCCGGGACGAGCACGGGGCTGCCGACCAGCCCTCCGGTCAGGTAGATGACCAGCGCGATGAGCCAGGCTATGCCAAAGGCGAGGCCTAGGAAGGTGACGATGCGTTTCATATCCAGTCTGCGTTCCATCGAAGGATCTCCCCGGTCGGGTCGGTGCTTTGCGGGATCGAGCGGCCTTGTGCCTACAACTCTTTGGTGCGGAACGCCATCGCCGCCACGCCGACGAGCAGCACGGCGAGGCCGAGCGCCGTCACGACCGGCCACAGGATCGCCGCGTCCTTGCCGGCGGCCAGCGACATCGAGGCCCCGGAGAGCGCGACCGGCGAGTACTTGGCGAGCGGCTCCCACAACCCGGCCAGCGACATCAGCGTGAACACGCCCAGCCCGATCCCCGCCGCGCCGGCCTGAGAACCGATCAGCGTCGAGAGCAGCGTCATGATGCCGATGAACAGGACGCCGAGCGCGAGCCACGCGAGCGCGGAGGACCACAGCGCCACACCCGGCGCCCGACCGAACACCGCCGCGGTCACGCCCCATGTCAGCAGCGTTCCGACGACGACGGTGAGCGCGAGGAACCCCGAATGCACGACCGCTTTGGCGATCACGAACGCGGATCGCGACACGGGCTTCGTGAGCACGAGGATCGCCGTGCCGCTCTTGCGCTCACTCGAGACGAGCCCCCCGTAGATGATGATGATCGCGAACAGGGCGATCTGCGTGAGGTTCTTCGCCCACTGTCCGTATGCGTCCAGGTAGGTGGGCGTCGGGAGCGCCTTCATGAGCCCCGCGAGCTGGTCGCCTCCCACCGCCGCCACGATCTGCGGCGTGAACTTGGCCATGAGCGGCCCGGTGAGTGCGAAGAACAGCAGCATGCCGGGCAGGACCCAGATCCGCCATGTCCGGATGATCTCGACCGCCTCTTTGCGAACGAACGCCGAGAACCCCCTCATGACTGCCCACCCCCCACGAGCTGCACGAAGACTTCTTCAAGGCCTATCTCTCCCGCTTCCATCCGAGACAGTGCGAGCTTGCGCTCGACGATCAGTGCGGGGATCGCGCGCTTCGCGGCGTCGGCGTCGCTCACAGTGATCTGGATCGTCCCGTTCGTGCCCCGCTCGACCTTGGTCGCCCATGGCTCGGCCGCGATGGCGGCTGCGAGCTCATCAGCCCCCTCCTCGACCTCGACGACGACCTTCTCGGCGCCGTAGCGCGCTTTGAGCTCGTCGATCGGCGCTTGGACCACCAGGCGCCCTTGGTCGAGGATCGCGACCGTGTCGCAGATCCGCTCAACGTCGCTGAGGATGTGCGTCGAGAAGAAGACCGTGGTGCGCCCCCTCAGCGACTCCAGCATGTCGAGCACTTCCTTACGACCCATGGGGTCGAGCGCACTCGTCGGTTCGTCGAGCATGAGCAGTCTCGGGGCGTTGATGAGCGCCTGCGCGACCCCAAGCCGCTGCTTCATGCCGCGCGAGTAGCCACCGATGCGCGTGGTCACGTCGGTCAGCCCCGCCAGGTCCAGGAGCACGCCGACGCGTTCGTCGAGCAAGCGACGGTCGATGCCGAACAGTCCTCCCGCGAAGCGCAGGAACTCCTCCGCGGTCATCCACTCGTAGAAACCCGGGACGTCCGGCAGGAAGCCGATCTCGGCGCGCATGGCGTTGCCCGCGCTGGCGACATCGTGGCCGAGGACGTGCACCGTCCCCTTCGTGGGATGAGCAAGACCGGTCAATATGCGCAACGTCGTCGTCTTCCCTGCGCCGTTGGGCCCGAGGAACCCGAAGATCGAGCCCTCCTCGACCCTCAGGTCGACGTGATCCAATGCGCGCTTCTCGCCGTAGACCTTCGTCAGACGACGGGCCTCGATCGCGGAGGTCATCGCCCCTCAACGTCCTCGCGAGCGCCGTACAGGGAGTCCGCAGCGCGCGCGGCACGCGACGCCACAGGTGCTGACGGCGCCACCTCGGCGACCAGAGCCGGCTTGCGCCCGATGATCAGGTAGAGGATCGCGCCGAACATCGAGACGAGCAGGATGATGACCGCCCAGATCCACTTGTTCGCGATCGTCAACTCCTCGGACGGCCTCTTGTACAGATCCAGGAGCGCGATCACATCGAGCACCAGTTGCACGACGATCAACACCCCGATGACCGCCAACCCCCAGGTCGGCAGTCCCTGCAACGCATCGAATCCGTTCATCGAGCACTCCCCTTCTTCGACGTCTTCTCAAGATCACGCCGCTGTTCCGCAGCGCGACCGATCCGTGACAAGGTCACCAGCAACACGAACGGCAGCACGAACGCTCCGGCGATCGCCGTCCACAGGATCGCCAACCCCTCGACTCCCTGCGACGTGGCCACGCTCTGCCCGTAAGCGCCGACCGAGATACCCGCCAACATGGTCGCCAGCGCTCCCGTCGCCACCCGCGAGAGTGGCGGCCGGTTCCTCACCCAGGCCCACGCCGCCATCGCGAAGCCGAGCAGCGTCATGCCCACGGGAAGCAGCAGCGCGACCCCCTTGGACGAGAAGCCATCCGGCACGCCGTTCGGCGCGTAGTGGGTCGCGACCTGGGCAGGCAGCCCTGCCTGGTAGAACGCGACGAGCACGGCAAGGGCAGCGGCGATCGTCAACGGGAACGCTACCGCCAGCAGCAGCCACCGTCCGGGCACCTCGGCGAACGGGACGTCCTCGTCGTCGGGACGCACGAGGCCCAACCTCACGGCGACGGCGCCGAAGTTGACCGTCCAACCGAGGCCCCACAAGCGCGGCACGAACACCCTCGTGTTCATCGGATCCCACCAGGTCGACGCGACCCGTTCGGCCGTCAGTGGGCGCACGTCGTACGGCACGCCGAACAGGCGGCCGGCGAACACCGAGCCCTTCTCGGGAGAATTCGCCCGAACGGGCAGGCCATCAGCCGAGGCCTCCGAACACTGGGCGGCAAGCGCCTCGGGCGCGCCGAGCTCCGCGAGGATACGCGTCGCGTCGGCCGCGGTGCCCGCACTGCCCTCGAGCTCCTCGAGCACGTGCGTCCTCAGGTCCTCGACGGCCTCCTCGCACTCCCCGGCGGCCGTCACGAGCAGCGCACCATGCACGCGGGAGAAGTACGTGTCGATGAGTCTCGTCGCTTCCGGCGTGAGCACCCTATCGCGCCTCTGATCGGGTGCGCTCATCGCGAGGCCTCCTTTCCCAGCAGGGCATCCATCGCGCCCGTGACGCCTTTCCACGCGGCAGCCATATCGGAGAACTCCGTGCCGCCCGTGGAGGTCAGGCGGTAGTACTTGCGCGGGGGTCCCACGGGCGATTCGCGCCAGGCAGAGTCGATCAGCCCCGCCCGCTTCAGTCGCGAAAGGAGCGGATAGACCGTCCCCGCGCTGATCGCCAGCCCGGGGTGCGCCGCGAGCCGCTCGACGATCTCGCCACCGTATGCCTCGCCGCCGTGGAGCAGCGCCAGGATCGCGAGCTCCACCGCGCCCTTCCGAAACTGCGAGAACCTGCCGTCCGAATCAGCCACCTGTACGCTCCTGATCGCCGTGTACCGTGTACCACCTACTTCCTTGTATCACATGGTAGTGTGCGGTGCAAGATACCACCACTAGATCGACGATGATGGTTCCGCAAGGGAACGCCGGTGGTTCCGCGGGAACGCATGATGCTCCCGCATGGAAAACAATCGCGCAGCCGGCGGCGGGGGGTCCTGCGACGAGCGCTTGCGAGCACAGGTCGAGACCGAAGGGCTCGACCGTCGTGCGAGCCGCGCGAGGAACAGGATCCCTCGCCGCCGGCGTCCCTAGTGCGTCAGGAGCCCTTCGAACGCCGCGCGATACCCAGGCGCCAACGCATCGATCGTGAAGCGCTCTGCCAGCGCCCTCCCCTGCCCCGGAGCCGGCCGGTCCACGATCAAGGACCGCAATCGCGCGACCAGCACCTCCTGCGAGCCATGGCGCATCTCCGCGGGATAGATCTCCGGATATGCGAGCCGGTCGGGCACCAGGGGATAGCATCCGGCATATGCCGCCTCGATCATCGCCAGGCCGAAGAACTCGTTGGTGGCGGTCGAAACGGCCACATCGGATGAAGCGAGCAGCTGCGCGTAGGCGTCCCTGCCGTCGGGCTCGCCGATATGGACGAGACGGTCGCCGAGGGCGGCAGCCGCGAGTGCGAGATCCTCCCTGGTCTCCGCGAACTCCTGCCCCGCGATCGCGACCTCGAAATCGAGTCCCTCGTCGCTCAGGGTCTGGACCGCCGCGAAGAAGGCACCGGGGGCCTTGTCGTGCTCCCAGCGGTGAGGCCACACGATCCGGCAGCGTGCGCCACGCTCCGGGGCGATGGCGTCGAACGGCGCCGGGTCGAAGGGCGGGGCCAGCACGCGGCTGCGCGATGCGATGCGCTCAGACAGACCCTGCGGACGGTGGTCGGGGAACTGCCTGATGAACGGCCCGATGCCCTCGAGGAAGGTGTCGCGGTTCCAGGCGGTGTTGAACCAGCACTCGTCCGCCGCCAACGCCGAGGTGATGTTGGTCAGCGGGAACTGGAGGTCCCACTCGGCGGTATGGCGATTGGGATAGACGAGCTGGTTCTCGTGGAAGTACACGACGAACGGCACTCCCGCCACGGCCTCGCCAGCCAGCCCCTTGAACTCCGCCAGGTTGAGGAACGTCGAAACGAGCGCGTGGTCCCACCGGGATCGGGCGCCCTCGCGACCGGGCTCGCCGTGCGGGAAATCGGCGCGCCACTGCGCGTCGAGCAGGCGTACTTGGTCCGCGAAGGTGATCGCGGCGCCGCGCATGCGCCACTTCCACTTGCGCGCCGGCAGGGTCAGGACGTCATGGGAGTACCCGAGAGAGGGCAGCAGACAACGAAGGACCGCGCGATGCGATCCCCCGTGGTAAGGCTCGAGAACGAGCAGACGGCTCGTGCGGTCCGCTGGAGCGGTCACGAGTCCTTCCGTGCTACTTGATGCCGTCCTTGACGCGCTCATAGCCGACATCGCCATCGGCGATCTCCTCCATGGCGAGCGTCAGGGGCTTGGTGGAAGTGATCTGGGCGATCTGCGTGGCCGACATCGTCAGCAGGGCCTGGTCGCGGACACCGTGCAGCATGTCGTTGATCTGACGGGCGCGCTTCGCCGAGACGGTGCACAGCGTGTACTTGGAGTCGACCTTCGAAAGCAGAACGTCGATCTCGGGCTGGATGACCATGGGTGCTCACAGATCCTTTGCGTCTTGTTCGGAGACCGAGCGGATATAGGCGATGAGATCGTCCACCGCTCTAGGTACATCGTCGTTTATTACCACATGGTCATAGGTACCCTCAAGTCTTAGTTCCCCACGAGCGGTCGCAAGTCGCGTCTTTATCTGCTCGTCGGTCTCGGCGCCGCGGTGCCGGATGCGCTTCTCCAGCTCCTCAGGCGACGGTGCCTTGACGAAGATGAGCCGCGATCGCCCCATGTGTTTCCGCACCTGGAAGGCACCCTGCGGGTCGATCTCGAGTATCGCATCCATGCCGTGGGTCAGGCGACGCTCAACGGGGCGACGCATCGTCCCGTACCGGTTGCCATGGACCTCCGCGTGCTCGAGAAACTCGCCCGCGCGCACACGACCCTCGAACTCGGCCGGGGTGAGGAAGTAGTAGTCGACGCCATCGCGCTCACCGGGTCGCGGCGTCCGCGTGGTGGCGGAGACCGATACCCACAGGTCGGGGATCCGGTTGATGAGCTCCCTGACGAGTGTTCCTTTGCCGGCGCCCGAAGGTCCGGAGATTATGAACAGATGGCCGACGCGCATCTCGGACGATGTCACCGGTAGCTACTTGCCGAGGCGCTCCATCAGCATCTCGCGCTGACGGGCACCCAGCCCCTGCACCCGACGGCTGTCAGATATCTCGAGATCGTGCATCACGCGTGCAGCCTTCGCCTTGCCGAACCCGGGAAGTGACTCGAGCAACGCGGAGACCTTCATGCGAGCGACGATCGGGTCGTCGGACCGCTTCATGATGTCGGCGAAGCTCAGCTTGCCGGCTTTCACGTCGGCCCTGACCGCCGCACGCTTGGCGCGTGCCTCGGCCGCTTTCTTCAACGCCGCCTGACGATCGGCGTCGGACAGGTTCGGTAGCGCCATCGTTCCTCCTCGTCGGTCGGACGCCCGGAATGACTCCGAACGCCCACTCGTGCGTGCCGGGAACCGCTTCGCGGATCCGCTTAGCGGACACATCGCACGAGGTCGATGGTACCTCCTACCTGCGACGATGCCAACCGCTACTTGCCCAGAGACCTGCTTCCCGGGGCGTAGAGCGGCATCTGCTCGGCACAGAGACGGCACTCATCCGGTGCCCAAGACTCAACCTCTAGTTTAAGCAAAGGCAAGAACTCGACATCGAACGCCTTCTTCCCGCCCCTGTCGATCAGCGAGGCCACCGCCACCGGGTCGCCACCGGCGCTGCGCACGAGTTCGACCACCTCGGCAACGCTCCCACCTGTGGTTACCACGTCCTCGACCACGAGAACGCGCTCTCCCGGAGCGACGTCGAACCCTCGACGGAAGGTCATGGCTCCACCCTCGCGCTCGCTGAAGATGAACTTGACACCCAGGGCCTGCGCGACAGCGAACCCGATGATGATCCCGCCCACCGCCGGGGCCGCGACCAGATCGATACCACGGTCGCCCAATCGCTCGACGATGGCGCCGGCGAGCCGCGTCACCAGCGCCGGGTCCTCCAGGACGCGTGCGCACTGGACGTAGCGATCGGAGTGCCGACCGCTCGTAAGGCTGAAGTGACCCGTCAGGATCGCGTCAGCGTCCTGCAGCGCCCCGAGCACCTCGTGGTCGTTCATGGCTGCTGTCATCTGTCTGCGTTCTCCTGCCCGTCGTGGACGATCTTCTCGAATGCGATCGCGGGGTCCGTCGCGCCGGTGATGGGCCGGCCGACGACGATGTGGGACGCGCCCGCCGCGAGCGCCGCAGCCGGCGTCGCGACACGGGACTGGTCTGCCGACTCCGAGCCGGCCGGACGCACCCCGGGAGTGACGACGAGCGCATCGGGTCCCAAGAGCGCGCGCATCTCGGCGGCCTCCTGCGGAGAGCACACGACGCCGTCGACTCCGGCGGTCCGGGCCAGCGCCGCAAGACCGACGACCTGGTCCGCGGGCGAATCCGCCACTCCCACCGAAGCGAGCGCCTCGGCGTCCATGCTCGTGAGCACGGTGACCGCGATGACCGCCGGGGCGGGCATGCCGGCATCGGCTGCACCTGCGCGGGCACCGCGGACGGCCGCCTCCATCATGTCGGCTCCCCCGCTGGCGTGGAGCGTGAGCATCCCCGCCCCGAGCGCCCCGATCGCACGTGCGGCGCCTTCCACCTGATGCGGGATGTCGTGCAGCTTCAGGTCGAGGAACACATCGAACCCGAGGTCCCGCATCGCCGCGACGGCGGCCGGCCCCTCGCGATAGTAGAGCGTCATGCCGACCTTCACCCAGCGCGCGTGCCCCACGAGTGAACGGGCGCACACGAGCGCGCTGTCGAGGTCGGGTTGATCCAGTGCGACGATGATGCGATCGCGCATGAGTGGCCCTCCCGTCATGTCGTCCTTCTTCACGCCTCCAGCGCTCCCACCAGGTCCCGCACCCGGGCGACCTCGTGCCGAACGCAGTACTCCTCGATGCCATCGAGCACGCGGATGGCCGAGGTGGGGTCGACGAAGTTCGCCGTCCCCACCTGTATCGCTGACGCCCCCGCGAGCAGGAACTCCACGGCGTCGGTGCCCGTCATGATCCCGCCGATGCCGATGACCGGGACACGGACGGCTTTCGCCACCTGCCACACCATGCGCAGGGCCACCGGCTTGATCGCCGGGCCGGACAGCCCGCCTACCGTGCGAGCGAGCCTGGGGCGCCGCGTATCGGCGTCGATCGCCATACCGAGCAGGGTGTTGATCAGCGAGACCGCATCGGCGCCCTCGGCTTCGACGGCCAGCGCGATCTCAGCGATGTCCGTCACGTTCGGCGAGAGCTTCACGATCACCGGCCGACGCGTCACGGCGCGGACCGCTCGCGTCACAGCAGCCGCAGGAACACAGGAGGTGCCGAAGGCCATGCCGCCCTCATCCACGTTCGGGCACGAGATGTTAATCTCGTAGGCCGCGACGCCGGACTCCGCCTCGAACCGCTCCACGACCGCTACGTACTCCTCGGGCGAGTGTCCCGAGACGTTGACGACGACCGGCACGTCGCGCGTTCCGAGCCAGGACAGGTCGCGCGCGCAAAACGCCTCGACGCCCGGGTTCTGGAGCCCGATCGAGTTGAGCATGCCGCTCGCGGTCTCGGCGATGCGCGGCGAAGCGTTGCCGGCCCAGGCCTCGAGGGAGACTCCCTTGGTCACGAGCGCGCCCAGACGCGACAGATCGACGAAGTCGGCGTATTCACGGCCCGACGCGAACGTTCCCGAAGCGGTCATCACGGGATTGCGGAGAGCCAGCCCCGCGAGATCCACGCTCATGTCCACACCGAACGCACCAACGGGAACGCTAGTGCCGAGGGGGGATCTCTGTTCCATCCCAGCACACCTCCTCGGCATCGAACACGGGACCGTCGACGCAGGCACGCTTCTGGCCGCTCACGGTCGTGACCACGCACGATAGACACGCGCCGATGCCGCACGCCATCAGCCGTTCGAGCGAGACGCGGCACGGCACGGCGGCGGCCGCGGCCTGGGCGGCGACCGCTCGCGCCATGACCTCCGGGCCGCACACGTAGACGATGTCGGGACGGTCGGAGACGAGCAGGCGCTCGCTCACGACGGTGACGAACCCGCGCTCGCCCGCGCTTCCATCATCGGTGGCGACCTCGACCCGGCGCGCGACCGATTCGAACAGGTCCCGCGCCATCAGGCGACCCGCATTCGGTGCGCCGAGTGCGACGCTCACGGCGACGCCGCGTGCCGCGAGCTGCTCCGCGAGCATCCCGAGCGGCGCGGCGCCGAGTCCGCCCGCGACCAGCAGCGCGTGGGCGACGCCGTCCGGCACGTCCCAACCATGCCCGAGGGGGCCGATCGCGTCCATCTCGTCACCGCGGGAGGCGCCGGCCAAAGCCGCCGTGCCGCGCCCCAGCACCTGATACAGGACCTCGATGGTGCCGTCGCCGCAGCGGTGCACGGAGAATGGACGCCTCAGCAGGAAGTCCGCGCCCGTCGCGATGCGCAGGTGAACGAACTGACCGGGGGCGATCGTGGCGGCTATCCGCGGCGCTCGCACCACGACGAGCCCGACTCCCTCGGCCACCCGTTCGTTCGCCACGACCACGACCCGCTCCAAGAGCGGGTGCGAACGACTATCGGGATCGGCACAGCTCACGAACCCACCGTCGCGTTCCGAGACGCTCCATCGCGCGGAGCCGGCGGCGACCACTGCTCGGAGTCCTGAAGAGCGCTGATGCCGAGCCTGTCCTCCTGGACCGCCTGGATCGCCTGTACGACCGCCTGCGCGGCTTCCATGGTGGTGATGTTGGTCACACCGTGACGGATGGCCGCGGCGCGGATGTGATACCCGTCGCTGCGGGTCTCGCGCCCGAACGGCGTGTTGATCACGAGGTGAACCTCGCCGTTCGTGATCGCATCGGCGATATTGGGGCGCCCCTCGTGGACTTTGAGCACCTCGGTGACCGGGATGCCCGCGGCCCGCAGTGTGCGGGCGGTGCCGCGCGTCGAGAGAACCTCGAAGCCCAGTGCGTGCAGATGACGCGCCACGCCGACGATGGACCGCTTATCGCGATCGCACACCGAGATGAACGCCCGGCCCGCCGTGGGAAGCGAGTAGTCGATCGCGAGCTGGCTCTTCGCATAGGCAGCGGGGAAGTCAGTGGCCGAGCCCATGACCTCGCCCGTCGACTTCATCTCCGGTCCGAGCACCGAGTCGGCGCCCGGGAACCGGCCGAACGGCATGACGGCCTCCTTGACGCAGAAGCGGCCCGTCTCGCGCGATTCCGGCGGCAACCCGAGCTCCGACAACATCTCGCCGGCCATGACGCGTGCGGCGACCTTCGCGAGCGGCACGCCGGTCGCCTTGCTCACGAACGGCACGGTGCGCGAAGCACGCGGGTTGACCTCGATCACATAGAGCGTCTCGTCCTTGACCGCGAACTGGATATTGATGAGGCCGTGGGTCCCGATCTCGAGTGCGATCCGACGGGTCTGCTCGCGTATGAGGTCGCTGATGGTCTCGGAGAGCGTGAACGGCGGGATGCAGCATGCGGAGTCACCCGAATGGATGCCCGCCTCCTCGATGTGCTCCATGACGCCGCCGATGTACACCTCGCGGCCGTCGCACACCGCGTCGACGTCGACCTCGATGGCCCCTTCAAGGAACCGGTCGAGCAGCACCGGGTGGTCAGGACTCACGATCACGGCCTCGGCCATATGCTTGAGCAGGTACTCCTCGTTGTAGGCGATGACCATGCCCCGGCCGCCGAGCACGTAGCTCGGACGGACCAGGAGCGGATAGCCGATCCGGGCCGCGACCGCCACCGCCTCGTCCGCGGAGCGCACGGTGCCCGCTGCCGGATAGGCGATCTCGAGCCGGTCGAGGACCTCCGCGAAACGTTCCCGGTCTTCGGCGAGATCGATGGCCTCCGGCTTCGTCCCCAGGATCGGCACGCCGGCGTCCTCGAGCGCGCGGGCCAGCTTGAGCGGGGTCTGCCCGCCGAAGGTGACGAGCACTCCCACCGGCTTCTCGACCTCGACGATGTCCATGACGTCCTCGAAGGTGACGGGCTCGAAGTAGAGGCGGTCCGAGGTGTCGTAGTCGGTGGAGACGGTCTCGGGGTTGCAGTTGACCATGACGGTCTCGAACCCGGCGTCGTGCAGCGCGTAGGAAGCGTGGACGCAGCAGTAGTCGAACTCGATGCCCTGACCGATGCGGTTGGGGCCGGCTCCGAGGATCATCACGCGCGGCCGGGTCGCCGGAGTGACCTCGCTCTCTTCCTCGTACGTCTTGTAGTAGTACGGGGTCGTGGCCAGGAACTCGCCTGCGCAGGTATCCACCGACTTGAAGGTCGCCTTCACGCCCAGCGCGAGCCTGCGAGCGCGTACGGCGGCCTCGTCAGTCCCCATCAGGTAGGCCAGTTGCGGGTCGGAGAGCCCGTGCTGCTTGGCCGTGCGCATGAGCGCGGCGTCGATCTCGTCGACCGACACCTTGCGAACCATACCCTCTACCTCGACTATAGATTGCACCCTGTCCAGGAACCAAGGGTCGATACGCGTGAGAGACGAGACCTCTTCGACGCTGCGGCCGCGCCACAGCGCATCGGCGACGTAGTACATCCGGTTCTCGTTGGGTACCGTCAACCCCCGGTCGAACTTCAGCTCGTCGAACTTGTCGTGCCCGTCGGCGCCCAGGCCCGTGCGCCCGTTCTCGAGCGAGCGGAACGCCTTGCCGAGCGCCTCGGTGAACGTGCGGCCGATCGCCATCACCTCGCCCACCGACTTCATGCGTGTGGTGAGCGTCGTGTCCGTACCCTTGAACTTCTCGAACGCCCACCGCGGGACCTTGACCACGGTGTAGTCGATCGAGGGCTCGAAGCAGGCGGGCGTGACCTTGGTGATGTCGTTGCTGATCTCATCGAGCGTGTAACCGACCGCGAGCTTCGCCGCGATCTTGGCGATCGGGAAACCGGTCGCCTTCGAGGCGAGCGCACTGCTTCTCGACACGCGGGGGTTCATCTCGATGACGACCATGCGGCCGTCGACCGGGTTGACGCCGAACTGCACGTTGCTGCCACCGGTCTCGACCCCGATCTCGCGGAGGATCGCCAGGCTGGCGTCACGCATCGTCTGGTACTCACGGTCCGTGAGCGTCTGAGCGGGAGCGACGGTGATCGAGTCGCCGGTGTGGACACCCATGGCGTCGATGTTCTCGATGGAGCACACGATCACGGCATTGTCGTTGACGTCGCGCATGACCTCCATCTCGTACTCTTTCCAGCCGATCACGCTCTCCTCGACCAGCACCTCGCCGATCGGGGACAGAGCGAGGCCGTGACTCACGATCTCGCGCAACTCGTCGATGTTGTATGCGATACCGCCGCCCGCACCGCCCATGGTGAACGAAGGCCGGATGACGACCGGGAACCCGAGTGTTCCCGCAAAGCGTTCAGCGTCGCTCACCACATAGGCGTAGTCACCCCGCGGCACCTCGAGCCCGATGGCGCCCATCGCGGCAGCGAACAGGCGCCGGTCCTCGCCCTTCTTGATGACGTCCAGCTTGGCGCCGATCATCTCAACACCGTAGCGCTCGAGCACTCCCGATTCGGCGAGCGCCACAGCGCAGTTCAGGCCCGTCTGGCCGCCGAGCGTCGGCAGGAGCGCGTCCGGCCGCTCCGCCTCGATCACCTTGGTGATGAACTCGGGGGTGACCGGCTCGATGTAGGTCCTGTCGGCGAACTCGGGGTCGGTCATGATCGTCGCCGGATTGCTGTTGACGAGCACCACGCGGTAGCCGTCCTCGCGCAGCACCTTGCAGGCCTGGGCGCCCGAGTAGTCGAACTCGCACGCCTGGCCGATCACGATCGGTCCGGAACCGATCACGAGGATCGTATGTATGTCGTCGCGGCGCGGCACGTGTCTCCTTTGAGGGTGGAACGGGCGTTAAGGGACGATCAGTACGGGGCAGGACGCCTGGCGCATGAGCGTCATCGAGACCGAGCCCATGAGCACCTCCTGCAGCGGTGTACGCCCACGAGATCCGACCACGATGCCGGTCCCGCCACTGGCATCGATCTCGTTCAGGATGGCGCTCTCGGGCGGCCCATGGCCGATGACCGGGGTCGCACACAGTCCGCGCTCCTTTGCGATCGATGCGAGGTTGCGCAGCTGGAACTCGGCGCCGGTCTCCTGCTGCAGGGTCCTCGCGGCATCCTTGGCCGCAGGCAGGACGTGCAGCAGCCGGATCGTGCCGACGGCCCGCTTGGGTAGCGAGAGCGCGACGTTGAGGGCCCGGGCAGCGGTGCCCGAGAAGTCGGTCGGTACGATCAGCATGCGGCCGAACGTGCGCGCCAGCGCGGCGGGGTCGGCCGCGCCACGCAACAGGTCGTAGCGCACGGTCAGGGCCGGGATGCCAGAACTGCTCGCCAGGCGCTCGGATACGGACCCCGACAGCATCCGGTCCGCGAGCGTCTTGCCGCTCGTACCGCAGACGACCGCGTCGACGTGGTCCTCCATCGCGAGCGCCAACAGCTCTCGCTCCGGGTCGCCGGTCGGCAGCCGGACCTCGACGTCGAACCCTGCGTCCGTCAGCGGTTTCGTTGCCAGGCGCACACGATCGCGCGCCGCGTCGATCGCGGCCGCGATCACCGGGCCTTCGAGCCCCGCGGTATCCACGACGTGGCAGCACACGACGAGTCGGACACCGAGCTCCTGGAGGCCGGTGCAGAACTGCAGCACCAGCTCCGAGTCGGCGCTGAAGTCGATCGGCAGCAGGACCGTTTTGAGCATTGCCTAACCCCCCATCTTCGCGGGTGCCGCGCCCCCAGAGGCGAAGCGCGGATCCGCAGCGGACAGATACTCGCCACGCCCATCCATGAGCGCGGTGAAAGCCCCGAACAAATAGCGCGCGTCGTGCGGCCCGGGAGCCGCCTCCGGGTGGTACTGGACCGAGAACGCGCGACGATCGAGCACGCGCAGGCCCTCGACGGTCATGTCGCTGAGGTTGACGTGCGTGAGCTGCACCGGGCCGTATGCCTCGCTGCGGACAACGGGAGCGACACCCGCCTCCACCCATGCGCGCACATCGCCCGCATCGATGTCGAGACCGCCGCTCAGCTCGACATCGAGCTCTCCGATCGAACCGAAGTCGACGCAGAACCCGTGGTTCTGGCTCGTGATCTCCACGCGCCCCGTGAGCAGGTTCATGACCGGCTGGTTGCCGCCGCGATGGCCGTAGCGCAGCTTGAAGGTGTCCGCTCCGACGGCGAGCGCCAGCATCTGATGACCGAGGCAGATCCCGAAGATCGGAACGACTCCCAGAAGCTCGCGGACCGTGCGGTAGAGATAATCGACCGCGGCGGGGTCGCCGGGGCCGTTGGCCAGGAACACACCGTCGCACCCCAGCTCGAGGACCTCGGCGGCCGACGTCGTCGGAGGCACCACGCGGACCGCACATCCGGCTTCCGCGAGACGCCTGAGGATATTGAACTTGACGCCTGAGTCGAACGCGACCACCCGGTAGGTCGGCCGGACCGACAGTATGCCGGTGTCGATCGGCAGGTACCCGGTGGGGTCTTCGCTCCCCCATTCGTACGCTGAAGCGACGGAGACCTCACGCACGAGGTCCCGCCCCACGAGACCGGGCGACGCCACCGCCTTTGCGACGAGTGATGCCGGGTCGAGATCGACCGTGGAGATGATGGAACGCATCACACCGCGCTCGCGCAGGTGCCTGGTGAGTCTCCTGGTGTCGACCCCTTGGATCGCGACGACACCTTGGGCGCACAGGAAGTCCGGCAGCGACATCTCGCTGCGCCACGACGAAGGGATGCGGCTCATCTCGCGCACGACGAGCCCGCTCAGGAACGCACCGCGGGACTCCATGTCCGCGCCGTTGACGCCGCAGTTGCCGATCTGAGGCATCGTCATCGTAACGATCTGACCGGCATAGCTGGGGTCGGTCACGACCTCCTGATAGCCCGCCAGCGAGGTGTTGAAGACGGCCTCGCCCAAGGCCTCCCCGGCGGCGCCGCAGGACCAGCCCTCGAAGACGGTGCCGTCCTCGAGCGCGAGTATCGCTCGAACAGATCCGCTCAAGCTCACTCCTCACCACCTGCATCAGGTCGCGCCGATGTCTGCGTGCGTGTCACACGACCACCTTACCGTTACGGAGCGCGAAATACCCGCCGACGAGCACATCGCTCGCCTTCCCGAGAAGCTTGTGCCCCGTGAAGGCCGAGTTGCGGCTGCGACTCACGAACCATTCCCGGGTCACGTCGACCTTGGCTTCTGGATCGACGACGGTCAGATCGGCGATCGCACCGACCTCGATCCGCACCGCCGGAAGTCCGAGCGCCCGCCGCGGACCGACCGACATCCACTCGGCGACCTGCTGCCAGGTCGCCTTCTTGGCCACCACGAGATGGGTGATCACAAGCGACAGGGCGGTCTCGAGTCCGGTGGTCCCGAAGGGAGCCAACTCGAACTCGAGGGCCTTCTCGTGCGGGGCGTGCGGGGCGTGATCCGTGGCGATGCAGTCGACCGTGCCATCGAGCAGGCCGGCGAGCAGGGCCGCGGCATCGGCTGCGGTACGCAGTGGCGGATTCATCTTCAGGTTGGTGTCGTAAAGGTCGGTGATGTCGTCCTCGGTGAGGAACAGGTGATGCGGCGTGACCTCGCAGGTCACGGGAAGGCCGGCGGCCTTCGCTCGGCGTACGAGTTCGACCGACCCGGCGGTGGAAAGGTGCGCGAGGTGCAGGCGGCACCCGGTGAGTTCGGCGAGTCGAAGGTCACGTGCCACCTGGATCTCCTCGGCCGCGGCCGGCCAGCCCGACAATCCGAGCCGGGTCGACACGACGCCCTCGTTGACGACGCCCTTGCTCACGAGCGACTCGTCCTCGCAGTGGCTGATGATGGGTGCGCCGAAGCGCTTCGTGTAGTCCATGGCCAGGCGCATCATGCCGCTGTCCTGGACGCCACGACCGTCGTCAGAGAACGCCACGGCGCCCTCGGACACCATGTCGCCGATCTCAGCGAGCGCACGGCCCTCCTGCTTGGCGGTGATGGCGCCGATCGGGTAGACGCGGACCGCGCCCTCCGCTTCGGCACGCTCGCGCAGGAACCGCACGGATGAGCCCTCGTCGATCACGGGCTCGGTGTTCGGCATCGCGCAGATGGCGGTGAACCCACCGTGGGCGGCCGCCCTCGTGCCGGAGCGCACGGTCTCTTCATCTTCACGCCCGGGTTCGCGCAGGTGCGTGTGCACGTCCACGAGTCCCGGCAGCACGATCTTCTCGGCGCACTCCACGGTCTCGCCCTTGGCGATCTTCAGGTCGGTGCCGATCTCAGCGATCACGCCGTCACGGATGACGATGTCGCATACGGCGTCGAGTCCGACAGCCGGATCCACAACGCGAGCGTTCTTAAGCAGCAGCGCCACTGTCGGCACCTCCCAAGAGCAGATACATGACGGCCATCCTGACGGCGACCCCGGACTCGACCTGTTCCAGCACCAGCGAACGCTCGCAATCGGCCACATCGGCCGAGATCTCCACGCCACGGTTCATCGGGCCCGGATGCATCACGATCGCCGTCGGCTTCATCGCGGCCAACCTCGTCGAGTTCATACCGTAGAAGCGGGCGTACTCGCGCAAGGAAGGGAACGGCATCCCTTCGGCGCGCTCCATCTGGATCCGAAGCATGTAGGCGACGTCGAGCGTCGGCAGGACCTCGTCGAGGTCCCACGAGACTTCGGCGCCCATCACGTCCGGGCGGGAAGGCAGCAGGGTCGGCGGTGCGATGACGACGGGGACAGCCCCGACCTTCAGCAGCGCCGGGATCAACGAGCCGGCCACACGCGAGTGAGCGATGTCGCCGACGATGCCGACCCGCAGCCCTTCGAGGTGGCCGAGCCGCTGCTTCATCGTGAAGAGGTCGAGCAGGGCCTGCGTCGGATGCTCGTGCATGCCGTCGCCGCCGTTGACCACCGGGCAGTCCATCATCTCGGAGAGGATGCGCGGGGCTCCCGCGTACTTGTGCCTGATGATGACCAGGTCGCACGACATCGCGGCGAGTGTTGCGGCGGTGTCCCGCAGCGACTCACCCTTGACGGTGGCGGAAGCGCTGGCGGTGAAGTTGATGCCGTCGGCAGACAGACGCTTCGCAGCGATCTCGAAGCTCGTCCGCGTGCGCGTGGACGGCTCGAGGAAGAGATTGACGATCGTGAGTCCGCGCAGTGTCGGCAGCTTCTTGATGCGACGCTCGTTGACCGCGGCAAACGACTCGGCAGTCTCCAGGATCCTGTTGATGTCCTCGGTCGACAGATCGTCCATACCGAGGATGTGACGGGAGCTCAGCATGCCGGCACCTCCTCGCCCTCGGCGATGAACGCAACGTCCTCGCCGTCGGTCTCGGTGAGATGCACCCGTACCCGCTCGCGCCCTGACGTGGGGACGTTCTTTCCGACGAAGTCGGCGCGGATGGGAAGCTCGCGATGCCCGCGGTCCACGAGCACTGCGAGACGGACACATGAAGGGCGTCCGTAGTCCATCAGTGCATCCATCGCGGCGCGGATCGTGCGCCCCGTGAAGAGCACGTCGTCGACGAGCACCACGCACATCCCCGAGATCCCGAACGGAAGGTCCGTCCGATGCACTTCGGGGTTCAGACGCGTTGATACATCGTCGCGGTAAAAGGAGATGTCGAGCGTCCCGACCGGTACCTTCGCGCCTTCGATCTCGAGCACCCGGTCCGCCAGACGCTGCGCGAGATGCGCGCCACGCGTGACGATGCCGACGAACGCGAGGCCGTCGGCGCCCTTGTTCGATTCGAGCACCTCATGCGCGATACGCGTGATCGCGCGGTCGACGGCCGTCGCGTCCATGACCACGGCTTTCGTGCGGTTCTCCATCGTCCACCCACCTTCCGCGCCGTGTCCGCCCGTAAGGGGGCCCGGCTACACAAAAAGACGCCTTCCGCGGCTTGGCGAAAGGCATCGAGACAAGCGGAGGTCTGCTCCCGCGACAGGTGATCGATGCTGGTGTCGCGTTCTTGTGTCGTCCCTTGCCGGCCTCACGGAACCGGATTAAAGGTCGAACCGACAGTACCGCACCGGGAGAAGGAATGGAAGCACCGGACGTCAGACCTTCTGGCGCTTCTTCACGAGAGGCAGACGGATCTCGAAGGTGGTACCCGGGTCCGGATCGTTCGAGTGGAATGCCACCGAGCCCTCATGCTGTTCGACGATCTCGCGGACCATGGCCAGCCCGACGCCGAATCCCGAACGAGAGCGCTCACGCGCCGCCTCGGACCTCCAGAACCGCGTGAACACGCGATCGTGCTGGTCCTCGGGGATGCCGATGCCGGAGTCCCGAACAGATATGGTCGCCTGCTTGGGGTCGCACACGAGCTTGACTTGGACGGACCCACCGGCCGGCGTGTAGCGGGCCGCGTTACCGAGCAGGTTCGAGAACGCCTGTGTGAGCCGATCGAGGTCCGCCGAGACCGTCGCGCCTTCCGCGATGTCCGTATCGAGTGTCAGTTCGAGCGACTCGAGCAACGCCCTGTGGCTGTCCACAGCCCGGTGCAGGGCTACCGACGGGTCCACGGGAGCGAGGCGGAACTGGACGCTGCGGTTCTCCAGTCGCGAGAGCTCGAGGATCGAGTCCGCGAGCCGTCCGAGGCGGACAGTCTCGTCGCGAACGATGCCGAGGTGCTCCCCGTCAGCCGGCAGAACACCGTCCTGGATCGCTTCCACGGTCGCCTGGATCGCCTGCAGGGGCGTGCGCAACTCGTGAGCCACGTCGGCCGTCAGCCTACGCTCGGACTCGCGTTCCGCCTGGATCGATTCCGCCATCTCATCCAACGTCTTGCCGAGCACCCCCATCGGGTCATCCCCCGACATGCCGGTGCGCGCATCACGGTCCCCGGCGCGCAGTGCGGCCGCGGCCCTCGTGACGCGCTCGATGGGTCTGGCGAACACGCGCGAGTAGAGCAGGCCGCCGGCGGTGGCCAAAGCCACGGCCAGCACCGCCGCCAAGGCGAGCCCGGACGAGGATGCGTCGCGGAACTGGGTGTCGGAATCTGTGAGGAGCGACCCCGGCGAAGCGGACGCGACGCGGACCGAACCCACACGGACCGAGCCCACGTACACGGGCGCGGTGACGACAGGCTCGCTCATCGGGGCCGGACTCCCCGTGGTGGGAAGCGCGGTCTGCACTCCGCCCGCGACACCGGGCAGCGGCTCCTCCCCCGTCAGGTAGGAGCTGTCGGCGAGCACGACGTCGTGTGCATCGATCACCTGGGCGCGCAAGCTGTAGCTGCGAGCGGCCGCGGACAAGCGGAACAGGCCGCGACTGTCCCATCGGCCGTAAGTCACGAAGGATGCCCCCGCCATGTTCGCGAAGGTGGCAGCGCTGTCCTGGACCCGCTCGCGGACGTAGCTCTCGAAGATACCCTGCCACGTCACGGACATCACGATGGCGACGAGCAGCGCCGTGGACGCCGCGACCACGGCGAACGCGAATCCCAGCTGGACGCCGAGGCCGATCCGCTTCACGGCGCCGGAGCCTCGTCCCCCACCGGACGCGGTTCGAACCGATAGCCGACGCCGGTGACCGTCTGGATGAAGCGAGGATCGCGCGGATCGTCATCGAGCTTCGCGCGGAGGTTCTTCACATGCGAGTCGATCGCGCGCTCGTAGCCCTCGAAATCGTAGCCGAGCACCTTCTCGACCAGTTCCATCCGCGGGTAGACGCGACCCGGATACCTCGCCAGAGTGACCAGCAACTTGTACTCGCTGGCGGTCAACTCGACCTCGACCCCTCCGACATAGACTCGGTGAGCGCGCAGCTCGATCACGAGGTCGCCGAAGTCCATCCGGTCGCGCTGGGGGTCCGACTCCGCATGCGCGCGTCGTATCAGCGCGCGGACGCGGGCGATGAGCTCACGCGGCGAGAAGGGCTTGACCAGGTAGTCGTCGGCGCCGATCTCGAAGCCGCGTATCCGCTCCTCCTCCGCACCCTTCGCGGTGAGCATGATGATCGGCACGTCCGAGTTGTCCCGGATCCGGCGGCAGACTTCCTCGCCGGGGACCTTGGGGAGGTTGAGATCGAGGACGACGAGGTCGAAGGCCTTGCGCCCCGCCTGCTCGAGCGCCTCCGCGCCGTCGGCGACGGGAGTGACCCAATAGCCCTCGCGCTCGAGATAAGCCGTGACAGCATCGCGGATGGAACGTTCATCCTCGACCAGGAGTATCCGCTGCGTGGTCTCCATCATGCCCTCTTTCTCGACCGGACCTTGAGGCCGGGTGTCACCGGACCGGATTCGAGAATACCGTGTCGTACGGGTCCGACGCGTATCCGGCGGCCAATCTCCACGTATATCCCATACCCGTGGCCGATGGGCGGCGTCAGACGCCGGTGGAGCCGGGGCCTTCGAAGAGCTGGGGAACGACTTCGTCACCAACGGGGGTGCGGCCGTCACTGCGGTCCGCGATCGACCGGAGCGCGGTCGCAAGGTCCTCGGGGAGATGGTCGGTCAGCGCGATGCGCTCACCCGTGACGGGGTGATCGAACGCCAGCGAATAACTCTGCAGGAACTGCCTGGTGAGACCGAGGTCCTCCCGCAGCTTGCGTCGGCCATAGAGCGGATCGCCGACGACCGGATGTTTGATGTACGCGAGATGGACGCGGATCTGGTGGGTCCGCCCCGTCTGGAGCTTGCACTCGATCAAGGTATAGCCCTCGTCGATCCCGTCCGACTCGAAGCGCTCCAGCGTGCGGAACGAGGTGACGGCCTGACGTGCTCCCGCCGCGTCGCTGACCCACATCTTGCGGGGCTCCTTGGGATGCCTTCCGATCGGGGCATCGATCATCCCTGTGTCCGGGACGATCCGCCCGTGGACCAGTGTGATGTAGCGGCGCTCGACCAACCGCTGCTGGATCATCGATTGCAGGGCGCGCTGCACGTCGTCGTTCTTCGCCACGATCATCAATCCGGACGTGTCCTTGTCCAGGCGGTGCACGATGCCCGGCCGCTCCTCGCCCGCCAGAGTGCCCAGATCGGGTGAGTAGCCGAGCAGAGCATGCACGAGCGTGCCCGACC
Organism: Coriobacteriia bacterium; assembly: GCA_036507895.1. Classification (GTDB taxonomy): domain Bacteria; phylum Actinomycetota; class Coriobacteriia; order Anaerosomatales; family PALSA-660; genus PALSA-660. The sequence continues at coordinate 23,660 of DATCIG010000042.1, forward strand.
AGTGCCCGTGGGCCGGGTGCGTCACCATCCCCGCGGCTTTGGACAGCACGATGAGCGACTCGTCCTCGAAGCGGATGTCGAGTTCGATGTCCTCGGCCACCAGGTCGGAGCTCTCCGAGGGCGGCACCTCCACGCTGATGCGGTCGCCGCTGCGCGCCTTGTAGCGCTTGTTGACCGTGAGCCCGTTGACCCGCACACAGTTCCGCTCGATGAGTTTCTGGGCCATCGCACGGCTCGGCAGCATCCCGCTCTCACAGACCAGCACGTCGATCCTCATGCCGATGTCCTCGCCACGGACCTGGTATGTGAGCGTGTCGCTCGTCTCTTGCGCCACTCTACTCACCATCCTTCGTATCGGCGATCGCCGACGGCACCGGTTGCTCGGGAGCGGGGCCGAACAGCAGCCACCACACGAGCATGGAGACACCGACGACCACCGCGGAATCTGCGACGTTGAAGACAGGGAACTCGAAAGGGATCTGGAGGAAGTCGGTGACCCAACCGAAGTACATGCGATCGATGAGATTCCCGAGCGCACCGCCGGCGACCAACCCGAGTGCGACGAGCACCCACGGCCTCTGCGGGCTCCTGCGAACGACGAACGCCGCGATGGCGATCAGCACCCCGATGGAGACCGCAACGAAGAGTGGCCGGTAGCCGGGCATCATCCCGAAGGACGCTCCCAGATTGCGCACGTAGGTGAGGCGCAGCACATCGCCCAGAAGCGGGACCGATGTGCCCGGAGGAGACAGCTCGGCCCGGACGAAGACCTTGGTCACCTGGTCCGCCACGAGGACGATCGCGCCGATCGCCGCGGTGATAGCCGCGCCGCGACGCCGCACTAGCGCGATTCCTCCCACTCCTTGCATTCGATGCAGAGAGCGGCGGCGGGCATGGCGGTGAGTCGATCGGGTCCGACCTGCTGGCCACAGCGCAGGCACGTGCCGAATGTGCCCGCCTCGATGCGCTCCAACGCCGCGATGACCGATGCGCGCAGCTCGCGGGCATTGCCCTCGAGCGTCATGTCGAGTTCCTTGCCGAACGTCGCAGTGCCCTGATCCGCCATGTGATCGCGGTAGTTGTTCTCGCCGGAGGCGTCGGAGAGGCTGGTGGCGCTGTCCCGCTCCATGTCGCTGATCTCATGGGCGAGCCGATCTCGCTCCGCTTCGAGCGCGGTCTTGATGGTTGCGAGCGTCGCTGCGTCCATGGTCAATGGTCCTCCGGTCGATTCGTGAGGTGGATGATCTCATCCACGATAGACGCGACCCCCGCAGTGGGCGGGGGTCGCAGCCACGCTTTGATTATACCATCGTAAGCCGTGTCAGCGACGCGTCAGGACCGCAGCGCAGCGAGCGCAGACGTCCGGGTGAGCGCTGTCCGATCCGATGTCGGTACGGATGTTCCAGCACCGGGGGCACTTCTCCCCCTCGGCACGGGAGACGACGACGGACACGTCCTCCGCGCCACCCGCGAGCGACGTGACAGCGACCATGAAGAGATCGATCAACGCGGGCCGGGCGCTCAGGACTTCGACCATGGCGTCAGGCGCCGAGATACTCAGGGCCGCCTCCTGGCTCTTTCCCACGAGGCCGGTGGCGCGGGCGTCCTCGAGCGCCTTCGTCACGACTTCGCGCACCTGGAGCACGACACCGTAGGCGTCTCGCAACGGAGCCGCGGTCGCTTCATCGATCGCGATGTCGGGCCAGCCGGCAAGCTGCACCGAGGGCACGCCTTGGCGCATGGTCTCCGGCATGGTCTGCCAGATCTCCTCCGAAGTGAACGTCAGGATCGGCGCCACGAGGCGCACCATCGCCGAGAGCATCGCCGCCAAGACAGTCTGGGCGCTGCGCCGCTCACGCGAATCGGCCCCGTCCGCGTAGAGGCGGTCCTTGAGCACATCGAGGTAGAACGAGGACAGATCGGCCCCGCAGTAGTCGTAGAGCTGCCGGTAGACGGCGTGGAACCGCCATTCGTCGTAGGCGGCCGTCACGTCGCGCACCAGATCCGACAGCGTGACCATCGCGTACCGGTCGAGCTCGACCATGTCGTCGAACGCCACGGCATCGGCGGGATCGTAATCGTAGAGGTTCGACAGCAGGAAGCGGAACGTGTTCCGGATGCGACGGTACGCCTCACTGGTGCGATCGAGGATCTCGTCGGAGACGGAGATGTCCTGGCCATAGTCGGCGCTCGCGGCCCAGAGGCGGATGATGTCCGCGCCGGACTTGGCGACGACGTCGATCGGGCTGACGGTGTTGCCGAGCGACTTCGACATCTTCCGGCCGTTGCCGTCAACGATGAACCCGTGGGTGAGCACGGCACGGAAGGGCGGCTCGTCGTAGGCGCCGACACTGGTGAGCAGCGACGACTGGAACCATCCGCGGTGCTGATCGGAACCCTCGAGATACAGATCCGCGGGGCGGCGCAGCTCGGGGCGGGCTTCCAGAACGCTCGTGTGCGAGACACCCGACTCGAACCAGACGTCGAGGATGTCGTCCTCGGGCTTGAGCTCAGTACCGCCGCAGCGCGCGCACGCAGTCCCGGCGGGCAGGTATTCCGACGGCGCCTTCGTGAACCAGGCGTCCGCGCCCTCCGTCTCGAAGAGGTGGATCACCGCGTCGAAGGTCTCGTCCGTCGCGAGCGTCTCACCGCACACCGCACACGTGAACACCGGGATCGGAACACCCCAGGCGCGCTGGCGCGAGATGCACCAGTCGGGGCGGTCGGCGACCATCGACGACATGCGGTTGATCGACCATGCCGGGATCCACCGCACGTCAGAGATCGCATCCATGGCTCCCTCGCGCAACGGACGCACACCTTCGGCGGCGCTGTCCATCGAGACGAACCACTGCTCGGTCGCGCGGAAGATGACCGGCTGCTTGCATCTCCAGCAGTGCGGGTAGCTGTGCGAGAACTTGTCGGCCGCCACGAGCGAACCACGCTCGCGCAACCACTCGACGATCACCGGGTTCGCCTTGCGTACGTCGAGCCCCTTGAACGGACCGCCGCCCGCATCGAACGTGCCGTCGTCCTGCACCGGCATCGGCATCGGCAGACCGAACTTCTGCCCCACGATGTAGTCGTCCTCGCCATGGCCCGGGGCGGTGTGCACCGCGCCGGAGCCCGTGGAGAGCTCGACGTGGTCGCCCGTGATGATGACGCCCTCCACACCCTCGTGGATCGGCTGATGGTAGTGGAGCCCCGCCAGCTTCGAACCCGGCACGCGCGGCGCCAGGACCTCGTACTCATCCCAGCCTGCGGCCGCGGCCACGGACTCGACGAGTGCCTCCGCCATGACCAGCACGTCTCCACCCACGCGGACGCCCACATAAGGCGCCTTCTGCGCGAGCGTGACGGCGACGTTGGCCGGCAGGGTCCAGGGGGTGGTCGTCCAGATGAGGATCGAGACCGGCTCGGAGCGATCGGCCCACGCCTCAGGCTTCGATGTGAACTCGAACTTCACATAGATGCTGTCAGAGACCTCGTCCGAATACTCGATCTCAGCCTCAGCCAGAGCCGTCCCGCACCTGATGCACCAGTGGATCGGCTTGGCGCCCTTGTAGATCATGCCGCGGTCGTACATCTCCTTGAAGATGCGGACGTTGCCCGCCTCATAGGCATGGTTCAGGGTGAGGTATGGGTCATCGAAGTCGCCCCGCACGCCGAGGCGCTTGAACTCGTCAGCTTGGATCCCGACGAACTTCATCGCGTGCTCGCGACACAGCGCGCGTACCTCGGCCTGACTCGAGGCCTTCATCTTCTCGGGCCCGAGGTTCTTCTCGACCATGTGCTCGATCGGCTGCCCGTGGCAGTCCCAGCCCGGAACGTACGGTGCAAAGTAGCCGCGCATGGTCTTGTACTTGACCACGAGGTCCTTGAACACCTTGTTGAACGCGGTGCCCATGTGGATGTGCCCGTTGGCGTACGGAGGACCGTCGTGGAGGATGAAGACCGGCCCGTCGGCGTTGGCCTCAAGGGCGCGATGGTAGATGTCGAGGCCGTCCCAGAACTCGAGCCATCCCGGCTCCCTGGCGCTCAGGTTCGCCCGCATGGGGAACTCGGTCGTCGGCAGGTTCATCGTTTGTTTGTAATCGGGCTTGTCAGCCATTCTTGCTCCCTCAACTGATCGTCGAACCTGTCGCCGGGGCACGCAAAAGGCGCCCTTCGTCCACCTGCCGGGACGAAGCACGCCTCATCATAATGGGCACTCCGCGGTACCACCCAGCTTGCGCCGACCGACTCTCACCGGTTCGCGCGCCACTCGGCCGCATGCGATAACGGGGTGCGGGCCCCGCCGGAGCCTACCCGGCGCCCTGTTCGAGGGCGCCGTATCGGTCCGGGGCTGATGAGGTGATCTTCGGGGCGGTCCCGCCGCGGGCTTGCACCTGACTCCCGCTCGCTGGTGGCCATGGGTGGCCGCCCGTACTCGTCCTCGTCGTCGCCTGTTCCTTGATCATCGCGCACCCGCGCCGTGCCCGGATGCGATGCAGCAAAGGGTAGCCCTACGAGGCGGGAGGGTCAACGCGCAGGCGTTCCGCGTCGGCCTCGGTCACGCCCTCGATCTGAAGCGTCTTGGTGCGGGCGGTGTGACCGCGCACCACCGTGACCGCGCTCTTCGGCACACCGAAGGCGCCCGCCACGACGCGACACACCGCCGCGCTGGCTTTGCCCTCATCGGGCGGCGCGGTCACCCGGACCAAGAACACACCCCCCGCCCCCGCCGCGATACTCTCGCGGCCGGAACGGGGGGTGACTCGGACAGTGATGCGGATGCTCATGAGGAGCGCTAGTCTATCTCCTCGATGTCGTGGTCGTCGTCGCGCTCTCCCATGGGCCTGTGATGCGGGAGGGTGAAATCGTCCGGCACATCGAGGGAGGGGACCTCGGGCTCATCGAGCTCGCTGTCCGCCATCTCCCCGAGTGTCAGAGACACGACCGAGCCGATAGGCTCCGGATCGGTTGCCGGTACGGCGACCTCGACCTCGGCCACAGGTTCGATGGGGGCGACTTCGACGGGCTCGGAGACCGGTGCCGAAGCGACGAAGGACGTGCGCTCATCCGAGCCGGGCGCCGAGATCGTTGCCAGGTAGTCCTCGAGCATGGTGCGGAACCGCGCGCGGAACTCCTCTTCGGATGCCTTGAGGCGAGCATGCTCTCCGAGCGAGCGCTGCTTCTCCCCGAGCGCGGCCGAGACGATCTCCTGCGACTTGGACTCGGCGTCGGCCACCAAGCGGGCCGCCTCGGCGTCCGCGCGGGAGCGGATGTCGTCCGCCGACGTCTGAGCAGCGACCATGGTGTTCTGCAGCGTGCGCTCCATGTCGGCATAGGCGCGTACTCGCGCAGAGGCCTCTTCGAGCTTCTCGCTCAGATCGATGTTCTCCTTGAAGAGACGTTCGAACTCTTCGGCTACCTCGTCCAAGAAGTCGTCGACCTCTTCAGGGCTGTAGCCGCGCAGGGAGTTTCGGAACTCCTTGTGGTGGATGTCCAGCGGGGTGAGTTTCATCGCCCGTGATTCCTTTCGAGACGTACACGCGTGCCCCGGTCGTTGCGCCTTGCACCATATCAGAAACCGACGTTCAGCCGATCCCCCCGATGAACCCTCCCACGATCTGAAGGACGATCAACGCGATAAGGGGCGACAGGTCGAGTCCCGCCGACCCCATCGCGACCGGTGGGACGAGGCGACGGAAGAGCCCGATGTAGGGCTCGCAGATGCTTCCGAGAACGCGGTAGATATCCAGGACCGTCCCGGACCTGCTGCCCGCGACCACCCAGCTCAGGACCACGTAGGCGATGATGAAGTAGCTGTAGAGCCGGAGCAGGGCTGCGATGAGACCACCGATCCCCATGGCTAACGACCGAGCTCGCGCGAGCGCTCGACGGCGGCATGCACG
>DATCIG010000043.1:0-9413 GCA_036507895.1 Coriobacteriia bacterium
GGGGCTGCGCGTCGCGGCATTCAGGCGGTTCCGCGAGATCGTCGACGCGTACTACACGGAGCGCATCGAGAGCGCGCTGCCGGTCGGCGACAGGGTCCTGATGCGGCTCATCTCCGAGGGCAGGGCCGATGAGTTCGCGGAGTATCTCGCTGTGCTCGCGCAGGCAGGCTCTCCACGCGTTCTTGTGGAGGGCGAGCACCTGTTCGTCGAGTTGCCGTGGTTCCGGGACACCGACAGAGGCATACCCGACCGGTTGTTCGACATCGGCGGGCAGATGAAGGCCGAGTGCCGGATGGAGCCGTTCGTCGTCGATCCGCAGGGAGTCCATCTCAGCGCGGAGTGCCGGCTCGGTGTTCTGACCGATCGCATCGACAGTGTCGATCTCGTGATACGTTCGCGCGCCGATAAGAGCGAGACGATCGTCCCTCTCGCCCACAAGGTCGTCTTCGAGGAAGTGCGGCCGTTCGTCCTCATCGAGGACGTGCTGCCGCCCGATCGGCTGTTTGCCGGGCTGCCTGAAGGCATGTATGACCTGTACGTGCGCGTCTCGGCCGGAGAGACCTGGCGCGAGCGCCGGGTGAGCGAGTGCACTCCGCCTTCTTCCGGATCGCGCATCGTGCACTGCTTCGGCGAGGATGGTTCGGCGACGTCCGCGGTGCTGGATACGACACCGAAAGGCGCCCTCTCGCTTCGCGTGCTCGACGGGGTCGGGGCGGATGTGCGCCTGCTCGACGGGCCGCAGGGTCCCCTGTTCGCGGTATCGCAGCTCCCTGCCGGAGTCGCGGGAGGCCCCGCTCCGATCGTGCGGTTCGCGGGACGGCGCAGGACTGTCGAGCTACCGCCGCTGGAGGACAGCTTCGACGGTCCGACCCGGATCTTGTCCTTGGACGCGCGCGGGCTCGATCGTGGCCGGTATGCGATGCGGGTCAAGCCGGGCTCAGCGGGAGACCTGCCGCTGGTCGCGGTCAACGCACCCCAACGCCTCGAGCTGACCGCCGATCGCGGTGGATGGATATGGATCGACGGCTCGTCCGTTGCGGTGGTATCGCAGTGGCGACACGTTGTGGGACGGACCCGCGGCCGGCTCCTCCAAGCGCTCAGGCGCGTTGCGAAGAGGCTGCTCAGGCGCTAGGGGACGGATCCGGTCCGCCGACCTGCTCCATCCGGTGCACCCGCGTCGCGTCAGTCTTCTCCGGCACCGGTCCTGCCGCACTCGCGTTCGCCGTCGAGCGACGGTCGCGGAGGGCGAGGAACACATCGCCGAGTACCGCGCCCATCGCTCCGGTCACCGTGGTGAGGCCCAGTACGGCGTAGGCGTGGGCCGACATCGCGTCGGCCTGTGTCTCGGGGATGAAGCGGAAGACGATGAGTGCCGCGATCGCTGCCAGGCCGGCGAGCCGTGCGATGGCGAATGCGCGGCGCCTGGTGTCGGTCATGTGGGCGAAGTCGACCGCGCTGGCGATCAGCATCCCGACCACCGCTGCCGCGCCCAGCGCCTGGTACAAAGTGAGAAGCGTGGTCGCGGTCGCGGGAGACGCATCGGCGGCGGAGAGGATCGCGTTCTCCGCAAGAAGGACCGCCGCCACTGCGAGCACGAGCGCGAGTGTTATCGCGACAAGGCCACGCCAGCCCGACTGCCAGCGATGGATGAACCACGCGCCTCCGGCACCTGCGATCGATGCCAGGGCCATCGTGATGTGGAAGGCGTCCATGGAGTCGAGCCAAGGGTGCGGGATGGCGATCATGTCCTTTGTGATCACCAGCGCGGCACCCGCGATCACGGTGAGCATGAGGGCATCAGCGGGAAGCGTCAGCCGCTGGCTGGTCGTGGGGCGATGGGGATCAGATCGCATGTCGGGCCGCTCCCTCGGATATTGGTCCGGTGCCGCGCTCGACAGCGAGACTCCCCAGCCAGCCGTATTATGCAACTCCAAAGCTCTTCGTGCAGCGGTGTGACCGATGGAACTTCCCGACGGCACCATACTGTGTTGAATGAGGGCGACGCATGAGCCACACTCACCCCTCGAAGAGACACGAACCTAGCGACGGAGACGACACATGGGCATCGAAGCGATCCCCCAGACACTGTGGTGGGCGGTAGACGACAAGACCGGTCGCCCGGCGGTCTACATGGTCGATCAGACGCGCTTGCCGCTCGCCGGTGATGTGCTGGTCTGCGCCACTTATGAAGGTGTGTGTCACGCTATCTCGGGTATGGCGGTACGCGGTGCTCCCGCGCTCGGTGTGGCCGCAGCGATGGCCATCGCGCTGTGGGCCGTGAACGAGAGTGACGACATCACGACCTACGAGGAGTTCGCGGCCGGCATCGACAAGGTCGCCGCTGAAGTCACCGCCACCAGGCCGACCGCCGTGAACCTGTTCTGGGGAGCCGAGCGCATGCGTGCACTTGTGCGCGACGGGTCCGCCTTGGACTTGAGTGACCTTAGGCAGGCCGTAGTCGACCAGGCGCAAGCGATGGCGACGGAGGATGAGCAGCGCAACCGGGAGATAGGACGCCTCGGCGCAGAGCTTCTCCCCGACGAGGCCCGTGTGTTGACGCACTGCAATGCGGGATCGCTGGCCACGGCCTATTTCGGCACCGCGCTCGGCGTGATCTACACCGCACATGAGCAGGGAAAGATCGCCGGGGTGTGGGTGGATGAGACGCGTCCCGTGCTCCAGGGCGCTCGCTTGACCGCATGGGAGCTGCGGATGGCCGGGGTGCCGTTCCGGCTCATCACCGACAGCATGGCCGCATCCATCATGCGTGCGGGACTTGTCGACGCGGTCATCGTCGGAGCGGACCGGATCGCGGCCAACGGCGACACCGCCAATAAGATCGGCACCTATGGGCTGGCCGTCTCCTGCAAAGAGCATGGCATCCCCTTCTATGTGGCGGCTCCGACGTCCACGATCGACCTCACTCTCGCGAGCGGCGACGACATCGTCATCGAGGAGCGGGACCCGCGCGAGATACTCGGCATCACGTTCTCCGGGGTCGTCGCTCCGCAGACCTCCACGGAGTCGAGCGCCCTTGATGCGCTCACCAAGCAGGGCCCGTGGGTGGTTCCGATCGCCAAGGGCCATGCGATGGAGATCTCCCGCAAGGGCGGCGCGTACCAGGTCGATGGCTGGGCGCGCGTGGCGCCTCCGGGCGTTGAGGTCTACAACCCGGCGTTCGACGTGACGCCGGCCTCCTTCATCACCGTGATCATCACCGAGCGGGGTGTGGCTCGCCCCGACTATTCCGGCTCGCTTGCCGACGTGTGCGACGGGGCGGGCGCCATTCACGAGATCGGATAGGGGTCGCGGTGTCCGTCGGCGTGTTGATCGGAGCGATCGCCCGTGTGCTCGTCTTCGTGACCATCGGAGCGGCACTGCGGTACTTCGGCGTGCTGCGGCGAGACGATTCCGGGACCCTGCACCGCGTGATCACGTACGTTGCGCTCCCCGCGCTGATCTTCGTGAGCGTCGTCTCGACACCGCTGTCGTCCGAGCTCGTGCGTGCCGCCGCGGTGGCGTGGGCGGTCTCGCTCGCGGGGCTCGCGGTCGCATGGGAGCTCGCACACGTTCTGCGGCTTTCGCCGAGGACCGCTGGTGGCTTCGTCTTGGTCGCAGCACTGGGCAACACGGGATATCTCGGGTATCCGGTCGTTCAGGCGGTGCTCGGTGACCGTTGGCTCGCGCCCGCTGTCTTCTACGACGTGTTCGGGACGGTGGCCGTCCTCTTCACACTGGGGATCGCCGTGGCTGCGCGCCTTGGCGAGCGTGAAGGCCCCGTCGATATCGTCAGGGAGCTGTTCACGTTCCCGGCGATGATCGCCTTGTTGGTCGCACTGGCCTACCGGTTCGTGCCCTGGCCAGCGGCCGTTTCGATCACGGTCATGGATTGGACGGGTGTCGCGTCCAAGATGGCACTGCCGTTGATCATGATCTCGTTGGGCGTATCGCTGGATCTTCGCGCGGTGAGAGGCTCGGCCAAAGCGCTGGGCGCTGTAGCCGGCGTGAAGCTCCTCCTGCTCCCCGCGATCGCGATCGCTGTCGTGATGCTCTCCGGGAACAAGGTGGACGTCAGGATGCTCGCGATGCAGGCGGGCATGCCGTCGGTGATGCTGTCGCTGGTGGTGGGGGAGCGCTTCAAGCTCGACATGGGCTTCATCGCGGCCGCGATACTGGTGACGACCATCGGCTGCATGATCACATTGCCGCTCGTGCAGCTGATCATCCCCTGAGGGCTGCGCCGCGTCGTGCGACCGCGGCAACAGGGGAGTGAGCGATGTCGGGAATGTCTGCACGGCTCATGCGCCTCGCTTTCGAGGCTGCGGCGGAGCTTCTGTGGCCTGCGCGGTGCGCGGGCTGCGACCTACCCGGCGTCATGCTGTGCGCTTCCTGCGGCTCCGCGCTGCATCCGATACGCTCCGATACCGCGTGCCCCCGTTGTGGAGCGCCCGACGGCGTGCACGGATGTGCGGAGTGCGGGCGCACCGAGTTGGTCTTCGAGCGTGCCCGGTGCGCCGGAGTCTTCGAATGGCCGCTCGACCGGATGATCAGGCTGCACAAGGACGCGGGCGAGCTGCGGTTGACGGACCCCTTGGCGATGCTGGTTGCGCACGCGGCCGGAGAGTGGTGCGACTGGGCACAGGCGGTGGTCCCGGCGCCGACGTCCCCCGGCGCGATCGCTCGTCGGGGGTTCGATCATGGTGCCCAGTTGGTCGCGGCTTTCTCCGCGCTCACCGGCGTCCCCGCGCTCGATGTGCTGCGGGCCCGGCCACGGCGCGACCAGCGTGGCCTCACGCGCGAAAGCAGAGCGGCCAATGCGCGCGCATCGATCGTTCCTCTGCAGGGCGCGGCGGTTCCGCAGCGCGTGTTACTGCTCGACGACGTGTTCACGACGGGGGCGACGCTTGATGCAGCGGCCGCTGCGTTGATGTCCGCGGGGGCCGGGGAGGTGCGCGCGCTCGCGGTCGCCCGAGCGTGCGGGGGACGGCTGTGAGAATCGCCCTGCTACGCCTGATACAATCGAGTCGCTTTCACCCGGGTCTGTGGTTGCGGGGACCCCTCGGGGTCCCTCAGTCCAAGGTAGACGCGGCCGAAAGGACCCACGTAAGCCGGCGGGAAACCGTCGCGCGAGCATGGCGCGTCTTAGGGGTAAGTCGTACCGCCCGGTTACGGTCGCATACCGCGGCCCCGGGCGAGAGAGCCGGTAGTGAGATCGCATCAAGCGGAAGCTCCTGTATGCGAGTGTGGGGCCAAAGACCAGGTCAGCCGGGTGGAAGCACACAAGTTGATATCGTGACTATGGAGGCGCGCGCATGATCAGACGCACGTTCACAGCTCTTGCTCTCGTGACGATGCTCGTGATGCTCGTGGGTTGCACCGGTGGGATCGGCGCCACCACGCTCAAGCCACGTTTGTCGCCTCCCGTGATCGCACGTCCGGGAGTCCTCCGAGCCGCGATCGATCTGAGCTATCCGCCGTTCGGTGGGACAGTCAAAGGTCAGAAGGTCGGCCTTGAGGTTGATGTCGCGTCCGCGATCGCCGAGCAGCTGGGGCTGACCCTCGAGATCGTCGATGCCAAGCCCGCCGCGGCCGCAGCACTTGTGACCGGTGGCAAGGCGGACATCGTTCTCGGCGCGCTGACGGTCGAGCAGGCGGTCTCGATGCAGTTGGCGTACGCCGGCACCTACGTCACCGACGCGTCGGCGGTCTTCGCGTCCGACGTGGCCTCGCTCACCATCGGGGATCTGTCCGGCAAGCGCATCGCGGTGCAGAACGGTTCCGCCGCCTACTGGCTCCTGCTCGACGAGTATGGCGAGGAACCGCTGGTGGTCACACCGACGCTCCTCGAGGCCATGCGCGCGGTCGTGGGGGGCAAGGCGGACGTGGTCGCCGGTGACGCGCTCGTGGCTGCTTACATCGGTCGCACCGTTTCGGGCCTGAAGTACGGCGGCCAGATCGCTCCTGCATTCCCGGTGGGAGTGGGCGTCGCACAGGACAAGGCGAAACTGGAGACCGAGGTGCGCTCCGTTCTCGACAAGCTCTCGTCGCAGGGTGTGCTCGAGACTTTGCGTCGCAAGTGGGCCGGCGATCTGCCCCGCTTCACGGTGCCCGCCCTTTCCGGTTCAGAGTCCTCGACCGCGACCCCCGGCGCCACCGCGACTCCCGGTGCCACCACGACCCCGTAGCCGGTACCGCGGGCGACCCTTCTCCCCTCGGCTCCTGACGCATATTCGTGCTGCGGATACCGCGCGCTTTGCTACACCGCCACGCATGGAATGGTGTAACGTATGCGCCAATGCAGGGTTATGCGGCACGAGCCGCGTTGGCCCATTAGCGTTTCCTGAGGAGGAGATATGGCGAAGTACGGCAAGTTCGTCGCGCTCTTCGCGGTCGCCGCTCTTGCGGTGGGTGCGTTCGCGCTGGTCGGCTGTTCGCAGAGCACTCCGTCCGCGCCTGCTGAGCAGACGTCGACGGCCGCTCCCGCGGTCGATCTCAAGCTCGTGACGGCCGGTCAGCTGACCGCCGGGTCCGATACGACGTTCCCGCCGTTCGAGTCGATGAACGGGAACACCGCTGAGGGCTTCGATGTCGATCTGCTCGCCGCCATCGGCAAGGAAATGGGCATCACCAAGGTCGTCTTCCTGTCTGAGATCTTCGACACGCTGATCCCGACGGTGAAGGCGGGCGGCAGGTTCGACGTCATCGCCTCCGGCATGACCATCAAGGCCGAGCGCGAGAAGGAGATCGACTTCTCCGACCCGTACTTCGATTCGAACCAGTCGGTCGCGATGAAGACCGGCGGAACGTACGCCACCCCCGCCGATTTCAAGGGCAAGAAGATCGGTGTGCAGTCCGGCACGACCGGATCCTCGTGGGCTGACGAGAATCTCAAGCCCGCAGGCGCCACCATCGTCCAGTTCAAGGACACCGCGGGCTGCTTCGCCGCCCTGCAGGCCGGCAATGTCTACGCGGTCATCAACGACCTGCCCGTGACGGCCGAGTACGTCAAGGACACCACCAAGGGCCTCGTCATGGCCGCCCAGATCCCCACGGGTGAGCAGTACGGCTTCGGTGTGAGCAAGGAGAATCCGGCTCTGAAGGCGGCCATCAACGATGGCCTCACCAAGGTCCGCGCCTCCGGCGAGTACGACGCGATCTACAAGAAGTGGTTCGGAGACGTGCCGAAGTAGTTGTAGCGGCGCCACGTATCCAGCATAGTTGTTGTTCCGGCGAGAGGCCTCCGCGCTGCGGGGGCCTCTCGTAAGTAGAAGAGCCGATGGGGAGTACGCACATGCACCACAGACCGCGTACAGCACGGACCGCATTCGCAGCTTTGTTGGCGGCGGTGTTCATCTTCGCCTCGGTCGCGCCGGCCTCGGCGCTCATCAACCCCGTGGTCACGCTCGACCAAGAGTCCGGCGGGGTGCCGACGCGGTTCACGTTCGTCACGGTGTCGGATAAGGATGCCGCGATATCCGCGATGGATTTCACGTTTCCGAAGGGCTTCGATCTCAGTAAGATCGACTTCGATGCCGTAACACTGCGCGGCTTGAAGGCAACACCGGTCGCCATCAAGGGGACCGCCTCCGGCGAGACGCTGTCCGTCACACTCGTCCCGAGCATCGCCCCCAGTTCGACCCTGCGGGTGCAGGTCCGCGGTGTCGTGCCCGTCGAGCAGGGCGCGACGTATGGACTCAAGATCGCCTACACCGCTGAGTCGACGGCCACCGGCGTCCCGGTAGCCACGCAGCACGTCGACGACACCGTCAAGTTCACCTACCGCACCCCCACGCTCAGCGAGCTCACCTCGCGGCTGTTGGACAACAACGCCCTGGCGATACGCTGGAACAGCGTGAAGGCGCTGGGAATGTTCTTCAAACCCCAGCTGATCATCACGTCGATCCCGCTGCTGTTCTACGGCTGGCTCTTGGCGCTGGCCCTGATCCTGTTCGCCTTCCCGATCGCCATCGCCGGGGGCCTGGGGCTCGCGTTCATGAAGATGTCCAAGCTCCCGCCGATGCGGTGGATCGCCGCCGCGTACATCAACGTGATCAGAGGCACACCGCTCTTCCTGCAGATCTTCGTCGCCTTCATCGGGCTGCGGATCGCAGGTATCCGCGCGGACGACAACGTGACCGCTGTCATCGTGCTCGCGATCAACAGCTCCGCATATCTGGCCGAGATCTTCCGCGCCGGCATCCAGTCGATCAGCAGGGGGCAGTTCGAGGCAGCGAGTTCGCTGGGGATGACGTACCGGCAGTCGATGCAGTACGTGATCATTCCTCAGACCGTCAAGCGCGTGCTTCCGACCATGACCTCTGAGTTCATCCTGTTGTTCAAGGATACGGCGCTGCTTGCCGCGATCGGCCGTCCGGAGCTCATGTTCGGTGCCCAGAACATCGTCGCGAACACCGGCAACATGACGCCGTTCGTGGTCTCCGCCGCCTACTACCTGATCATCACGCTCCCGCTCATCAACTTCGTCGGACGCCTCGAGCGCAAGCTCGCGGTCTCTGAACACGGGCAGAGCATCCCCGAGCCCAAGCGACGTAGCGGACTCTTCGGACGCTCCGAGGTGCCGGGGCCCGGCGTGCCGTTCGACGCGACCGCCGCCAAGCACGAATCGAGATGACTGGGATGACACAGGCGATCGTTCGCATAGAGGGTCTTCGCAAGGACTTCGGGAAGCTCCAGGTGCTCAAGGGGGTCGACCTCGAGGTCACCAAGGGCGAGGTGGTCGTCATCCTCGGCCCGTCGGGCTCGGGCAAGTCGACCATGCTGCGCTGTATCAACAAGCTGGAGCAGCCGACCGAAGGCCACATCTTCCTCGAGGAGATGGAGATCACGGCCCCCGGCACCAATATCAACAAGGTCCGCGAGCGTATCGGGATGGTGTTCCAGAGCTTCAACCTGTTCCCGCACCTGACCGCCAAGGGCAACATCGTCCTCGCACAGCGCAAGGTGCTCAAGCGCGGCAAGGCCGAGGCGGAGCGCCTGGCCGAGGAGCAGCTGCGCAGGGTCGGGCTGGGCGACAAGATGGACAACTTCCCGGCCCAGCTCTCGGGCGGCCAGCAGCAACGCGTGGCGATCGCCCGCGCGCTGGCCATGGATCCGCACGTCATGCTCTTCGACGAGGTGACATCGGCGCTCGATCCCGAATTGGTCCGCGGTGTTCTCGATGTCATGAAGGAACTGGCGGCCGGCGGTATGACGATGCTGGTCGTGACCCATGAGATGGGCTTCGCTCGTGACGTCGGAAGCCGTGTGGTGTTCATGGACGAGGGCGTCATCGTCGAGCAGGGCACTCCTCAAGAGGTCTTCGACAACCCGAAGTCCGAGCGCACCAAGGATTTCCTCGGACACATCAAGTAACTGCATCCGCGCATCGTCTCGCGCCACGACAACACCCGCCG
>DATCIG010000044.1:0-56604 GCA_036507895.1 Coriobacteriia bacterium
GCGCGAGACCGACGGCGGCAGGACCCCTGGATACGCAGTAGGGCCCACCGCCTGCGCGATGGGCCCTACGGGATCTCTATGGTGGAGCCAAGGGGGATCGAACCCCTGACCTCTTGGCTGCCAGCCAAGCGCTCTCCCAGCTGAGCTATGGCCCCACATCTGGGCGGCCCCGGTGAGGGCGCGAGGGACAGTATACGAACGGCGTCAGGCGTGGTCAACAGCGTTATCGGACCACGTCGCCATTCGAAGGTTCGACCAGGTGAGTGGGCGGGCCTTCGAGCGCAACCTCGAACACCTGCCGCTCCCCCGGCGTCGCGACGAACGTGGCGAGCAACTCGCTCGCCGCCATGCCCACGAGGATCAGCACGGCACCCACCAAGCCCATCGGGCCGAGGATCTCGCCGGCCACCAGCCACGCGAACAACCCCCCGAACGCAGGCTCGCAGATGAGTATCAACGCGGTGCGCGTGGGAGACAGATGCTTCTGTGCGTAGGTCTGCACCGCAAAGGCCACAGCGGACGCCAGTACCCCCGTCACCAACAGCGCGGTCCACAGTGGAGCGCCCGTCGGGACCGGCGGATGCTCCGTTGCGAGGCCCACAGCCCCGCAAACGACGGTGACCGTGGCGAGCTGCACCAGCGTCAACGGCCTCGTATCGTACCCCCGGCCGATCGAGCCGAGAACGATCATGTGGCCCGCGTACGCGGCTGCGCAGATGAGAACGAGGGTGTCACCGACGCCCCATCCTCCGGATCCTCCCCCGCCGGAAAGCATCCAGAGCCCGACCACCGCGGACACGACGCCGACCCAGGCCGTCCATGCAGGCATCCTGCGGAGGATCACCGCCTGCAACAGGGGGGTGATCACGACGAACATGCCCGTGATGAAGGCGGCACGGCCCGCGCTCGTCATGCCGGGCGCGAGCCCGAGCGTCTGGAACACGTAGCCGGCGGTTAAAAGGATGCCCGCGATAAGGCCCGCGCCGACGACCTTGCGGTCGAGCCGGCGCAGCGCGGAGGGGAACAACACGAGGAATGCGACCGTGGCCACGGCGAAACGCAGCCCCAGGAACGACCACACCGGATAGGAGGCCACGGCGCCTTTGACCATGACGAACGTGGTCCCCCAGACCGCGGCGACCGCCACCAGTGCGGCGGTCACCAACCAGCGGCGCGCGGCATCGCTCACGCCTGCGCGCCCTCCGGATCTTCATCGGGAGTACGAGAACCCGCGAACGTGCTCTCGGCCGGCAGGCCGAGGTCGAGCGCAGGCGCGTCGCTCCACAACTTCTCGAGCCGGTAGAAGTCCCGTTCCGTGGCCTGGAACACGTGGACGACGAAGTCGCCGTAGTCGAGCAGCACCCACTTCAGCTCGCGCTCGCCCTCACGTCCGATCGGCTTTACGCCCGCTTCGCGCAGCGCGTCCTCGATCGTGTCGGCGATCGCGTGTACCTGACGATCGTTCGACCCCGTGGCGATGAGGAAGTAGTCGGTGACGACGAGCGTCTCCGCCACGTACATCGCCACGATGTCCGTGGCCTTCTTGTCCGCAGCGGCTTCCGCTGCGGTTCTCACGAGCGCTTCGATATCGCTCTTTGTTATGACTGTCACCGTGCTCCTTCTGTCGTTTCGGTCGAGGTATCGCTCACGGGGGGCAGGTAGTCTGCGCCGACGATCACGATCATGTCGGTCAGGTCCTGCGGAGCGGACTGCATCTTTATCACTCCGACGCCCAGCGCCGCGCGCACTGCGGAAGCCTCGGTCGGAGCATGATAGACCAGAATGGTCGTCTCGACGTATCCGAAGTGGTCGGCGTTGCCGCTGTCAACCACTTGGAAGCCTTGACGGATGAGCTGTTGGGCCGCCTGGCTCGCCAGACCCGGGGTCCCGACGCCGTTGTAGACGATGACCCGCGTCCGCGCCTTCTGCTGGTCGATCCGAACGCCCCACCACTGAAGCAACAAGTCGGCCACCTGGGTCCGCTGGGGTTCGAAGTAGCGCTCGGAACCCACGGACATGGCCTTGACGGGCAGCGGCACTATCCAGACGTCCTTGACGTTCACGGTGCCCAGGAACGTGGCGAGCGAGCTTCGCGCGGATGCGGTGAGGTCGGTGGATCGGATCTTGCCGACGATCGCGCCGATGTTCTGATCCTGAAGGAGGGCCTGATAGGTGTCCCCGTCGATCACCACGTAGTCCTTGAACTCGACGGCGAAGTAGTTCGACACCGCCGCCTCGCTGACGGTCGGGCCCGAGACGTAGCTCACTCCGATGCGATCGAATCCCTGTCCCGGTACTTCCATGAACGCTCCGTCGGGGATCGCGATCCCAAGAACACGCTTGTTCGCCCGCTCGATCTTGAGCGCCGTGAATCCGATGGCCGCCCCGTCCCGAACGCCGATCACCAACAGGTTCTCGGACGAGACCGTGCTCACGACGCGCGTCGCCAAGCGACGGGCGTTCCAGCGAGCGAAGCCGTTGATGCCCAGCACCAGGCCGTAGAGCGCTCCCAGCAGTAGTATCGCGATCAACAGGACGGTTCCCGCCGTGCGGGCCGCCCTGGCCGAGGTGGACAAGAGCCGCCCTGTGGGAGTATCGGGCCTCGCGGCGACGAGCGACGATGGCCTGCGCAATCGGCGCAGCCGCCCGCTGAGACGCCGACGCGTCTGCCGCGACCCCGTCGCCATGTCTTCGGACCGTGACTCGTCGCCGGCCGCCTCTACCGTCGGCACATCCGCGGTCGGCACGGTCGGCTCCTCACGGGCATCTTGTTCCGGAAGCGGCACGAGACTCTCGAGCGACCCGTCCGACATGGGGTCCGTTTCCCGGGCGGCCACTATGCGCGTGCGCACCGGACGCCTGCGAGGCGCGCTCACGGCCGCACGTCCGGGAAGTCGAACAGCGGGCGCCCGGTCGCGCGCTCGATCATCGCGGAGACGGCCGCCGTCACGGGGTGCACCGGGCGGCCGTCTTCTTTCAGGTACCGCAGTGTCGCGCCGTAGGCCAGGCGGAAACACTCATCGAGGTCCTCGCGCTCGCAGGCGGAGCGGAGCGCGTCGACACCCGGGAAATCCCTGGCGGGCTCGATCATGTCCGCGATGTAGACGACCTTGTCCAGGTCCGACATCGGCATCCCGCCGACGGTGTGGACCTCCACCGCGGAGAGCACGGCCTCGCCGGTCCCGGGAAGGTCGCGGCGCACCATCGCCGCGCCCACACGTGCGTGCAGGAGGTACGGGTGCTGCTGCTCGAACGGTGTCACGGGCACGCCAAGCTCCACAGCGGCCGAGAACAAACCGCCGGCTGTCTCATCCCGCGCGTAGTCATGGAGCAACGCCGCGAGCTCGGCGCTGTCAGCGTCGACGCCGAAGCGTCGGGCGAGATCCATCGCGGTGCGGGCCGTACGCTCACAGTGCGCCAGGGAATCGTCCGACAGCCGGGCGCTCAGAAGCTCCCGTGCACGCTTCGCGAGCTCAGACGACCGGCTCACGGTACAACCCATTCTTTTCGACGTACGCGGCGACCGCTTCCGGGAGCAGATAGCGCACCGGCCTGCGAGTGGCTACGCGGGCCCGGATGTCGCTCGAGGAGATCGCCAGCGCGGGCACTTCCATGGACTCGACGGCGGGCACCGGCACGCCGTCCGAGGGCGTTGATGACCCCGGATGCGCGTCGTAGCCGGGTCGCGTGGCTGCGATGAACGTGCACAGGTGCTCGAAGCGGTCCGCGTTCTTCCACGTGAGGATCTCACGCACCGCATCCGCCCCTGAGATGAAGAACAGGTCGGCCCGCGGCCCGTAGATCTCCCGCAGTGAGTTCATCGTGTCGACCGTATAGGTATCTCCGGGCCTGTCGATCTCGAGTCGGGACACCTCGAAATCGGGATTCGACGCGGTGGCTATCACCGTCATCAGATAGCGGTCCTCGGCAGACGAGATATGGCGATGCGTCTTGCGCACGGGGCGGCCCGTGGGCATGAACACCACCTTGTCCAGGTTGAACTGGACAAGGGCCTCCTCGGCCGTCACCAGATGGCCATAGTGGATGGGATCGAACGTCCCGCCCATCACCCCGATGCGAGCCGTCTTCCTCATGGCCGGACCTGACCGTTCCCCATGGCGAGGAACTTGGTCGAGGTCAACGCGGTGAGTCCCATCGGCCCGCGGGCGTGCAACTTCTGAGTGGAGATACCGATCTCCGCGCCCAGGCCGAACTCCCCGCCGTCCGTGAATCGCGTCGATGCGTTGACGTAGACCGCCGCGGCGTCCACCTCGTCGAGGAAACGCCGCGCGGCGTCGTAGTCCTCGGTGACGATGGCCTCGGAATGCCGTGTCCCGTACCGGTTCACGTGGGCGATCGCCTCGTCGAGTCCCGCCACGACAGCGACCGAGATCTTCAGGTCGAGGTACTCCGTGCCCCAGTCGTCCTCGGTGGCCGGCACCACACCCTCCACGTCCAGCGAAAGGGTGCGCTCATCGCCGCGCACTTCGACCCCGGCGGCCGTAAGCGCCCGCAGGATCGGCGGCAGGTACGCCTCGCACACCGACTCATCGACGAGCAGGGACTCGGCGGAGTTGCAGACACCCGGGCGCTGGCACTTCGCGTTGAGCACGATGGACACTGCCATGTCGAGCTGCGCGGCCGAGTGGACGTAGATGTGGCAGTTGCCCACACCCGTCTCGATGACCGGCACCGTGGCGTTCGCGACCACATTGCGGATCAGCCCGGCACCTCCGCGCGGTATCAGCACATCGATCAGCCCGTGCAGCCGCATCAGTTCGTCGGTGGCCGCGCGATCGACCGAGGTGATCGACTGGATCGCATGCTCGGGGATCCCCGAGGCCGTCGCCGCCTCGGACAGGATGTCGGAGATCGTGAGGCACGAGTGGATGGCGAGCGAGCCGCCGCGCAGGATCGCCGCATTGCCCGTCTTGACGCACAGCGCCGCAGCGTCGGCGGTCACGTTCGGCCGCGCCTCGTAGATCATCGCGACGACGCCCAACGGCACCCGTACCTGCTGGAGCCAGATGCCGTTCGGCATGCGGTGCCCCGATACGACCTCGCCGATCGGGTCGGCCTGCAGCGCGAGCGCGTCGACGGAGCCGGCGATCGCCACGATCCTGTCCTCGTCCAGCATCAGCCGATCGAGGAGCGGTCCGGGCGTACCCGCCTCGCGGGCGGCCTCCATGTCGAGCGCGTTGGCTGCCAGTATCCTGTCGGTGTGCGCCACCAGCGCGGCTGCCATCGCGCGCAGGGCGGTATCGCGGACGGCGGAGGACGTCTTGGCGAGCGCACGCGACGCATCACGGGCGCGGAGTGCGAGCTGTGTGATCTCGGTCATCTGGGCTGCTCCGTTCGCCGGCGGATATCGGGCATCAAAGGATGACGAGCCTGTCTCGATGAACGACTTCGCATCCGGCGAGTCCCGGCATCAGCGACGCGATCTCGACGGACGTGTGTCCCTTGATGCGATCGAGGTCCTCGGAGGAGAAGTCGGACAGGCCGCGAGCGATCTCTATGCCTTCCTCGTCCACGACCGAGACCGGCGCGCCCTCCGCGAAGCGTCCCTCGACGCGGAGCACTCCGGCCGGCAACAGGCTCGTGCCGCGCAAGCATAGCGCGTCGCGAGCGCCCGCATCGACGACGACGCGCCCCTGCGGATGTCGCGCGAATGCGATCCACAGCTTGCGAGCCTCGACCTCGTCCCCCCCTCCGGCGAAGTACGTGCCGACGGGTTCACCCCGGAACGCCTCGAGCAACACGTCGGGACGGTGGCCGTCGCACACCACCATCGGTATACCCGCCTTCATCAGGATGCGGGCCGCGTCGATCTTCGTCGCCATCCCGCCGGTCCCGAATTCGCCGGCCGGGCCCCCGGCGGCCGCGAGGACGTCTTCGGTAAGCTCGTCGACCCGGTCCATGAGCACCGCGGATTCGTCCTCGCCCGGATCGTGGTCGTAAAGCCCCTCGATGTCACTGAGCAACACCACGAGGTCCGCGCGGACCATGACGCCCACAAGCGCCGCGAGTGTGTCGTTGTCGCCGAACCTGATCTCGTCGACCGCGGTGGTGTCGTTCTCGTTGACGACCGGGACCACGCCCATTTCGAGCAGGCGGTCGAGTGTTCTGCAGGCGAAGAGGTACGCCTGACGGTGACCGGTATCGTGCCGGGTCAACAGGATCTGGGCAACCGGGACGTCCACCGCTGCGAGGACGTCGTGGTAGGTCCCGATCAAGTGGACCTGCCCGACAGCCGCGGCCGCTTGAAGGTCGGTGAGCTCGCCGGGACGGCGCGCGAGGCCCAGCGCCTCGACACCGGCGGCGATAGCGCCGGAGCTGACGATGACCACGTGATTGCCACCCGCGCGAAGAGCGGCGGTCTGGCGAGCGAGATCAGCCAACCAGACACGGTCGACACGGCCGTCCGGCCCGGTCAGGGTCGATGTCCCGACCTTCACGACGACCCGCTTGCCTCGGCTCATGCGGACTCCAGACGACGCCGGACTCACTTGGACAACCATGGTAACGGATGCCGGCGTGCGGACCTCAGAGCTCGGATCAGGCCTCGTCCAGACCTTCGGACTCGAAGTCGAAGCTGACGAACCCGATCGTGATGGTGTCGCCATCCACGGCTCCGGCCTTGATGAGCGCCTGCTCGACGCCCGCGCGCCGCAGCTTCGCCTGCAGATGGGCGACGGCTTCGTCGTTGCCCATCTCCGTGACGATGACCATCCGCTCGATGTGCCTGCCGCGTACGGAGAACTGGCCCTTGGCCGTCCTCTCGACGACCAGGTCCTCGTCCTCGGGCCGCGTATAGACGTAGACCGCGTCGTACGAGACGTTCTCGTGCGGCGTAGCCAGGCGCAACTGGTGCACGGTCTCGCCGACGAACCTCATCATGGGATCGATGCCCTCGCCGGTGACGGCGGAGACGGCGAAGTACGGCAGCTCGCGCTCTTCGGCCCATGCCGCGAGCAGTACGGAGGCCTCGGACGCGCCCGGCGCGTCGACCTTGTTGCCGATGATGACCTGTGGCCGCAGCGCCAGTTCCGCCGCGTGCGCCTCGAGTTCAGCATCGATCGCCAGGATCGAGGCGATCGGCTCACGCTCGTCGTAACCGCCCGTGAGATCGACGACGTGGAGGATCAGGGCGGAGCGCTCGATGTGCCGCAGGAAGGCATGGCCCAGTCCCAGGCCCTCGCTCGCACCCTCGATGAGGCCGGGGACGTCGGCGACGACGTAGCTGTACTCGCCGCTCTTCACGACTCCCAGGTTCGGTACGAGGGTCGTGAACGGATAATCGGCGATCTTCGGGCGCGCCGCGGACATGCGGGCGATGAGCGAGGACTTGCCGACGCTCGGGAACCCGACAAGAGCGGCGTCGGCCAGCAGCTTCATCTCCATGGTGATCCAGCGCTCGTCACCCGGTGTGCCGAGTTCGGCGAAGCTGGGGGCGCGGCGGGTCGATGTGACGAAGTGAGTGTTGCCGCGACCACCGTTGCCGCCCTGAGCCACCACCAGCCGCTGACCGGGATGGGTCAGGTCGGAGATGACCTTGCCCGTCTCGTCATCACGGACGACCGTCCCCAACGGGACGGGAAGCAGCATATCGGGGCCTTCGGCGCCATCCATGCGGCTGCCCTTGCCGTGAGTACCGCGCTTGGCCTTGAAGTGACGCATGTACTGGAAGTCGATCAGTGTCGACTTGGCGGGATCCGCGACCAACACGACATTGCCACCGTGACCGCCATCGCCGCCATCGGGGCCGCCCTTGGGCACGTGCTTCTCTCGACGGAACGACATGCAGCCCGCGCCGCCGTCGCCCGCTTTCACGAAGATCCGCGCCTCATCTACGAACATCGTCTTACCTGTTCCTCGCTGGAGAACACCCGATCGGGGGCGTTCCCGGTGTCATCGTGCCTGCGACGCGACGAACCCCCTACCGGGGCTCGATGCGCCGTGGCAGGGGGCTCGTGTACAGACTGGCGTTCTCGCTCCGCGTGCCTACTCGGCCGGGGAGAGGAGAATGTGGACCTTGCGGCGCAGGCCGCGCGTGAACGCGACGATGCCCGGCTTGAGAGCGAACAATGTGTCGTCCCCGCCACGTCCGACGTTGTCGCCGGGGTGGATGGCCGTGCCGCGCTGCCGTACGAGAATCGTCCCGGTGGTCACGATCTGACCGTCGAAACGCTTCACGCCGAGCCTCTTCGCCTTGGAGTCCCGACCGTTTCTGGTCGAGCCTAGACCTTTTTTATGGGCCATCTCGCTCTACACCTGCCCTTTGCCTACTCGGCCGACTCAGCCGGCTTGGTGGTCTTCTTCGCTGCCGGCTTCTTCGCTGCCGGCTTCTTCGCTGCCGGCTTCTTGACTGCCGGCTTCGCCTTGGCACTTGCGGCCGCGGCCTTCTTGACTGCCGGCTTCTTGACTGCCGGCTTGGCCTCGGCGCTTACTGCCGCGGCCTTCTTGACGACCGGCTTCTTGACTGCCGGCTTGACCTCGACCGCTTCGACGACCGCGACCTCGGCCGCCTTTGCCTTCGGAGCCTTCTTCGCGCCCGCGAGCGCGATGTCGGTCACCTTCACGAGAGTGAGGTTCTGACGGTGACCGCGGGTCCTCTTGTAGCCCTTGCGCTTCTTGAACTTGAACACGATGACCTTGTCGGCCTTGCCGTGACCGAGTACCTCGGCCGTGACGGTCGCGTTCGCGGCGTCCTCGCCGGTGATGATGTTCTCACCGTCGCTGACGAGCAGCGCGGGCAGTGTGACGACGGCACCGGCGTCGGCGTCGAGGAGCTCGACAGAGAACGTCTCGCCCACGACCACCTTGTGCTGCTTGCCACCCGTCTTGACCACTGCATACATGTTGGTTCGCCTAACTGCTGGGGTTGTTGCGCGAGGAGGTATGTTAGCACACGGTCGGTCGTGCGCAAACCCCACAACGCGCCCGGGTGTAGCCACTGCTCGTCCGGTCGCGAGGCCTCCATCAGACCCGAAGACACAGGGTCCGCTGAAGGCCTCCCGACCGGACTTCGGACATCCTAGCGCATGGCGCGCTCGATCGAGCCTGCTTTGCCCTCGATGAGGACACGGACCTCGGCGGGACCGCAGTCGGAGTCCGCGACGATCGCCACCTGTTTGCGTGTCTCGGCGCGAAGCGCGGCGAGGATGTTGCGACCGGGCTGATTCACGATTGCGTAGGTCTCCGGAGCGAGCCCGAACAGGTAGGCGGCGCTGCGGCCGGAGAGCAGGATCTCGCGCATGCGCCGCTCGACCATGATCCGCCGCGTCGGCTCCGACAGCACCCTCCCCTGGCCCTTGCACACCGGACACTTCTCGGTGAGGACCTCGTAAAGACCATCCGTGACGTTCTTCCGCGTCATCTCGACCAGGCCCAACCGGGATATGTCGCTCGCGCGGGTCTTGGTGCGGTCGCGCTCCAGCGCCTTCCCCAACCGGTCCTGAACGAGCTCCCGGTGCGCCAGGTCCTCCATGTCGATGAAGTCGATGACGATGATCCCCCCGATGTCGCGCAGGCGCAGCTGTCTGACGACCTCGTCCGCGGCCTCGAGGTTCGTCCGCAGAATCGTCGCCTCCAGGCTGCTGCGCCCCGTGAAGCTGCCGGTGTTCACATCGATGGCGGTGAGCGCCTCGGTCTGGTCTATCGCGATGTAGCCGCCGGAGGGCAGGCGAACGGTCCGCTCGAGGACCGAGATGATCGCCGCATCGGCCCCGAAATGCTCGAAGAGCGACACATGCTCGCGAAACAGCGAGACACGCTTCATGAGTTGCGGCGAAGACTTCTTGAGGAACGCGACGACCTTCTCGTACGTCGCCCTGTCATCGATGAGCAGCCGCTTGAAGTCATCGCCGAACACGTCACGCACGAAGCGCAACGCGAGGTCCATCTCGGTGTAGATGACCTCGGGCGCGAGCGCCTCCGAGGCCTGGTGCGTGACGCGCTTCCACAGTCGCTGCAGGAACTCCAGGTCCGCGAGCAGGTCCTTGTCGCTGGCGCCCGCCGCAGCGGTGCGCACGATCATGCCCACGCCCGCGGGGGCCGCGCTCGTCACCAGGGCGTGCAGGCGCTCGCGCTCGCCATCCGGCAACTTGCGCGATATCCCGACGAAGTCGGAGAACGGCATCAGTACCAGGAAGCGGCCCGGAAGTGTCACCTCGGTGGTGACGCGCGCGCCCTTCGTCCCCATCGGGTCCTTCAGGACCTGCACCATCACCTGTTGCCCGGGCTTGAGCAGTTGCGTTATCTCGCGCCGAGGAACGTCCACCGCATCGCCGGTGACGATCTCGTCGACGTAGAGGAAGGCGTTCTTCTCCAGGCCGATGTCGACGAACGCGGCCTGCATCCCCGGCAACACGTCACGGACACTCGCCAGATAGACGTTGCCCACGACGGAACGCTTCGCGCGCTCCAGATAGAACTCGACGAGCTTGCCGTCTTCGAGTACGCCGACACGCGTCTCGGACGAATCGTGAGAGATGATCATCTCCCGGACGAACTCTGCCACTTGTTGCTCCTCGCAGAGGCTATGACGCGCCTAGGAGATCAGGCGCGCGCCTCTTCCGGGCGAAGACCCAAGCGCGTGACGGACACGGGCTCGTCGCTCAGGCCCGCTCGTCGAAGCGCCTCACGTACAAGGGCATCCGGTCTCAGAGATCCCTGTGCTCCCATACGCACGGTCAATCTCACGATACTGCGACCGTCGTCCTCGCTCATCCGCGCCCCTTCGGGGAGGCAGACCGCGAGGTCGTAAACCTTTCGTGCGCCCTTGTGCTCGATCTCGAGGACTTCCGACGAGATCACGTCTTCAAGTGCCTCCGCCATCCGTACCGGACCCCTGCCCGGGTGACCCACAACGACCTCATAGTCGGCCAGCGTCAACGCCACCGCGACCGAGGCTTCACGCTCCCCCACGTACAGTGCACTCACGGGTGTGAGCCTATCCGGGGTGGTGTCGCGAAGGGCGCTCAGGACGGCGTCCGGCGCGACGAACCTCTTCAACCATACGTCGTATATCTCGGCGAGCCCCGCGGTCCCGACCGGAAGCGCCGGACCGAACGCCATCTTCATGCGCTGGTTGAAACCCTGCGTGACAGCATACTCCAGACCCGCGCGACGGACCGCGCGCTCGCATGCGCGCGCGACCTCCAGATGGCTCAGGAAGCGCAGACGCCCCGTCTTGCCGTAGACGACCCGCAAACGGAAGCTCGGATCAGCCACGCGCCTCACCCGCCAATACGATATCGACGCCGAGTTCGGGGCACACACCGCATGCGGTACACCCGTCGAACGAACAGTCGGGGGTCACGACGCCAGCGTATGCCCGGTCACGTTCCCGGATCAGGTACGGCTTGGCCACGCCCGAAGAGATGTGGTCCCAGGGAAGATGCCCGTCGGTCGACCGTGGCGCGCTCGCGAGCGTCACGGGGTCGAGGCCCTCGGCCTCGAACGCCGCAGTCCAGCGGCTGAGCGAGAAGACCTCGGTCCATGCGTCGAAGCCTCCGCCGGCGCGCCACACCCGCTCGATCACCCGCGACAGATCGCGGCCGCCACGAGCCAGTGCCCCCTCCAGGAACGAGACCTCGGAATCGTGCCAGTGGAGATCGACACCCTTGCGCGGCATCGTCTCGCGCAGGACGCGCTGCCGGTCCCTGACCTGTTCGAGCGTGAGCTGCCCTTCCCACTGGAACGGCGTGTGGGCCTTGGGCACGAAGGTCGAGACGGAGACCGCGATCTTGATCGCCCCGCGCTGAGCCGGCGGGACGACCTCGCGCGCGGTCGCGAGCACGCGGGAGACGATCTCGCCGATACCGCGGACATCATCGTCCGTCTCGGTGGGCAGGCCGATCATGAAGTAGAGCTTGAGACGCCGCCAACCCTCGCCGAACGCCACACGAACGGTGTCGATGAGGTCCTGCTCGTCGACGTTCTTGTTGACGACGTCGCGCAGACGCTGCGTGCCGGCCTCCGGAGCGAAGGTGAGCCCGCCGCGGCTGCCCTCACTCACGAGGCGGGCCATCGAGACGCCGAACGCGTCCACGCGAAGACTCGGTAGTCCGATCGTGACCGCGCGTCCACGCAGCGCCGCGGACAAGCGGCGCACGATGTCCTCGATCTGGCTGTGGTCGGTCGTCGACAGCGAGGTCAGCGACAACTCCTCCTGCCCGGTACAACGAAGCTGAAGGAGCGCGTCGCGCACCACCGCATCGGATGTGCGCTCACGCACCGGCCGGTAGATCATGCCCGCCTGGCAGAACCGGCAACCGCGTGTGCAACCGCGGAGTATCTCGATGTTGGCGCGGTCGTGGACGACGTCCATGAACGGGACCACGGGGCACGAAGGCGAGCGGAACCGGCCGAGATCGTCCACCACACGTTTTGTGACGATGGCAGGCGCGCCGGAACCCTCGAGAGGACGGGCGGGGCCGCTCGCATCGGCAGGCGTGTACAGAGACGGCACATAGACGCCCGGGACCGCCGCGAGGCGTCGCAGCACCGCTGACCGGTCCTCTCCGCGGGACTTGACCTCGCGGTGCGCCTCCACGATCTCAAGGATCGCGTCCTCCCCTTCCCCGACGAGTATCGCGTCGAAGAAGTCCGCGACAGGCTCCGGGTTGAACGCACACGGCCCGCCGCCGATGACGATCGGGTCGTCGTTCCGACGATCCACCGCGCGCATCGGGATGCCCGCCAGATCGAGAGCCTCGCATATGTTCGTGCAGGTCAGCTCGTACGGCATGGTGATGCCGAAGAGGTCGCACGAGGCCACGGGAGACACGCTCTCCAGCGTGAACAGCGGGACCTCCGCCGCGCGCATGGCGGTCGCCATGTCCTTCCACGGCACGTAGACCCGCTCGGCGGAAACGCCGTCTGCGGCGTTGAGCAGGTCGTACAGGATGGCGACGGCCTGATTGGCCATCCCAAGCTCGTAGGTGTCGGGGTACAGCAACGCCACGCGATACGGCTCCTTTGGGCGATGGACGGCCCCGAACTCGGAATCGATGTAGCGTGCCGGGCGCTCAACGCCCGCGAGAAGCGGTTCGACGCGCGCCCACAGATCACTCACAGGCGTGCCTCGCCGGGGACGGAGTCGGCAGGCGGCGCGAGCGTGGGCGGAGCCACGGGGACGTCCAGCAGCCTAGGCTGCCCATCCGCAGGCTGCGATCCAGCGACGGCGGACTCGGGGGCCGGCGCCGGCGCCTCATCGAGCTCGATCACCGGGGTCCGTATGTCGCTGTGCCTCACCTTGTTCGCCACGCGCACGGCGGTCTCCCCCACGCGCTCACCAAGGGCGCGAACGACCCCGCTGAGGTCGGCCCCCTCTTCGAAGTATGCGATGGCAGCACTGCCCATCGCCATCGTGCCGGAGTACGCGATCCCGCCCTTGAGCGCCCATCCGAAACCGGGGACGAGTCCGATCAGCTCACGCGCGAACGTGCGGAACAGGAATCCGCCCGCAACAACGGCCCCGAGCTCCTTGATGCGCTCGGTGTCGAGCGGTTGCCCGTACGCGGCGGCGATCTGCAGCAGCATCCGGCCCTGATTGAGGGTCATGAGCGGCATATCGGCGCCGGGGATGAACAGGACCACGCCGATGGCGGCGTTCTGCCATGCGGCCTGTTTGACGATCTCCTTTGCAGCCGCACGCCGCATGAACTCGAAGTTGTGCCCGAGTGCGAACCGCAACTTCTCCATGCGGGCCATCGCCCAATCGGCAAGCGGGCCGTCCAGGGCCTCTTCGGGCTCGGTGCCGACGAGCACGTCGGCCTCCGGGTGTCCGAGCGATCTGGCGAGCGCTGCGCGGTCGTCACGCAGCGCCACCACTGCTACCGGAAGGGCACGCTCGCGCAGATCGTGGAGCGTCGCCGCAAGATGCGAGCCGCTCCCGACGAGCACGATGCACGCGTCGGTGCGAGAGTCGACCCTGAGTACGACTCCCGGTTCGACGATGGACACGTCGACGATCCCGTTCGCCGTCTTGGGGTGCAGGACGACCTTCGCCGCCTCCACGAGCGCATCGGGAGCGTCGATCTCAACGAGCACGGCGATCCGCACCGGACGCTCGCGATCCTCTTTGAGGCGCTTGCCCGCGGCGTACAGCTCACGGACGTCGATCGGCAACTTGGCAGCCACGTGGCAACTCCCTTCGCATCAGACTCAGGTGGTGGTGGTGCCGTACCTGCGGGACCATATGGACAACAGCATACCGACCCCCGCGAGGTTCGTGACCATGAACGACGAGCCATAGCTCATGAACGGCAAGGGGATGCCGGTAATCGGCATCATCCCAATGGTCATACCCACGTTCTCGAGTATCTGGAACGTCCACATGCTGATCAGCCCCGCGGCGATGAGCGCACCGAAGAGGTCACGGCTCGATCCCGAGACCGACAACGCAGAGGCCAGCAGCGCCAGGTACAGTCCCAGCAGTATGACCGCGCCGACGAACCCGAGCTGCTCACCAAGGACCGAGAAGATGAAGTCGGTATGGCGCTCGGGGATGAAGTTCAAGCGACTCTGCGTACCCATCCCGAACCCTGCTCCGGTCAGCCCGCCCGACCCGATCGCGATCTTCGACTGCTGCAGGTTGTAGCCTGCGCCCTTCGGATCCCGCGCCGGATCGATGAAGACGAGCAGGCGATCGAGCTGGTAAGACTTGATCAAGACCCCGTCCGGCTTGTTGAGTGCGGACACAAGGACGGCGTTGAGCCCGAACACGATCCCCACGAGCATGACCCCGGCCAGCGCAAGAGCAACGAACCAGCGGCCCTTGAGTCCGCCAATCAGCAGCATCCCGAACGTGATCGCCACGAAGACCAGGCCCGTGCCGAGGTCGGGCTGCATCAGTATCAGCGCCATCGGGATCGCGGCGAAACCGGCGACCTTCAGTACGTCACGCGGCTTCTCGATCCGACCGCCGTACTCCGCGATGACCGCAGCCAGCACGACGATGAAGAGCAGCTTGGCAGGTTCCGAGGGCTGGAAGAGACGGATGCTGCCGATCTGGAGCCACGAGGTCGCCCCGCTGACCGACGCACCGAGTCCCGGGATGCGGGGCGAGATGATCAACAGCGAGAGAGCTACCATGAGCGGCCCGGTCCACGCCTTGAGTACCTGGTAGTCGAGAAGCCACAGCACCATGAGCGGGAGCAGCCCCAGTGCGACGCCTTGGAGCTGGCGCTGAACGAGCGCGGTATGCCCCGTCATAGTCGCCGTCGCCGACCAGACCATCAAGCCGCCGTAGGCGAGAAGGGCGATGGTCGCGAGCAGCAGGCCGATGTGAAGACGGTCGCGGAGTATGCGTGATAGCGGCTGGCGCATCGTCTACCTCGAGATGTCGGTCGTGTGGACCACCTTGTACGGAACGGCGAACAGCTTGCTCATGATCTGCCGGGCGGCGGGCGCTGCCACCGAGCCGCCGTGGCCACCCTGCTCGATGACGACCACGATCGCGTAGCGCGGCGCGGACGCAGGAGCGTAGCATGCAAAGAGGGCGTAATCGTCCTTGCCGGCGACCTGTGCTGTACCGGTCTTTCCGGCCACACTCACCGGGAAGCCCCTGAACGCCCCTCGCCCGGTGCCCGTCGTCGTCACGCCGACGAGTGCGCTCCGAAGCACTGAGAGGTTCGCGGCGCTGAGGTGAGGGTCGGATACCACCTGGGGTGTCGTCTCGACCGAGACCGAACCGTCTTGCGCCAGCACCGAGTCGAGGACGTGCGGGCGGACCACGACGCCTCCGTTGCCGAGAGCGGCGTAGGCACTCGCGAGCTGCAGTGGCGTCAGCAGCAGGTCACCCTGCCCGATCGCCATGTTGACGGTGTCGCCCGGCAGCCACTGCTGGTACTCGGGGTAGTTCTTGTTGTACGCCTTCTTCCAGGCCGCGTCCGGGACGCGACCGGACACCTCCCCCGACAGATCGATGCCCAGCGTCGAACCAAGGCCCATCGATCGCGCGAAGGCCTGAAGCTTCTCGCCCTTGGCTTCGTAGAAGCGCTTGCCGACCTCGTAGAAGTAGCTGTCGCAGGACTGTCCGATCGCCCGCGCGAGCGCCACGTCCCCGTGACCGGAGTGGTCCCAGCACCACTTGCCCCACTGCTTGCCCATCCCCGTCCAGAATCCGGGACAGTTGAAGATCGTTGACGGGGTGATGACACCCGTCTGCAGCCCGGCCGCGGCGATCACGGCCTTGAACGTCGACGCGGGCGGGTAGGCGGCCATGATGGCGCGGTTGTTGAGCGGATACTCGGATGCCTTGTCGTTGAGCTGGGCCCAGGCTGCGGGCGTGACCCCACCGAGGAAGATCGAGGGATCGTACGTCGGGACGCTCGCCATCGCGACTACCGCTCCGGTCTTCACGTCGAGAACGACCGCGGCCCCGGCGTGCGCCTTTGTGAAGCCTTGGCGGTGCGCTTCCGCGAGGGCGTCGAGAAGCGACTTCTCCGCGACGGCCTGAACGTCTCGGTCGATGGTCAGCCGGATGTCCTTGCCGGCGCGGGGAGCGCCCTCTGCGAGCACGGTGCGCACCCGACCCTGGTTGTCCACCTCGAAGCGCCGAAAGCCCTTCTCGCCCTGGAGCACCTTGTCGTAGAAGGATTCGACGCCCGACTTGCCGACGACGTCGCCTATCTGAACGTCCGGAGTCGACGCGGCGTTCAACTGGACCTCGGAGATCTCACCGGTGTACCCGAGAACGTGCGCGGCGAGACTCCCACCGGGGTACTCCCGAACCGCGGACTCCTCGACCGTGACCCCCGGGAACTCCGAGGAATGCTCGACGAGATAGGACGCCGTCTGGATCGGGACGTCGACCTTGAGCACACGCGGTGCAAGGCGCGCCTGCTTGTAGGACGCAAGACGCTTGAGTATCTCGTCCGTGGGGACGCCGATGGCCGTCGAGAGACGCGCGACCAGGGTGGTGTCCTGCGCCGCGGCCGCCTGGGCCGTCACCGCCATGACCGGCCGGTTCGTGACCAGCGGGCGGTTCTTCACGTCGAGGATGCGGCCGCGCGCGGCGGGTAGTGACACCTCGCGGATGCGATTCGCCTCTGCCGCAGTGGTGAATCCGCTCGCGCTGATGACCTGGATACTCCACAGCCGCGCGGCGAGCGTTCCCAACACCACGAGCACCACGACGGCGAGGGTGGCGAAACGACCGTGCAACAACTGTCGGAAGGTGGTCATCTACATTCCTTGCTCAGTGGATCGTATCCACTGCGGGGGATCAGGCGAGCCGACGGAAAGACCTCATGGGCCGGTCCGGACGCAAGATGCGAGCCAACCAGGGATACGCCAGCACCGCGAGGACCGTATGGTAGACCGCCGTGGGGATCATCACGCTCGGGATGTCGCTCCAGAACGACGCGCCGAGACCGAGGACCACGAGCGCGATGCCATACATGAGTTCCGCGGTCACACTCGCGATCGCCACGACGGTGACCGGGAGCCTCCAACCCTCGGCGAAGGTGTTGGCGGCAAGCATCCCGGCGGTATAGCCGACCACGGCGAGCACGAGCGCGGCAGGACCGACGACCGAGGTCCTCAGCAAGTCGAACAACAGGCCGCCGATCAGACCCGATACGCCACCGGCCACTGGCCCCTCCGCGATCGCGAGCGTGACCACGACAAGGAACAGGAAGTTCGGCACCACACCGAAGATGGCGAGGTGCGGGGCCAGAGAGACCTGCAGCACCGTCGCGCACAACAGCGCGACAGCCGCGGGGAACACCTTGCTCATTCTCCACCTCCCGGCTGGACCGACGTGGCGGCTCCACCGATGATCACGAGGACTTCCTCGATGCGATCGATGTCGACGCGTGATGAGACGGTGATCGCAGGGAACAGGTCGGCCTGCTGCGAGGACACATCCGTGACCTCTCCTACGACGATGTCCTTCGGATACACGCCACCCAGGCCCGACGTCAGGACCACGTCCCCGCGGACGGGAGCAGCACTCTTGCTCATGAACTCCAACTGCAGCGGCCCTTGGATCGAACCGCGTACGATACCGTTCGCACGCGTGCGCTGCACGAGCACGGAGACACCGCTCTCGGAGTCGGTGATGAGGCGGACACGGGCGTTCCAAGGCGTCACTTCGACGACCTGCCCCACCAGTCCACCCGCGGCGATCACCGGATCACCGACCTTCACTCCGCTGCTGCCTCCGCGGTCGATCAGGATCGATCGTTGTCGTGAGTCCATCGGGCGGCCGATGACGCCCGCGCCGATCGTCTTGAGATCCTGCGTCTTCGCGAAGTCCACCAGCGCCCGGATACGCTCGTTCTCGAGCTTGGCCTCCTCGAGACCGGCGAGACGCTGTTTGAGCTCGAGGTTCTGCGCCTGCAAGGCGTCGTAGTCGCTGCGATTCGTCCCCAGGCCGCTGAGCCATCCGCCGAAGCTCCGCATCGGAGCCGTGACGAAGGTACCCGCTATCGCGAACGGCTGACTGGCCGCGAGCAGCGCACGCCGCGTCACATGGAGCGGACCGCTGTCACCTTCGCGGTACCACAGGGTCGTGATCAGCAGTGAGAGCACGACAAGGACGACGAGCAGGACGGGCCTGCCCGCGCCGCGTCGGGTGTCGATCTCCAGGCGTTTCAATCAGATCACTTCCGTGTTCCCTCGTCCGTCACGCAGGTCAGCGCGAGACGGTGAGGACCTTCTTGAGAACGTCGATCTCCTCGAGCGCCATGGCGGAGCCGAGGACGACGTTGATGAGAGCGTTCTCCGAGACGTGCACGGGGATCCCGGTCTCGGACTTGATGCGTTCGTCGAGGCCCTTGAGCAGGGCACCGCCGCCGGTGAGCACGATGCCGAACTCCATGACGTCGCCCGAAAGCTCGGGCGGGGTCTCCTCGAGCGTCGCCTTCACGGCCTGGACGATGGCCTTGGTGGGCTCCTCGACCGCCGTCCGCACTTCCTCGCTGGAGACGGTGAGCGTACGCGGAAGGCCGGTGCTCAGGTCGCGCCCGCGGATCTCGACGTCCAGCTCCTCCGGCAGCGGATACGCACTGCCGATCTCGAACTTGATCTCCTCTGCGGTGCGCTCGCCGATCAGCACGTTGTACTCGCGCTTCACGTGCGCCACGATCGCCTCGTCGAACTCGTCGCCGCCGATGCGGATCGACTGGGCGACCACGATGCCGCCCAGTGAGATGACCGCGACCTCGGTGGTACCGCCACCGATGTCGACGACCATGTTGCCGGTCGGCTCCTGGATCGGCAGGCCTGCGCCGATCGCGGCCGCCATCGGCTCCTCGATCAGGAACGCCTGGCGCGCACCGGCCTGCATGGTGGCCTCGAACACGGCGCGCTTCTCGACCTCGGTGACGCCCGACGGCACGCACACGACCACACGGGGCTTCGGCTGCCACGGGAAGCGCTTCACACGCGTCTTGTTGATGAAGTAACGCAACATCGCCTCGGTGACTTCGAAGTCGGCGATGACGCCGTCCTTGAGCGGACGGATGGCGACGATGGAGCCGGGGGTCCGGCCGAGCATCCGCTTGGCTTCGATGCCGACCGCCAGCACGCGCTTGGAGTCCTTCTCGACAGCGACGACCGACGGCTCGATGAGCACGATGCCACGACCACGCACGGACACGAGCGTGTTGGCGGTTCCGAGGTCGACAGCCATGTCGGAGCCCCAGGAATTGAAGAACATGTCGATGAGCGACACGGTGAGTCCTTTCGCGGGCACGGCACCCGTGGGTTTGCAGTGGAGTACACCCCCCGACAAGGGCGCACAGACACGCGCGCACAAGCACGCGAACCTTCGAGGAGTCTAGCACAGCACGGGCATATCCCCTGCTCGCGGGCGTGTTGTTGCCGTGGAGTTATCTACGCGCCCGCAAAGCGCGGACCTTTTGGCCGCCGGTTCACAGGGCACCCATCTCCCTGAGCGAGACATGGGCCCCACCATCACCGATGACGACGTGGTCGAGCACTTCGATGCCCAGGACCTCCCCCGCCCGAACCAGGCGGCGCGTCAGCTGCAGATCGGCCCCCGACGGCGTAGGGTCACCGCTCGGGTGGTTGTGAACGACCACGACCGAGGCCGCCGAGATCCGGACCGCCTCCTTGAACAGCTCCCGTGGATGCACGATGGAAGCGTTGAGGGAGCCGACCGAGACCTCGACCATTCGAAGCAGCCGGTTCTTGGTGGACAGCACAAGGGCCCAGAAGTGCTCGCGGTCCAGCCCGCGCAGCTGTGTGGCACACAGGCGCACGACGTCCTCCGGGGTGCTGACGACCGGCCTGTCGGCCGCAGACCAGGCCGAGGCGCGCCGGGCGAGTTCGAGACATGCCAGAAGGCGCGCGGCACCCGCGGGTCCGACACCGCGCACGCTGACCAGGTCCTCGGCGGATGCGCGCCACAGCCCGTCGGGCCGCGCCTGCCCATCAAGGATCGCTCTGCCGACCGCGTCCGAACCCTCGGCGACGATCAGCGCGACCAACGAAGCGTCCGAAAGCGAATCGGCCCGTCCCTCGAGGATCGCGACGCGAGCGCCGGCAGGCCTTGTGAGCAGACGAGGAGCCATACGTCCCACCATCCCTTCCCTACCGTGTGCCGAACTCCGATCGCACAAGGGGAAGGCGGGACAGAAGGAGACGTGAGGAATACCCGATGACGAGCCCGCACGGCACAGCCAGTGCGAGTGTGATCGGAGAGAGCAGCAACGGAGCGGCGGAACCGGCCATGAGCGATGCGACCGCGAGTTGTGCCATGACGTGCGCCGCGGCGCCTCCGACCGACCAGCCGATGACGGAGACGCTACGGAGACGAGACAGGAGCGACATGACCATCCATGACACGAGCGCGCCGGCCAGCGCCATGACGAAGCCGGGACCGCCGAGTGCCCCCGTCGCCAGCGCAACGATCACGACGCGCAGAGAGGACACGCGCAGAGCAGCCGTACGGCCGACGAGCGACATCGCGAGAACGACGGCCAGGTTGCCGAGACCCAGACGCACGCCCGGAACGGGAAGCGAAGGGATGAGCGAGCTCTCCACGAGCCCGAGCACCGCGCCGACCGCCACGAGCAGGGCGACGGTAGTCAGGGCTCGCGCGTCAGCGTATGACCGCGTCGGGCGCATCTGCCCTCCCTGCGATCCGTACCGTGACGCCGTTCGGCGCGCAGACTATTACCTCACCGGCAGCATCGATCTCGCCGCGCTGCACACACAGATGGTCGCGACACGGAGACTCCAACACGCGCACACTCCGGCCGGAGACCTCGACGGTGACGGTCCCCTCGAGCCCACGCACCGCGAGACGCCGGTCGGCATCCAAGGGGATACGATAGGTTCCACCGAGACCCGACACCACGGCGATCGCCGCTCCGGACGCTCTTCCGGAGGCGAGCCCCGCGATCGGCCACGCGGCTACCGCGAGGACGACCACCAGAAGCACTACGATGCGGTCCCCGCGGGTCACCCCTCGACATCCCCCTCGGGCTCAGGCGCCGCAGCGACACGCGCGCGCTCAGCAGCGGCGTGGTCGGCCGCGAAACCGGTGAAGGAGGCCACACGGCCGTCGAGCGCTGCCACGGGAAGCGACGCGGAACGCCCCGTCACATCGATGCACTCCTGCGGGCAGACGGCCACACACTCGAAGCAGCCTATGCAGACTTCGGGATCCAGTACCGCAAGCCCGTCGACCATGACGATCGCGCCGGTGGGGCAGGCCTTCTCGCATTTGCGGCAAGCGATGCAACACTTGGAGCACGCGGCGCGGCGGTCCTTGACGGACTCGCGCGACGAGCAGCGCACGGCCACGGCCGCCTGGTCGTCACGCAACGCGAGCAGACCGCTCCCGCCGCGAGGGCATTCCTTGACGCAGATGCCGCACCCGGTGCACGCCACCAGGTCGATGACGGGCAGGCCGCGCTCGTCCATCGACATGGCGTCGAAAGGGCACGCACGCACGCAATCGCCGAAACCGAAGCATCCGGCCGAGCAGGTGATCGAGCCGCCTGCAAGTTTCGCAACCGACGCGCAGCTGCGCAGACCCTCGTACTCGTACTCGCGGCGGGCGTTGATGCCTCCGCCACAGTGGCGGGTGCTGATGACCGGAACGAACACGCACGTCTCGCCGAGGATCTCCGCGATCGCTTCGGCAGTGGACTTGCCACCGGCGACGCAGGTCGTCACGGGCGCACGCTTCGCGGCGATCGCCTCGGCGGCTGCGAAACACGAAGGATTGCCGCACGCGCCACAGTTGGCACCCGGCAATGCACCCAGGATCGCCTCGACACTCGGGTCGACCTCGACCGCGAACTTCTGAGCGGCGGTCGCGAGCAGGGCCACGGTGATGAGTCCCAACACCGAGAGGGCCAGGACCGCTTTCATGATCAATGCGAGATCCACGACGCCTCCCCTACAGCCCGAAGAGCGAACCGAGTCCGATATAGCCGATCGAGAGCAGCCCCGCCGCGATGAAGGCCATGGGCGTGCCCCGCAGAGAACGCGGTACAGGCGCCAGGTCCAGACGCTCGCGCAGCGCGGTGAACGAAAGCAGCGCGAACCCGTATCC
This sequence comes from Coriobacteriia bacterium, assembly GCA_036507895.1. GTDB lineage: Bacteria > Actinomycetota > Coriobacteriia > Anaerosomatales > PALSA-660 > PALSA-660. Next base: position 22,547 of record DATCIG010000044.1, read on the forward strand.
CACGGAGACACCGAGCGTGTAGATGAGGGTCTCGCCGAGTGTGAAGTTGTAGACCATGTTCATCTTGAAGAACCCCGGCTTGACCGCCTCGGTGGCCGCGGCCAGCACGGCACAGTTGGTCGTGATCAGGGGCAGATAGATTCCCATGGCGCGGTACAGGGCCGGCGAGTACTTGCGCAGGTACATCTCGACGAACTGCACGAGGGCGGCGATCACCAGGATGAACGCCGGGATGTAGAGGAACTCCCCCACCCCCAGCGGCTTCAGCATGCCGTAGTAGGCGATCCAGGTCGCCGTGGAGGCCATCATCATGACGAAGATGACGGCGAGCGACATGCCGATCGTCGTGTGCATATTGTCGGAGATACCGAAGAAGCTGCACAGGGCGATGAATCTCGTGAGCAGGATGTTGTTGACGAGGGCAGCGCCGACGAGCAGCAGAGCCAATTGCGTCACCGCGCTCACCTACATCACATCCTTTCGTGTGATCAGCCGATGGTTGATCGCCTGCGAGGCCGCCACGACGAGGCCGAAGAGCAGGAACGCACCGGGAAAGAGCAACAGGATGTTCGGTCCGCGATACGACGGGCCGAAGTTGATGAGCGTGTTGCCGAGGAAGACGAGCTTCCCGCTGCCGAACAGCTCGCGGAAGGCCCCGAGTGCAGAGATGATCAGGGTGTAGCCGAGTCCCATACCGATGCCGTCGGCGATGGAGAGCAACACGCCGTTGTGATAGGCGTACGCCTCGGCGCGCCCGAGTACGATGCAGTTCACGACGATCAGGGGGATCCAGACGCCCAAGAACGAGTAGACGCTGGGGAAGTAGCCCTTGAGCACGAGGTCCACGATCGTGACGAACGATGCGATCACCACGATGAAGATCGGGATGCGTACCTCATCCGGCGTGAACCGACGGATGGCGGAGATCAACAGGTTGCTCATCGCCAGGACGAAGATGACCGCGATCCCCATGAACAGCGAACCTTCGAGCTTGGTCGACACGGCGAGTGTCGAGCACAGGCCGATCATGAGCACCGTCAGCGGGTTCTCGAGCGACAGACCGTTAGTCAGCACTTTCCAGAACTGCTTCATCTGACGCTCACCCCCTCCACTCCACCGATGGCCTTGTAGGCCGCGAGCGCAGCCTCCACGCCCTTGCGAACGCCACGCGAACTCTTCGTCGCCCCGGTGATCGTATCGACCTTGTGCGCCGCCTCCGCGGAATCCAGCCCGAAGAAACGCGGCAGGAACGTCGGATCGTCGACCACCTTCGAACCGAGACCGGGGGTCTCTGCCATGGAGACGATAGTGACGCCGGCGACTTTCCCGTTCCTATCCACACCGATCGCCAGATGCATGGGGCCACCGTAGCCGCGTGAGGCGACGAGGATGCCGACCCCCAGCGCGGAACCGGACTGGTCGTTGGCGACGAAGATGCCCGCCACGGCGACATCTCCAGCGGCGGCGCCGGCCTTACCGAGGATGCCCGCGTCCGTGACGGGAACGAAATCGGCTGCCTCGGGAAGCACGATCTTCAGCGAGCGCTGCTCGGCCGCGCGGGCCTGGGCCTCGATCTTGTCGGCCGTGAAGCTCCACGTGATGGCCAAGCCCGCGGCTGCCACGATGCACACGACGAGGACAGGCACTCCGAGACGGATGTAGATGTTGTCACGCATGCGCTTTCGCCCCCTTCGCAGGTCGGGTCCAGCCGAAGGGTTTCGGAAGGAACATGCGATCGATCACGGGAGCAAGTCCGTTCATGAACAGGATGGCGAAGGTCGTGGTCTCGGGCATCGGCCCGAAGAACCTGGTCACGATGTTGAAGAGCCCGCAACCGATGCCGAACACCAGCCGGCCCTTCTTCGTGATCGGCGAGGTGACGTAGTCGGTCGCCATGAAGAACGCACCGAGGACGACGCCGCCCGCGAGCACGTTGAACACCGGATCAGAGCCCCACACCCACGCGAGCGCGGCAACCGTCCCGATGTACCCGAGGGGGATCCGCCAGTCAACGATCCGCATAACGATCAGGAACAGCCCGCCCGCGATGAGCAGGGCCGCAGAGACCTCCCCGAGGCTGCCGGCGACGTTTCTGAAGAGCAGCGCGTTGTACTGGGCCGACAGATCGAACCCGTAGGCGCCGGCCGCCGCACGATCCGCCGCGGCCACCGCAAGACGCGTCGCGCCGCTGATGGCGTCGAACTTGCCGGAAGCAGCTACGTCGGGAACGACCCCCAGCCATCCGCCGGCGTACGGCTTGAGCTCACCCATCACACCGAGCCAGCTGAGCAGGGCCACCGCACGGCCGACAAGGGCGGGGTTGAAGAGATTGAACCCGAGCCCGCCGAACACCATCTTGGCCAAGCCGATGGCGACCACGCCTGCCACGGCACAGATCCACCACGGGGTCATCGGGGGCATGCACATCGCGAGCAGGATGCCCGTCAGAAGTGCGCTGAAGTCACCGATCGTCTGGGGCCGGCGGTACGCCGCGTTCCAGACGAACTCGGTACCCACAGCCGACACGATGCAGCTCACGTAGACGATCACCGCAGGCACGCCCAGGCACACGATCGACCAGACGGCGGCCGGTGCGAGCGCGGCTATCACCAGGAGCATGATGCGCTTGCCGGACAGAGCCCCGGAGATGTGGGGGCCGGCGGTCACTTGCCGACCGGCGGAGACCGGCGGCGTCTGCGCCGGCGCAAGCTTCACGGAACTCACGGGCGAATCGCTCATCGGCGCACCCCCTTGGTCAGCAGCGCGCCCTTGCCGGTGCGGATCAGCTGCAGTAGCGGACGGTTGGTCGGACAAACGTACGAACAGCATCCGCATTCGATGCAGTCCAAGGCGTAGAAACGCTCACACCCGTCCCAGTTGCGACGGTCCGCGTAGTTGGCGATGGCGTAGGGGTGCAGCACCATCGGGCAGGCATCCACGCAGCGTCCGCAACGGATGCAGGGCTGGTCCGTGTCGACGATCGGCGCGGCCTCGGCCGCGGTCAGTGCGATGATCCCGGACGTCCCCTTGACGATCGGGACCTCGAGATCCCCGAGGGGCTGGGCGGTCATCGGTCCACCGGCGATCACGCGGACCGCGTCGTCGCGCAGGCCGCCCGCGAGTCCGATCAGGACGGACACCGGAGTGCCGATCGCCACGAGGAAGTTGCCCGGGCGCGCGACGGCGCCAGACACTGTGACGACCCGCTCGATGAGCGGCATGCCCGACTCGACCGCATCGGCGAGCGCCGCGGCCGTCTGCACGTTATGGACAAGGCACCCCGTCGTGGCGGGAAGCTTGCCGCCTGGCACGACGCGCCCGGTGACGGAGAAGATCAGTTGTTTCTCGGCGCCTTGCGGGTAGCGTGTCGCGACCGCGAGCACCTCGACGCTTCGGGCGACCGCGCGCAGCGCCTCGATGGCGTCGGGCTTGTTGTCCTCCACGGCCACGACCACACGAGTGGCGCCGACCGCTTCCGCGATGAGCAGGGCCCCGGCGATCACGCGCTCCGGACGCTCCAGCATCACGCGGTGGTCACAGGTCAGGTAGGGCTCACACTCGCAGCCGTTCAAGATCACGGTATCGACGGGCGTCGACTTCGCGGGCACGAGCTTGACCGCCGCCGGGAAGGCGGCACCGCCAAGGCCGACAAGACCGGCAGCGCGGGCAGCGGAAGCGGTCCCCGCATCTGTCGGCCGGATGGCGACGAAGGTGTCGCCGGACTGCCCGGGGTCGGTCGCTATGGTCACGCACACGCACCGCGTACCCGAGGGCGTAAGGGCGAGACCGACGGAAACGACCTCGCCAGCGGCCGGCGCGTGGACGGGCGCCGAGATCATCGCGTCCACGTCGCCGATGACCTGGCCACGCTCGACCCGATCACCCTTCGCGACAAGCGGCGTGCACGGAGCGCCAAGATGCTGGCTCATCGGGACGATCAGGCGCTCCGGGATCGGCGCCCTCTGTATCGGCGAACCGGCCGAGCCCTCTTTCCGGTCCGGCGGATGGATACCACCGCGGAACACGCCACCTGCCATGGACACCCCCTTTTTGTCTGGATCACGCACGGTGCTCCCCGCCATGGGAGGGAAGCACCGTGCGTGATCCGGTCACCCAGCGCATGCTGCGGTGGTGCTTGATACGGCGCAACCGCTGCCATTCCTGCCATCTACACAGAATCTTGACGCAATCCCCCTAGTGCACCGCGCAACTCAGGCACGGATCGTACGCACGAACCAGCTCCTCGATCAGAAGCGTGAACTCCTCTGCGGGACGATCGGCGATCGTCGGCGCGAAATCGCGCATGTCGGCCTCGATGTTCGCGAGGTTCTGCGCCGTGGGCGTGATGACGTCGCCATGAGTGATCAGTCCGTCGTCGTCCACCGCGTACGAGTGGTAGAGCGTCCCACGGGGCGCCTCGGTCGCCGATCCGCCCGCACCGGCGCGGATCTTGAACGGCTGCGGGGCACTCGTGCCGCCCATCTCGAGCAACCGTTCGATGTACCCGGCGCAGCGCGCGGACGCATCGGCGAGTTCGACCGCCTGGAGAACGTTGGCGTGGAACGGGTTGCGCGTCGGCAGCGTGACGCCGGATGCGGCGAACGCCGCGCGGCCGGCATCGTTGAGGCGCGCGGCGCTCAGGTTCATCCGTGCGACCGAACCCACGAGGAAGGGCCGCCCGCCGACCGTGGAATGCTTCGCGTTGCTGTGTCCGACGACCGTCTCCCCGATGAACTCTCTGTACTCGGCGACCGGGCGGCGCCAGCCCGCATCGAGTGCGGCCGTGTCGCCGTCGTAGATCGCATAGTCGTCATCGGCGACGAGCGCCAACATCTCCCCCGCGCTCGAAAAGTCCGGCACCGGGAACGAGGCGAACAACTCGACGGTGGCGAGCGCGTCGCCGGCGACCCCGAGGAGCAGGTCGCGATAGGCGGCCAGGTCGCGCAGATCAGGTTCGCTCGTGAACCCACCGACGACGGCCGTCACCGGGTGGACGGGCCGACCGCCGACAAGCGTGGTCAGGTCGTTGCCGAGCTTCTTGAGACGCAGTGCACGCTCGACGATCTCGGGGTGCGACACGGCGAGCGGGAACACGTTCGGCAACCCGACGTAGTCGGGCGCCGCCAGGATGTAGAGATGGGTCGCGTGGTTCTGCAGGTAGGAGCCGTAGACGAGGAGCTTGCGAAGCAGCTTCGTCCGCTCCGAGACCTCTACGCCCAACGCCGCCTCGAGGGCCTTGATCGAGGTGATGACGTGGTTCGGCGAGCAGATGCCGCAGATCCTCGAGGTGATCAGCGGAGCGTCATCGAAACGACGGCCGACGACCATCGACTCGAAGAAGCGCGCGGGCTCGACGATGTCCATGCGGATATCACGTACGATCCCGTCGGTGACGTCGACGGTGATGTTGCCGTGGCCTTCGATACGGGCGACGTGCTCGATCGTGAGTCTCGCCATCAGACACGCACCTCCTTTGCGGCGTTGTAGATGAGCAGTGCGTTGTCCAACTCGCCGATCGGGCGCCCGGAGCGGACGGCGATCTCCCGCGCCGACGCCAGGTTGGCATCCGGCGCGATCCCGCGACAGCCGGTGCACGCGCGACCGAGCGAGGGGCAGCGTGCGCCGCAGCCCGCGCGAGTGACGAGGCCGAGGCACAGCTCACCGTGGTCGTAGAAGCACACCGTCTCCTGCGTCTTGCACGAAGCGCACATCGTCATGTCCGGAACACGATCGGACAGTCCGAGCAGCACTCCGCTGAGTACGCGAAGGAACTCCGAGGTATCGATCGGGCATCCGTGCACGTGATAGTCGACCTTGACGAACGCATCCAGCGGCAGCGGCGCCCTGCGGCCCCGGGCCACCGCGTCACCGGCGCCGTAGACGACCGCATACCGATCGTCGAGGTCCGACAGGCCAGCGATCGCGGGGATGCCTCCGATGTTGGCGCAGGCCCCGATGGCGATGACGACGGCGGCCGTCTCGCGGACCCGGTGCAGCAGTTCGACGTGCTCGTCGGTGGTCACCGCTCCTTCGACGATGGCGACGTCATAGTCGTCGGGCATGTGGCCGCTCGTCGCGAGCTGCCAGTAGGACAGATCGACGAGCCCGAGGACGTCGAGCAGCTCCTCGGTCATGTTGGTGAGCTGGACCTGACACCCGAAATCGGAGGCCAGAGAGAGCACTACGAGTCGCGGTGCCATCGTCAGATCGCCTCCTGAAGGTTCATGGCTTCCCAGAAGTTGAAGACCGGACCGTCTATACAGGCGTATTGGTGCCCGACGCCGCAGTGGCCGCACTTACCGATCCCGCACTTCATGCGGCGCTCGAAGGAGACGTAGATACGATCGACGTCCATCGCCTTCTTACGCATCTCCGCGATGACGTACTTGTACATGACCGGGGGTCCGCAGATCGCCCCGTACGTGCTCTTCGGGTCGACGGCGATCTTGTCGAAGAGCTTGGTGACCAGGCCGACGTCGCCCTCCCACGTGTCGTCCGGCTGATCCACGGTGAGGATCAGATCGAAGTCCTCGCGGTGCTTCCACATGTCGAACTGATCGCGGAACAACACCTCGGCAGGAGTGCGCGAGCCGTACAGGATCGTCACATTGCCGAACTCGTGACGATCATCGTGGATATGGTTGATCAGCGACTTGAGCGGCGCGATACCGAGGCCGCCGGCAACGAGCAGGATGTCGTGGCCCTTCATCTCCGCGAACGGGAATCCGCGCCCGAACGGGCCGCGCAGCCCGACGATGTCGCCGCAGCGCTTCTTGTGCATCGCGCCGGTCACGTCGCCCGAGTTGCGGATGCACAGCTCGATGAAGCCCTGCTTGCTGGGCGCCGACGAGATCGAGATCGGCGCCTCGCCAACGCCGAACAACGACAGTTCGACGAACTGCCCGGAATCGAAGGTGAACGCCTCTCGCGCCTCGTCGTCGATGAGGCGCAGTTCGAAGAGCTTCTCCATCGGAGTGAGGTCGATGATCGACGTGATGCGGGCCGGAGACGGCCGGTACGGGTTGACGGAGCCCGGAGCCTTCTGCGCGAATGCGGACATCACTCCACCACCCCCGTCTGCAGGGCGCGTACGACGCGCACCGGATTGATCTGTGCCTTGCACGCGCGCGTGCAGCGGCCGCACCCCACGCACAGGACCCGCTCGAACTTCGACAGGTACCCCCACTGCTTGTGGTAGTAGCGGTACTTCACGCGGCTGGCCCGCGTGTCGCGGAAGTTCTGACCGTGGGCGACGGCAGCGAACTGCTTGAACTGACATGAGTCCCACGTCCGGACACGCGTCCCATGCAACTGGTCTGCCTCGAGTTCGTCATGGACGTCGAAGCAGTAGCACGTCGGGCATACGACCGAGCACGCTCCGCAGCCGAGGCACTTCTCGCCGAGCTTGTCCCAGATGTCGGAATCGAACTTCGCGTCGAGTAGCACCGGGAGCTGTGATGTGTCCACGTCGTTGGTGAAGGCCGCCTTGAAAGCGGCCGAGCGCTCCTGAAAGGCCTGCGTGTCCGCGTCAGTGATGGCGCGGCAGGCGACGTAGCGGTCCACGAGCTCCGCACCCATCACGGAACGGATGGAGGCGTAGTAGCCGTCACCGATGTCGGATAGGAAGATGTCGAAACCCCAGTGGGTCTCGTCGGTTCCCCATGCGTCGCAGAAGCACAGATCGGTAGGCATGCAGGAGACGCCGACGATCAGCGTGTTGTCGCGCCGCGCCTTGTAGTACGGGTCCGGGCGATCGCCCAGAAAGACGTTGTCCATCAGAAGAAGCGAGTTGACGTCACACGGGTGGAGTCCGAAGAGCACCCGTGGCGTCGTGTCGAACTTCTCCTCGACAACAGCGTTGTCCGAGACCCGGAAGCGCATGAGTTCCTCGGACTCGGGGAAGAACCAGCGCTTTGCCGGCAGCACGGTCGTGTCGTAGTCCAAACGCAAATCGGCGGGATCCTCGACAGGCGCGTAGACGAACGCGTCGCCCCGGGCCACAGGGCCGATCACCTCGTACTGTTCGGACAGTCCCCTGACAAGGTCCGGGATGACGTCCTTCGGAATCACTCGAAAGAACACTCCTTACCCCTCCCTCTACGTCGATACCGGCGACGCGCGATAAGGCGCCGCCGCCGGCCCCCACGACCGGCGGCGATGGGTGACTATCCTGCGAAGAAGATGGCGATCTCGCGTTCGGCGCTCTCGGGCGAATCGGAGCCGTGAACGATGTTGGCGTCCATGATCAGACCGAAGTCTCCACGGATGGTGCCCGGAGCGGCGTCGCGCGGATTGGTCGCACCCATCAGCTTGCGGCAGACCACCACGGCGTCAGGCCCGCTCAGGACCATCTTCACGACAGGTCCGCTGGTGATGTAATCGATGAGACCCGCGTAGAACGGCTTGCCCTCGTGCTCTGCGTAGTTGGCCGCGGCCTGCTCGGCGGTCAGCACCCCGTGCTCGAGACGCTCGATCCGAAGACCGGTCTCCTCGAAGCGCGTGAGGATACGGCCCACGAGCCCTCGCGCGACGGCGTCCGGCTTGATCATGATGTAGGTGCGCTGGTCCACTTGATCTCCTTCATGCTCTGGTCAGACACAAGTACGGAATCTCCGTGGTTGGAGCATCGTAACGAATGTTACAAAGTCGGACAATACCCCAGACTGCATGCTCCATCAGGGGCACATACACGTACGGTCAGTTCGAGGCTGAGCCCCAGGCGTTCTTCACGCCCGTGACCTTCCAGCCGACACCCTCACGCGCCAGGACGATGTCGTAGGCGAGTTCGGCCCCGGTCTCGAACCGGATGACCACGCGAACGGTGCTCTTGAGGGCGGTGCGATCGATCCCCGCGATCCGATACGAAGCGAAGCGTGCCGGGAGCTGGTTCATCTCCTGCTTCACGTTCGTCTGGGGGACCGCCACCCAATATTGGCTGTACGAACCGGAGGAGCGGTAGGCGTCGAGCAACTCAGAGACGGTCTGCGTTTGCGTCGGGTATCCGAACCCCGCGTACAGAAATCCGCCGAACACACCCGCGATGCAGAGGACGACGGCCAAGGAGATACCCACGCGAAGAGCGATGAGCCGTGGTGTCAGCCGCGCAGAACGGGCGGCCTTGCGCTCCGCACGGTCGGTGTCCCGCATCTCCGTCTCGGACATGTCGAAAAACCGCTGGGTCGCTTCACCGTCAACGTCCGGCAGCGGCGTGAACGAGCCCGTGGCGGCCATCGCCGGCGGCAGCTCCCCCGTCGCCCAACCCTCGACGGTCTCGCGCTCGAGTGGCTCGAACGGCGCCACCACGGGTCCGTCGCTGGAGCCGACCTTCTCGAGGCACTGCTCGTAGGCGGCGAGCATGTCTCCGGTCAGCTCGTGGCCGAACCCGTCGCGCGACCGCTCGAACTCGCGCACGGCTTCTTCGAAGAAGCCCATGGCCGCATACGCCAGCGCCAGGTTCGCAGTGGCTTTGCCCTTGGCGCCGTAACTCGCAAGGCCGGTTGCGGCCTTGAACGCCTCGACCGCTTCCTGCGGGCGCCCGAGCGCCATGAACGAGAGGCCCAGGTTGTTGAACGCGCGGCCGGGATCGGGGTTGCCGTCGGCCCAGGCGGCCTGGCGGTAGGCGATCGTGGCGTCCTCGTATCGACCGAGTTCGTAGAGAGCGCCCGCGCGGCCCTGCAGCGCCTTGTAGGGCGTCGGGTACGACTCATCGTCGAGCGCGAGATCGTATGCGACGACGGCCTTGTCGTACAGGCCGGCCGCACTGCACGCGGCGCCGAGGTTCGCAAACACCGCACCTCGGCGATCGTAGGTGCGGTCGAGCACGGCGCGCTCGTAGACGGTCACGGCATCGCCGTAACGACCGAGCTTCACCAATGCGTTGCCGGCACGATGCAGGGCCTGCCCGGAACCTTCGGCGGGCAGGTCGCGTACCGCGGCCATGTACTCCAGCGCTGCCCGGTCCCAATCGCCCGACGCGTACGCCGCCTCGCCAGCAGAGCGGTGCAAGTCCTCCACGTTGTGGCTCCCTAGTCTTCTGTGACGGTGGCAGAGACGATCTTGTCGCCGACAGCGAGCGCGTCGACGACCTCCATCCCCTGCGTCACCTTGCCGAAAACGACATAGTCCCCATCCAGCGGATGCGCGGGGGCGAGTGTGATGTAGAACTGGGATCCCGCGGAGTCGGGGTCCTGTAACCGCGCCATGGCGATAACACCACGATCATGGACGAGATCGTTCCGCTCGAACGGGATCGTCCAGCCCGGACCGCCCGAGCCGATCACCGGATCGCCCGAGGCCGGCGCGCCGGCCTCACGTCGGGCGAGGATCGCGAGCAGCTCCTTGGAGCCGACCCCCTTCGTGAGCGGATCCCCGGCCTGGACCACGAAGCCCGGCTCGACGCGGTGGATCAACAACCCGTCGTAGAAACCCGCGCGGATGAGCTTCACGAAGTTGGCGACGGTCTTGGGCGCCTTGGTCCCATCCAACGCGATGGTGATATCGCCCTTGCCCGTGACGATGTTCACGGACGGGCCCGCTGTCTGCGTGGCGGTGTCCGCCGGCTGCGGAGACGGCACAACGGATGAGGGTGCGCTCGTACACGCAGCCAAGAGGCCGAGGGAGACGATAAGGGCCGCTGCGACGGCGATGTGGGGTAGACGAGGCATCGAGCGATATCTTACCAGCCCCGGCTCCGCCGCCGCCATACGACCCCCGCACGCACGAAGCCGTGCCGCGGCACTCCCCTCGCGCGCGTGGGTGGTGATAGTGTGTGATTCGTCGCGCGCGCGAGGTGCGACGCCCGAACGTGCCGTCGCTCCTAGTGAGGGCCGCGTGCCCAGGAGCGCAACGCCAGACCAGACGTGTGGAGGCGATGTCTCATGGGAGCACCGAGCACCGACAAGGTCCGGAACGTCGTTCTTGTAGGCCATGGGGGCGCGGGCAAGACGTCGCTCGCCGAGGCGATGCTCTTCATGGCCGGAGAAACCAAGCGCCTCGGAACCGTCGACGACGGCCACTCGTCACTCGACTACGACCCAGAAGAGATCAAGCGACAGATGACCGTCAACCTGTCGCTCGCGCCCGTCGTCCACAAGGGCGTCAAGATCAACGTGATCGACACCCCCGGCTTCGCCGACTTCATGGGTGACGCGATCGCCGGTATGCAGGCCGCGGAGATGGCGCTGTTCGTGATCGACGCCGTCGCCGGCCCGCAGGTCCAGACGGAGCGGCTGTGGGACGCGGCCGGCAAGATGGGCATCGCGCGCTCGGTGTTCGTCAACCGTATGGACAAGGAACACGCCGACTTCGCGGCCGTCATGGCGAAGCTCGAGGAGACCTACGGTCACCGCGTCGGCGCGATCCAGATCCCGATGGGAGCCGCCTCAGACTTCCACGGCGTCATCGACATCATCCGCCTGAAGGCCTATCACCACGAGGACGACGGCGAGCACATGGATGAGATCCCGGCCGAGTTCATGCCGGCGGTGGAAGCGGCACGTGAGAAACTCACCGACCTCGTCGCAGAAGCCGACGAGGTACTCATGGAAAAGTTCCTCGAGGGCGAGACCCTGTCACAGTCCGACCTCGAGAAGCTGCTCGGCTTGGCGATCGCACAGGGGATCATCGTGCCGGTGTTCGTCGGGTCCGCCCTCAAGATGCAGGGCATCGAGGACCTGATGGACGAGATCGTGACCTTCTTCCCCGAGCCCGACGCCCACGGCCCGCTGCCCACGATGGATGGCGAACCTGTCCCGTTCAGCGTCGCCGGGGAGGCCTCCGCCTTCGTGTTCAAGACGCTCTCGGACCCGTACCAGGGGCGCCTCAACTTCGTGAAGGTCGTATCGGGAACGCTCACTCCCGGCACGGAGCTGATCGACTCGCGCACGGGCAAGAAGGAGCGCCCGGCGCACATCCTCAAGCTGACGGGCAAAGAGGCCAAGGATGTCGAGGCCGTTCCGGCCGGCGACATCGCGGTGCTCCCCAAGCTCGGCGACGTCATCACCAACGACACGCTCTCGGCCAGGGGCGACGTCACCTTCGTGGCCATGCCGCTCCCCGACCCGCTGTTCGCAGTAGCCATACGCGCCAAGAACAAGGCCGATGAGGACAAGCTCGGCACCGGCCTCAACAAGATCGTTGAGGAGGAGCCGACACTCCGCATCCGGCGCGAGGACGAGACCCATCAGACGATCCTGAACGCCTTGGGAGACACCCAGATCGACGTGGTCATGGCGCACCTCCGCGCGCGCTTCGGCGTCGAGACCGAACTCCTCGATGTACGCATCCCCTACCGCGAGACGGTTCGCAAGGTCGCATCGGCGCAGGGCCGGCACAAGAAGCAGACGGGCGGCTCAGGCCAGTTCGGTGACTGCACGCTGCGGCTGGAGCCGAACCCGGGGCACGGGTACGAGTTCCTCGACGAGATCGTGGGAGGGCGCATCCCCCGGCAATACATCCCGGCGGTCGACAAGGGTGTCCAGGAGACCATGACCCATGGGGTGCTGGCGGGTTATCCGGTCGTCGACGTCAAGGTCGCCGTCTGCGACGGCTCGTATCACGCGGTGGACTCGTCCGAGATCGCCTTCCGCACGGCGGCACGTCTCGGATTCCGCGCCGCCGCGGAGAAGGCCGATCTCGTATTGCTCGAGCCGATCGCCCACCTGGACATCACCGTGCCCGACAAGTACGCCGGCGATGTCATGGGAGACATCTCGTCGCGGCGGGGCCGTGTCAACGGCATGGAAGGCGTCGGCGGCCGGCAGGTCATCAAAGCCTCGGTCCCGTATGCGGAGGTCGTGCAGTATTCGATGCTGCTGCGCTCACTGACGCACGGCACGGGCTCCTATACGCTCGAGATCGGCGAGTATGCCGAGGTGCCCTTCGAGATGGCCCAGAAGATCATCGAGCAGGCCAAGGCAGAGCACGAGAAGGAACACGCCTGATCGAAAAGCGCCTGCGTCCGTTCCGAATAAGCGAAGGCCCGGCGCGCTGCGCCGGGCCTTCGTGTGTACTAGCGATGGTGCCCTGTGCAGGACTCGAACCTGCGACCTTCTGCTCCGGAGGCAGACGCTCTATCCGCTGGGCTAACAGGGCATGTCACGACCGGGGGGATACGGTAGCACACGCGGCGTCGCGGCCGCTACCGCCACCGGAGTTCAGCTATGCTTGCACCACACACACCTCCGATGGGAGACGAAGTGACGGCGCAGACCCGGCATCTGATCATCTCGAACCCGCAAGCACGCCATGGGGAGGCCGAACGACTCGCCCCGATCATCGAGAAGCTCCTGTCGAGCATCCCCCACGACACCATCGAGACCACATCCCCCGGGCATGCGACCGAACTCGCTGCGGCGGCGGCCGACTACGACGTCGTGGTCGCCTCGGGAGGTGACGGGACCGTGCACGAGGTGCTCAACGGGCTGATGCGCATCCCCGCGGACCGGCGCCCCGCGCTGGCCATCCTGCCCACGGGATCCGGCAACGACACCTGCCGCACGTTGGGCGTGCCCTTCGACCTGCCCGAAGCGACGATGCTGCTCGCGACCGGAGAGCGCCGCCCGTACGACGTGGGCGTCTGCAACGGGGTGTTCTTCAACAACTCCTTCGCCGCGGGCCTCGACGCGAAGGTGACCGCGAAAGCGGTGGAGTACAAGGTCACCAAGGGCCGCAGCGGCCTGTGGCTCTACCTGACGGCGCTGCTCCACGTCCTGTTCAAGGACCTGGGTGCGTTCCCCGTCGAGATGTCGTTCGACGGCGGTACACCCTACAAGTGCGAGACCCTCATCGTCGCGATCACCAACGGCGAGACCTACGGCGGCGGCTTCAAGATCACGCCCGACGCCGATCCCACCGACGGACTGTTCGACGTGTGCATGATCGATCCGCTGAGACTGGGCGAGGCGCTGTGGCGCCTCCCCTTCGTCATCGCCGGGAAACACACCCGGATGCGCGTCGTGCACATGTCGCACCACACCTCCGCGGTCATCGACAGTCCCGTACCGCTGCCCGCGCAGATCGATGGCGAGGTGCTGCTCGAACACCGCTACGAGGTCACGATGCTGCCGGGCGCGATCGAATGCCTCGTGCCGAGGAAGACGTGACATGGGAGCGATAGGACTCTCGACCCCCCTCCTCTCCCTCGTCGCCGGCTACCTGATCGGCTCGATCCCCTTCGCCTACCTCATCGTCCGCGTCGTCACCGGAGAGGACATCACCACTCACGGCACGGGCAACGTCGGGTCGATGAACGTGCGACGCACCACCGGGTCGTGGGGATGGTTCCTCCTCGCGATGTTCTGCGACGGTTTCAAAGGACTCATCCCTGTGGCGGCGGTCAAGGCGCTCAGCGGGCTACCCGTTATCGTGCCGTTCGGAGTGTCGCTCGGCGGCGGGCTCTCGCTCGTCGCGTTGACCGTCCCCGCGATGGTCCTCGGCGCGGTGCTCGGGCACAACTACTCGCTTTGGATGGCGGTGATCCATCGGCGCTTCGCGCGGACCGGCAAGGGACTGGCAACGGGAGCCGGGGCGCTGCTCGCCTACGATTGGCGCTACTTCGTCGCGGTCGTCACCATCGGCCTTCTGACGATCGCGATCACGCGCTACATGATGGCCGGGCAGGTGACGGCCGCGTTCACGTTGCCGGCGGTCGCGCTGGCGCTCCGCTCGCCCGACTGGCCTTTCGCCTTGTTCATGGGGCTCCTCGTGTACGCCGCGCATCACAAACGGTTCGTCGGCCTGCTCCGGGGACGCGAGCCCAAGCTCTACTTCGAAGACCGCATGGGGCCGCGGGGCTAAAGACCCCCGACGACCCGCCCAAGGACACAAAGAGCCGGCCCCGAATCTCGGGGCCGGCTCTTTGTTCGTGCAGAAGGACCGCCTACAGGGCGATGGCCTCGTTGGGGCAGACTTCCTGGCACGTGCCGCACTCGGTGCAGTCATCGGGACGGGCCAGGATGGCCGTATCGCCGAGGTCCAGGGCGCTGGACGGGCACTCGTCCACGCAGATGCCACAAGCGGTGCAAAGATCGACGTCAACAACAGGCTTGCCCATGGAGCAACGTCCTTCCCATATGTATTCGATTGGCGTCCGCAAATCACGGATGTTGCAGGATTCTAGCACCGGCGTCGCGGTCGCGGCACCGGTCGTCGGCTCAGCGAGCCTTGTCGGCGATCTCCTCGGGGCTCCAGAAGCAGAACGGATAGGTCCGGTCGGTCAGGATCCCGCTCGCTTCCTGCATCCGACGCAGCTCTTCGAGTTCGGTCTGCAACTCGGATTCGTATGGCGACAGCAGGGCCGCCAACTCCGCGTTCACCTCGCGGATCCGCTTGCCGATGGCCTTCTTGTCCGCTGCGGGCCCCGCGATCTCCGCGACGAGTCGGCCCTTCTCCGCCGACAAAGCGAGTGAGCGCGCGTGTCCCTCGGCCGTATCGAACTCCATGTCGTCCAACATCTGGTCGGGGTTGTGACGGAGCCGGTTGAGGGCCATCGCCACCGCCTCGATCTCCTCGTCACGCACGACTCGAGCGCCGAGCGGCAGGTAGACGGTCATCGAGGCGACGACGACCGGGATCGGCTCGATCCCGAGGTATCGACGGAACACGTCGTCCGTCACTTGGTCGTAACGCCCTCCGCCAACACCGTGGATGAACAGGTCGGCGACCAGCAGCCGCGTGAAGAGCGTAAGCGCGAGCGCCTTGGGCGCAAGCCGCAGCCCCGCAGCGAACAGTCGATCGGCTGCCGAGGCCACATCGGACAGATCGCACACGACCTCGCCGTCGACGACCAGTGCGGGACTGTCGCCGACGCGTGCCCATACCGTGCGCCGGCCACTGTCGAGCAACCAGAAGGGCAGCTCCACAAGGTCGCCGTCGGACTGCAGATCAGGGAACGGCTGCGCGGCGCTGCGCGTCCCGGTGCGTTCGCGATAGTCGGACAGCGCCGCGTTGTACGCGGCGGCGAAGGCCCGCGCGTCGCCGGCGAGGTGCGCCACGAAGGTCGCGAATGCCCGAGAGCGGGCCATCGCCGTCACGGGCAACTCAAGGTAGTCAGATCCCGCGCTCGCCTCGAAGCGGCGGCGGGAGAAGGTGACGAGCTCCGCCAAGTTCTCGGCCTCGGTCGCGGCTATGCGCAACCCCTCGCAGAATCGGGCGAAGTGATGCCCGAGTGCGGGAGCGGTGAGGGTCGCGAGGTTCTCGGCGCCGGCCTCGCAGAAACGTCCGAGGTCGTCCGCCGAGGGGACCGGGGCACACGCGTAGCAGCCGTCCTGCACGCCGACGGCGAGGTAGGTGCGACAGACGCGGACCTCCGGGCGCAGACACGGCGAGTGGATGTCGAGCGTGTCGAACCCGTCCGAGTCGACGACGAGATCGATCGCCGCGGCGCCCGTCTCGTCCGAGAGACGCTGGAGCAGGAAATCCTTGATCCAGATACCGGGATGGTAGAGCTCCGGCTGGTGCCCGGTCATGACGATCAACTCGGGCTCGTCCTCCACCGCTCTCACGAGGACGCCCATACGGGAGGAGAAGGCGGCCCCCGCCGTCAAGGCCTCCCTGCGCGCCATCGCCCGCAACTCCGTGACCGGCACGCCGCACAGTGCCGCATCCCACGACGCAGCCAGAGCTGCGCCGGCGCGGGCGCGATCGGCCCATTCCGAGTAGTCGGGGACGGTCATGACCTCTCCGTGACCGGCGGGCACGGCCCGCGATACGCGTGCCACGGCTACACCAGGTCCCTGATGTCGCGGATACCGATCTCCTCGCGAGAGAAGAACGGTTCTCCCCCTGCGCACCCGATCAACGCGCCCCAGACGCCGGCCTGACCCGACACCCACGACAGCACGCTCTCATTCGCGGTGTCCGGGCCGAACTGGGACTCATAGCACGCCAACGCGGCAGCCTTCGCTTCAAGCGATCCGGACACGTCGACGATGAAGGAGGGTTTGGCCAGCAGCCGCAGATGCACGGCGAAGTAGTGATAGACGCGAGCGGGAAAGTGCGGCTCTCCGGCCATCTCGGTCTTCACGAACTTCGAATAGAAGCGCGCGGCCTCCACGATCGCAGACGCGGCGATGTGGTCGGGATGCGCATCGATCGGGTACGGCGCGAAAAGTACGCGGGGGCGATGCTCGCGAATAATCTCGGCAAGCATGGTCCGCGCGACGACGGTGTCCGCGAGTTCGCGATTCACGAGCGGCATCATGATGCGGCGCTGCACCCCGAGGGACGCGGCGGACGCCGTCGCCTCGCGGACCCGGATATCGTGCGTGCCGCGCGGAGTGGGCTCGCCATCGGTCAGGTCGACGATCACGACGTCCAGCCCTTGGGCGACCATCTTCGCGACAGTACCCCCCATCCCGATCTCGACGTCGTCGGGATGCGCTCCGATGCAGATCACGTCAGCCATGGTCGGTCACTCCTTCTGTGCCGTCGGAAGCCGACTCGGCAAGCGCGCGCTCCCAGACAGCGAGGTAGTACGCCATCCGGCGTTCGGGGTCATCCAGGTCATGCCCGAACGAACGGTCGTGGTCCATGTAGATCCGCTCGACGGGCAATTCGCACACCGTGAGTCCCGCTCGCCATGCGCGCGCCCAGAACTCGAGCGGCATCGCGTAACCGGTCTCATCGATCTCAACGCGGCGGAGTGCGTCGGCGCGATATGCCTTGAATCCGCAGAAAGCATCGGTCAACTCCCAGCCGGTCACCGCGTTGACGATGGCCGTGACCTGCGTGTTCACCACGCGCCGATCCGGGGGCACACGACCGGCTGCGCCGCTGCCGGGCAGATAGCGCGACCCGGAGACCATGTCGGTCCCGCACCGGACGAGCGCCTCACAGAACTCCAGGATGTGCCTGGGTTCGTGCTGCCCGTCGCAATCCATCGTGATGACCGCCTCGGCTCCCATATCGAGCGCCGCGGCGAATCCACTCGCGAGAGATGCGCCATAGCCACGGTTCTCGGCGTGGCGCACCAAAGTGACGTCGGCGCGACACTCGACCAGGCCGACGGTCCCGTCGGTCGAGCCGTCATCGACCAGTACGATCGCGCCCTCGAAACGCGCGCGCACCGCGTCAAGGACGCCGACGACCATGGCCTCCTCGTTGTATACGGGCATCACGACGCAGGTGATCTCCGGGCAGGGACCGCTCATGCGCCCGGCTCACCGTCAGCCGGGCGAGGCCCGGGCGCCGGGGGTTCCACCACGCGGAAACTGGTCGTGACGGTGACCTGCGGTCCCAACGTGCCCTTGACCGAGCAGTACTTCGTCTCGGAGAGCTCGATCGCGCGCGCCACCGCCGCGTCCGGGATACCCACGCCCGTCACCACGTACTCGAGCGAGATCGATTCGTAGTAGTGCGGGTATTCCTCGATCTGCTGTTCGCCGGTCACGATGATCTCGACGCCTCGAACATCGAGGCGCTTCTTCTCGAGCACGCTGACGACATCCATGGCGGTACAGCCGGCCAGCCCGTAGAGCACCAGTTCGATCGGGCGCACTCCGGTGCCCTCGCCCGCTCCGCCCGCGGCACCATCCATGACGATACCGTGGCCCTTCGAGTCCCATCCCACGAACTGGCGTCGATCGACCCATCTCACGTGAACGATGTCCACGATCGTCCTCCTCGCTGGTCGGCGTCGGCACGAAGCCGACGAGTCATTATCCCCTTGGAGCGTAGCCGTGACGCGGCAGCGCCCGCCTCCCTCATGGGGGCGCGGGCGCTGCGGGAGCGCCACCACACGGGGATCCCTACAGTGTGCGTCCAAGCATGGCGGCGAGTTCGCGGGGCTCCTTGGCCTTGCTCATCGCTTCGTCGAACGTCACCAGGCCGGCTTGCAGCAGCTGCTTGATGTGCTGGTCCAGTGTCTGCATGCCCACCGACTGGGCGCCGTAGATGATCGTCGGCATCTGATGCGTCTTGCCCTCGCGGATCAGGTTCGAGATCGCGGGGACGCCCAGCATGATCTCCATAGCCATCGTGCGGGAGACCCCGTCCGCCGACCTGAGAAGCACCTGGGAGAGCACGCCTTCGAGCGTCGCGGACAGCTGCATACGTATCTGCTGTTGCTGATGCGGCGGGAAGACGTCGATGATGCGATCCACAGTCTCGGGACCACCGGTCGTGTGCAGCGTGGCGAGCACGAGGTGTCCGGTCTCGGCTGCGGTGATCGCGGCGGAGATGGTCTCCAGGTCGCGCATCTCGCCCACCAGGATGACGTCGGGGTCCTGGCGCAGGACCCGCCGCAGCGCGGAGGCGAAGGAGCGTGTGTCCGCGCCGATCTCACGCTGGTTCACGTAAGCCATCTTGTTGCGGTGCATGAACTCGATCGGATCCTCGAGCGTCACGATGTGCACCGGGCGAGTGGCGTTGATGTGGTCGATCATCGCCGCGAGCGTCGTCGACTTGCCGGAGCCGGTCGGCCCCGTGACGAGCACCAGTCCCCGTGGCCTCTCCGCCAGCTGGCGGCAGACCTTCGGCAGGTGCAGGTCGTCGAGACTGGGGATGGTCAGCGGGATACAGCGGAAGACCGCGCCCATCGAGTTGCGCTGCTGGAATACGTTGCAGCGGAAGCGCGACAGTCCCGGGATCGAGTACGCGAAGTCGAGTTCGAGTTCGGCGTCGAAGCGGCGCCTCTGCTCCTCGGACAACAGGGACAGGATGAGCTCCTGCGTGTCCTTCGGCGTGAGCGGTTCGCAGTTCTCCAGCGGATGGATCTCTCCGCGGATACGCAGTCCCGGAGGGCTTCCCGCCGTGAGGTGGAGATCGGACCCATCGCGCTCGAGAAGCGTGCGCAGAAGGTCGTCGACGTTGATGTTGTCGGAACGAGAACCGGGAGGCGCCGGGCGCGAGCTGGCGGCGACCCTGGGATCGGGCGGCACGGGCACGCCGGCGGACGCCCCATCCGCGACCATCGCGGCCGACAGCGACCGCTTCCCGACGCGCCGGATGGTCTCGAGTACTTCCGCAGGGTCGCTTCCAGAAGCGATCACCGCGAAGGCGCCGGCGTCGCGCGACCTGACCACGGCCGCGTCATCCACAGCAGCGGCGAGGATGATGACCCTGACATCGACCAGGTCACGCTCGTCGATCAGTTTGGCGCACAGCAGATACCCGTCATCGTCAGGGATGTCGGCGTCGATCAGGATGACGTCAGGGTGCTGAGAGGTCGCGATCGCCCGCGCCCGCGCGCCCGAGATCGCGCTCAATACGGTCAGCTCCGGCGCCTTCGACGAGAAGTAGGCCTGCAGCCGTTCGAACATCGACAGGTCGTCGTCGACGACGAGCACCTTCATCTGAACCTCCACCGAACCACCCTCCCATAGCATCCCCGCTCTCATCGCGCGCGGAACAGCAGCCCTCGCTGCGATGACCTGCAACCAGTATCGACCTAGCTGCGGAAGAGGTGAAGAGCGAGTTGGTCGGATCGTGCCCTGCCGTACAATGGCACCCCCCGAAAGAAGTGAGAAGCGCATGGCATCGATACGAGGACTGCAGATCGACGGACTGGCTCACGGAGGGTCCGCGGTCGCGCGCGCCGAAGACGGCCGCGTGGTCTTCGTTCGGCAGGGCTGCCCCGGAGACGTGGTCGACGTCGAAGTCACGGCCGATCACGGACGCTATCTGGAAGCCGACATCTCGGCGATCGTCACCCCCTCTCCCGAGCGCCGGACTCCGCCGTGCCCGTATTTCGGTCGCTGCGGCGGGTGTCAATGGCAGCACATCTCCTATGGCGCTCAGACAGAGGCCAAGCGCACGCAGGTCATCGACTCCCTGAAGCGCATCGGCAAGATCGAGGACCCCCAGGTCGCCGAGATCATCACCGGCCCGTCCCCCTACGGTTATCGCAACCGTCTCGAGCTTCGCGTGGCGCACGGACCGGGTGTCCCGCCGAAGATCGGTATGACGGCCGCCGGAACCGACGAGATCGTCCCCATCGACGCGTGCCTGCTGCTTCCGGAGCGCGCCCGCAAGGCGCCGAAGGCACTCAGCGGAGCGCTGCGGTACCTCGGCGGGCGCACGGAGCTGGAGATCGACCGGGTCGCGATCCGCGTGGCTGCGAACACCAAGGACCTCGAGATCGACCTGTGGGGACCTCCGGTCGCGTTCCCCCGCCACGCCGTCGCGAAGACACTCGCGGACGCGCTGCGTCCGACCTGCATCACCCGCGTGCTCGTGAAGGGTGAGATGAAGGAACGCGCCGTCCTGAAGGTCGAGGTGCTCGCGGGCAAGGGCAACTGGCGCGAGCGCCTGGGAGGCTTCTCCTATGCCATCTCCGCGCCGACCTTCTTCCAGGTCAACACGGTGCTCGCCGAGACGATGGTCGCCGAGGTGCTGCGGCTGCTCGAGGTGGATGGCTCCGACCGGGTGCTCGACTTGTACGCGGGTGCCGGTACCTTCACGCTCCCGCTGGCCGAGATCGCTGGCGAGGTGGTGGCGATCGAGGGCTCCGGTTCGGCCGTGCGCGACCTGCGCGCGAACGTCGAAGCGGCCGAGGTATGGGTCGATGTCATGCCCGGCGAGGCCGCTCGAGCACTGGCCGACGCGGGGCACTTCGACGTCGCGCTGGTAGACCCTCCCCGTTCGGGCATGAGTCCGGAGGTCCTCTCCGGACTCATCGCCACCGGTGCACGCCGCATCTGCTACGTATCGTGCGATTCCGCCACTCTGGCCCGCGACGCGCGCGCCCTCATCGAAGCGGGCTACCACCTGGTATCCGCCACTCCGGTGGACCTGTTCCCGCAAACGTGGCACGTCGAGACGATCGCGCTGTTCGACCTCACCGTCACCGGTTAGCCCCGACCGCGGGCGCGGACCTACCGGTTCGGCACCAGGTCGGCGACGAGGACGTACCGGCGCGGTGCGCTGCCCACGTAGTCGAACGGATAGCACGTACTCAGCGTCAGGACCGCATGATCGAACGGCACGATGACGGTCCTGTCGTCCTTGTCGACGATCCTGATACGTCGCACCTGGTACGTGTACGTCTCGATGGGCGTGGTGACGAGCAGCAGATCACCGATCTTCACCTTGCCGAGTCGCGAGAACACCGTGTCCCGGTGACCCGACAGGACGCAGTTGTCCTCGATCCCGGGCAGCACGCTCTTGACGTAGTGACCGACGCCGCGTTTGAGCTCGGCGTCGCCGGTTCCCTCGATGATGGGCCACTTCTGCTCCAGGACAGGGATCGACAGGGTGCCGATCCTGTCACCCGTCGCCGGCTGCCGAAGGACCGGCTGCGACGTGGCGGCCTCGGCGGCGATCGGAGCGGGCGACGCAGCCGGCGTGGCCGGCACTGCCGCGAGCGTGGCCGGGCGGGATGCGGGGACACGGTAGGCCCCCGCCGCATCAACGGACTGCGCCCGGATGTTCACCAGCGCCCAACACAGCAGAGCTGTCCCTAGGATCAACGATCCCAGGGACAGCAAGGTTACAAGGGAGAGCCTTCTTCGTGGCGTATGCGGGCTACGCATGGATCCTTCTGGTCGTCGCCCAGAGGCCACCGGCGCCCAGCATCGCCAGGACCGCGCCCGCAAGGAGCAGGTTGTACCAAGGAGTGGCGGTCTTCGGGAGTTTTCCGCCGTTGACCGTACCCGTCGAGACGGTGGCGCAGAGCCCGTTGGTGATGGTGTTGGTGTCCAGGGTGACCGCGCCGGTACGAGCCAGCAGCTGCCCCTGGATCGTCGCGCCCGTCTTAGCTGAGATCGAGGTCATCGCGAAGAGGTGGCCGACGAAGTGGGAGCCCGTGTCCAAGGTCGCCGAACTGGTGACCTGCCAGAACACCCGGCAGTAGCGCGCACCATTGATGAGACGGACGCTGCTGCCCGGGTTCATGATCAATGTCGATGCGGACTTGAAGATGAAGACGGCGTTGGGGTCGCCCTGGGCGTCCAGCGTGAGAACGCCCGTGATCTGGAGGGCTCCCGTGCTCGTGACGTACACGCCGCTCTTCAGGGTCGTTCCGCCGAGCTCGACCGGAACCGTGGTGAACGGGGTCCTGCCCGCGGCATCGTCGTATGCGGCCACCAGATCGGTCTTAGCCTTGATCGCGACAGCGTCGCTAATGTGCTGGACGCCGGTCATGGTGACGCCCGTCGAAACGAACTCGCTCCCCGGAGCGAGCCCTACGTCGCCGCCAGCATTCCCGTCGATCGTGGTGGGTCCGGTGTTGGTCACGGTCGACCCGGCCAAGACCGCGAAGTTCTTGGTCGTGCCGAGATTCACCGGCGGCTGGGCCGCAATGGAGACGGCAGGCACGACCAGCATCCCCGCCAGGAACAGCCCCGCCAACATGGGTACGAACCGCACATTATCAAGAGTCTTCATAGAAATAGCCATTCCTCTCAACCACGTCCGCCCCATGACCTTTCCTGATCATCCTACTCCTCGTATGCATTCCGGCCTAGACCAGTCGGCCGACCTGAGGGAAGTCCGTCACGTGAACGTCGTGGGGGGCGTCATCCTGCTCGGCGGTCATGTCCGCGCCCGCCGCGTGCATACCCTCGTGGTCCCCGCCGCTCCACATCGGGGATGCACTCAAGTCGTACACGAGGCCCTGATAGGCCACGTACGCCGAACGGCCTCCCTTTCCGTCGAACGTGGCAAGCTCGCTCGCGCTGAAGTCCTTCATCGGTTCACATCCCTTTTCGACGGTGTGCGGCTCGCGGCCGTCAGGCCGCCGCTCCATTGCCTGAATGGTATACCCCCGTTCGTGGACCCACACCGCCCGCGATAGGCAAGGCGGGTGCTACGATGCCCGGCACCGGGAAACACGTGACCCCCACCCCCACTGAGGTTGGACAACACGATGCACGGCATACTCTTCGATCTCGATGGCACCCTGCTCGCCCTGGACCTCGACGCCTTCCTGCGCCGCTACTTCAAGGCGCTCCAGGCAAGCGTTGGGCCCCACTTCCCCGGCATCGACGTCATGCCGACCATCCTCGCGTCCACCGAAGCCATGCAGCGGCCGCACCCGCTCCAGACCAACAAGCAGGTATTCGACGAGGACTTCAAGGCCAGGACCGGTATCGACCTCGGCGAACACTGGCACATCTTCGAGGCGTTCTATCGCGACGTGTTCCCTACCCTCGGTGACGGCTATGGCCCCGCTCGCGGCGCGCGCGAAGCGATCGAAGCGGCAAGAGCGCTCGGACTCAAGGTCGCGGTGGCGACGCAGCCGATCTTCCCGGCGAGTGCGATCGCGCACCGACTGGCTTGGGCGGGACTCGATGACGTGGGATTCGATGCGATCACGACGTACGAGACGATGCACGCGTGCAAGCCGCTGCCCGGCTACTTCGAACAGACGGCATCCATGATCGGCTGCGCACCTTCATCGTGCCTCATGGTCGGAGACGACCGCGCGATGGACCTGCCCGCCTCGGCCGTGGGGATGCGGACATATTACGTAGGCGACGACGCGGCGGCCCGGACGGACCATCGGGGGTCTCTTGAGGAACTGCCCGCGCTCCTGGAGCGCCTGATGCGGTCCGCGACGGCCTGACCGTCGCATCGCTTGGCTCAGCGCGAGCGGGTCACGGCTTCTCGGGAAGCAGGGTGATCAGCGCGACCCACGCACCGTCGAGCCGCTGATCGTAGGAGTAGGAGACGCGGCCGCGGGTCTCGCGACGCAGTTCCATCTGGTAGCCCAATCCGGCGGGCTCGGAATCACAGATGACGACCACGGTCTCCGCTGCGCCCAGCGACAGGAGCTGATCGACTGTCGCCAAGATCAGTGGACGCCGCAAAGCAGGCGTCAAGGCCCTGATATCCATCATGAGCCGCGGTCCCTGAACGGACACTCACACACCTCCGTGACACTCGACCCGCCACGCTCCCCCGGCGGCGCGTGGCAAGATGATACGCCAAGTGCGCCCGGTGTCTGCAATGGCCGGATTCAGGCACCCCGGACGCGCCCGATGTGAGCGAGTGTGTCGCAAGGTATTGTGCACGCCGTCACGAAGCGGCAGACTCGTACGAGGTAGGTTGCGACAACGGTGTCGTGAGGGGCTATGACTATCTTTCTCCACGTCGGTCAGCGGGGTGTCCGGCAGCGCGTGAGCGCTCGCCCTTCCTTGACCGCGCCCCTCGTTCTCCCCACCGTTTGACCCGACACCCGGGCAGGTCTGCCCGCCGGTGCCGGAAGCAACCCATCGGTTTTCGCATGCTTGGCCACTAACGCCGTTTCGCAGCGTCCCCTCCGGGGCACTCGGGGCGGCATCGCTGTGTCCGGGCATGTGAGCTAAGAAGACCGATCTCGACAGTACGGGAAGGAGGCACGAGTACGGGTGGCCCGCTCCTGATGTGCCCCGAAGGGCGCGGGACGAGCGGGACACAGCACTGTCCGCACATTTGTTCGTGTTGACAACGCAAGGAGGTGTATGGGATGGCGCAAGAAGCGCGAGGTGAGTTCACTGGACTCCTCGCCGCGCGGGGCGTCTCGAGGCGTGATTTTCTGAAGTACTGCGGCTCCGTTGCCGCAATGCTCGGAATGTCCGAGATGTACGCTCCGCAGATAGCTGCCGCAGTCGAGAAGGGCGCGACGCTGCAGCCGGCTTTGTGGATGGCTCATGGTCTGTGCACGGGCTGCACGGAATCCATGGCGCAGGTCGACTCGCCTGACGTCCCGACGGTGGTCCTCGATCTTCTCTCCGTGAACTACTGGGAGACGGTCATGGCCGCAGCGGGCAAGCAGGCCGAGGAGAACATCAAGGCGACCGTCGATAAGGGCGGATACGTCCTTATCGTCGAGGGCTCCGTCATGCTCGGAGAGAACGGTAACGTCCTGCGCATCGGTGGCCGCCCCGGCATCGATGAACTCAAGGAGGTCGCCGCGAAGGCTGCCGCAGTCATCGCCGTGGGTTCGTGCGCGGTCGATGGTGGTTGGGTCGCTGGCGCTCCGAACATCGCGAACGCCACCGGCGTCTCGAAGTTCCTCAAGGACAGCGGCATCAATGTTCCCGTCATCAACCTGCCGACCTGTCCGGTCAACCCTGAGTGGGTCGTCGCCATGCTCGTCGACGTCCTGCTGATGGGCGAGTTGGCTGACGGATCGATCCTCAAGAAGCTCGACTCCGAGGGTCGCCCGAAGCTCATCTTCGGCTCCACCATCCACGACAACTGCCCCCGTCGCGGCCACTTCGAGAACGGCGAGTTCGTCGTCTTCGGCAGTGCCGATCACGCTGCGCAGGAAGCGGCCGGTTGGTGCCTGTACCAGATGGGCTGCAAGGGTCCGCAGACCAAGACGAACTGCCCGCTCGTTCGCTGGAATCGCCGCACCTCCTGGTGCGTCGAAGGCGGATCGCCTTGCATCGGTTGTGGCACCGCTGATCCCGCCAAGGGCGGATCCGGTAACTGGTTCGACGCCAGCGCTCCGTTCCTGAGCCGACTGGCTGACGTTCGTCTCCCCGGTGTCGGCGGCGTTCAGCCGGCAACGATCGGAGCGGTCGTCGGTGGCGTCGCTGCTGTCGGCCTCGTGGCCCACGGCCTCGGCTCTGCTGCCAAGGGTCGCATCAAGGGCGTCCCCACCGAGACCGAGAAGGTCTCTGATCTGAAGCAGAAGGGAGGCGACAAGTAGTGGCACGAGTAGAAATCGATCCGGTCACCCGTATTGAGGGTCACCTGCGCGTCGAGGTCGAAGTCGACAACGGCGTGGTCAAGGATGCTTGGGTCTCCGGCGGGCTGTACCGCGGAATGGAGACGGTGCTCTTGGGCCGTGCCCCCGCGGACGCCTTCTATGTATCGCAGCGTATCTGCGGCGTCTGCCCGATCTCGCACGGCCATGCCTCGACGATGGGCTCTGAAGCCGCGATGGGGATCAAGATCCCGAACAACGCGCGCATCATCCGTAACCTCATCGAGGGCGCTGAGGCCCTGCACAGCCACATCCTGTGGTTCTACACCCTGACCGCTCTCGACTACGTCGACGTGGTCTCCGCTCTGTCCGCCAATATCGCGGACACGTACGCGCTTGCTGCTGCAGCAGGCACGTCGACAGCGGACTTCGGCGCCATCCAGAAGCGCCTCAAGGGTTTCGTCGAGGGCGGACAGCTCTCGATCTTCACCAACGGCTACTGGGGACACCCGGCGATGAAGTTGCCGCCGGAGCTCAACCTTATCGCCGTTGCGCACTACCTCGAGGCCCTCGAGATGCAGGCAGAGGCCGCCGCGATGATCGCCATCATGGGCGGGAAGTTCCCGCACTTCATGACGTCGCTCCCCGGTGGAACCGTCTGGATCCCGACCGAGGAGAAGCTTGACGACCTGTACTTCAGGTGGCAGAAGGTCCGCAACTGGATCGCGAACGCGATGATCCCGGACACCATTGCCATCGCCAAGCAGTACCTCGACGCGACCACGTACGGCAAGGGTGTCGGGAACTACCTGGCCTGGGGTGTCTACGACACCGCGGACTTCGACCCCAAGAAGCGCGTGATGCCGCGCGGCGCTCTCGTCGGCGGGCTCACGTTGTCCGACCCGAAGCCGGAAGCCATCAAGGAGTACATCGACCACGCCTGGTACGACTCCGGCGACGGCCTCAACCCGTCCGTCGGCGAGACCAAGGCGAAGTTCGATGCGTACAGCACCGACGCCAAGTACTCCTGGGTCAAGGCCCCGCGCCTGGACGACAAGCCCATGGAAGTCGGTCCCCTGTCCCGCATGCTCGTCTCGTACGTCGCAGGCGTCCCGGGTGTCGTGTCGCTCATCGACTCGACTCTCGCCGCTCTGGGCGTTCCGGGCAAGCCTGAGGTACTGCTGTCCCTGCTCGGCCGCGTCGGTGCCCGCAACCTCGAGACGATGTTCGTCGCCGACGAGATGGGCAAGTGGATCGGCGAGCTCATCGAGGCCATCAAGAGTGGCGACTCCAAGTACTTCACCGATCAGACCGGTGAGGGCGAAGGAGCGGGCCTCTGGGAGGCGCCTCGCGGCGCGCTGGGCCACTGGGTCGGCGTCAAGGGTGGCAAGATCTCCAGCTACCAGGTCGTGACTCCGTCCACGTGGAACATGTCTCCGCGCGACAAGAACGGTGTACGTGGCCCGCTGGAAGAGGCGCTCGTCGGTACGCCGATCGCCGATGCCACCAAGCCGCTCGAAGCACTGCGCATCGTGCACAGCTTCGATCCTTGACTGGGTTGCGGGGTTCACGTGATTGAACCCAAGACCGGCAAGCAGTCATTCGTGATGTCCAAGCCCTCTGGCAGGTGATGGGTATGTCTCATAAGGGACACTACCGGGAAGCGCACCCGTTGATCTTCGTGGTCACCCACTGGATCAACCTCGTGTGCATGATCGGACTCGCCTTCACGGGCTTCTACATCCACTACCCGTTCTTCGCCGGCTTCATGAGTGGAGCCCGGGCGGTCCACTTCGTGCTGATGTTCGTCCTCATCATCAACCTGACGTCTCGCATGATCCTGGCCTTCTGGGTCAAGACGGCGAACGAGCTGGGCACGCGTGAGGTCGACGTCGACATCAAGAACTGGCTGCCCCAGGAGTTGAACAAGCATCAGTTCTTCGAGACGGTGAAGTACTACACCTTCTTCAGGAACACGCATGTCATCTCCGGCAAGTACGGCGCTTTGCAGAAGATGGCGTACCTGGCGACCATCCCGATCACCTTCTTCATGGCGTACACCGGCTTCGCGATCTTCACGCCGGCGCACACCTGGGCGATCTGGCCGTTCTTCGCCGCAGGCGTCAGCTTCTTCGGCGGCGAGATGGGGATCAGGATCGCTCACTACTTCGGTATGTGGGTCGTCATCCTGTTCACGATGGTCCACGCGTACCTCGCGGCCGTCGACGGTTTCAAGCCGCTGTGGAGTCTCATCTTCCTGTGGAAAGAGACGCCGGAGCACTAGCAACACCCGCTCGGGGTCCGCGTCGTCATTGCGGTCCTCGGTGGAGAAGGGCCCGGGAGCAAACAGCTCCCGGGCCCTTCCATTCGCCGATCCAGACAGGATTTCGGTGGTCTATGTCGAACACAACCACTACGACACTGACTTACGCGCCGGCACGCGAGCGTCATTGCGCCGCTTTGCACGCTGTCATTCGTACGCATCCGAGGGGGACCATGTTCGCCGAACGAGCACTCACTGCCGTCATGCGCCCGCTGAGCCGCAGGTATACCGCCCACGGCCCGGTCGACAACGCCGCACTGCCCGCTCCCCTCCCCGGGAAGACATACCTCCTCTACGCGCACGTGCCGTTCTGTGAGCGCCTGTGCACGTACTGCTCGTTCAACCGGTTCCTCTTCAACGAGAGGATCGCGACCGACTACTTCGCGAACCTGCGCGAGGAGATGCGGATCGCCGCCGGACTCGGTTACAACTTCGGTGCGCTCTACGTCGGAGGCGGCACGCCGACCATCCTTATCGACGAGCTCTGCCAGACGATCGACCTCGCACACGAGCTCTTCGGGATCACCGAGGTCTCCGCTGAGACGAGTCCCAATCAGCTCGGGCCGGAACTCGCAGAGCGCCTCGAGGGGCGCGTGGGACGCATGTCCGTCGGCGTCCAGAGCTTCGACGACACACTGCTGCGCCAGATGGACCGTTACGACAAGTACGGCAGTGGGGCGGAGCTGTTCGAGTCCATCGCGCGCGCGGAGGGCCTCTTCCACTCGCTGAACATCGACATGATCTTCAACTTCCCGTCCCAGACGGAAGAGATGCTGCGCAAGGACGCGCGCATGCTCATCGAGACGGGCTGCAACCAGACGACCTTCTATCCGTTGATGGCCTCGCCGAAGACCGCCCGGTCGCTCTCCCGCCAGATCGGCCATCTGGACCGGTCGCGGGAGTACTCCCTGTATCGCATCATCGACGAGGAGCTGACCGGAGCGTTCGAGCCTGCGAGCGCCTGGACGTTCTCGAAGGAGAAGGGCGGGATGATCGACGAGTACATCGTCGATTACGACGAGTACCTCGGCATTGGATCAGGTGCGCAGTCGTTCCTCGGTGGCCGGCTGTTCACCAACACGTTCTCTCTGGCCGACTACACCACGAGGATCGCCGATGGCCGGCTGGCGGTCACCAGCGCCGGATCGCAGTACACACGACACGATATGATGCGCTACCGCTTCGTCACCGACCTTTTCGGCCTGAGTCTCGATAAGGCCAGGTTCGAGGCAGATTTCGGTACACCGGTCGAGCGCGCGCTGTGGGCCGAGGTCTCGTTCATGCGCTCCGTCGGCGCTTTCGAGGCCGATGACTCCCGCTGCTTCACACTGACGCAGGCCGGCCGCTACCTTCTCATCGTCATGATGCGGGAGATGTTGACCGGGTCGAATCGCCTGCGTGACGAAGCGCGCGCCGCCTTGCCGGCCGACGAGCGCGCCCTGCTGCTCGACGGCGTCGCCCTTGAGGCGGTACCCGGGCTGGCGAGCTGACGCCCTCCGAAGGACCGACCGTCGCGCGGGATGCGAACACGGGTGGCCACCGCCTTCCGTGCGCTAGAATCGTGCTCACCGCAATCACCTGCGCCGGGAGGCCACTTGAACGTCGAACGAATCACCGTGATGGGTATCGGCAACCCTCTGATGATGGACGAGGGCGTCGGCGTGCGCGTCATGGAAGTCATGATGGGGACACTCTGCTTTCCCGACAACGTGACGCTCATCGACGCCGGGACGATGGGGATGGGCATCCTCAACCTGTTCCAGGAGTGCGACTACCTGCTGGTGATCGACGCAGTCGACGGGACCGGTGAGGCCCCCGGCACGGTGGTCCGCCTGTCACCCGAGGACCTCGCCCCCAACCAGGTCAAGCACTCGATGCACGACGTGCGGCTGGTCGATGTACTGGAAGCCGCAATGCTCATGGGCAACCAGCCGGCAGCCGACTGCATCGGTATCCAGATCGAGGACATGAGCCACGTCGCGATCGGACTGGCTCCGGCGGTCGAAGCGGCGGTCCCCTACGCGGTCGAGGCCGCGTTGACCATCCTGGCGGAGCATGGGATCGTCCCCACGCTGAGTGAGGGACTCTCCGAAGAGGCGGGCATCCTCGAGGCGATCAGGACCTTCAGCGCGACGCCCAGGCCCGCAGGCGCCATCTGAGGGCCTAAGGCCGCAAGGAGTCCCGGACCGAGCGGGCGATGCCCGCGGCGTCCAGCCCCTGACGCGCGAACAGCTCGGCAGCGACGCCCGAGGACTGGTACCCGTCGACACCGAGGCGTATGAGCTTAGTGGAGCTGCCGCGCAGCACAAGCCACTCGGCCACCGACGCCGCCAGCCCGGTCCGCAGTGCGTGGTCCTCCACGGTCATCAGGAGCGGCGTCGCAACGAGCCGTTCCATCACCGCGTCATCAAGGTCCAGCGGCGATGACACCACCGCCACGGACACGTTCAGCCCCTCGGACCGCAGTGCGTCGGCGGCATCCACGGCAGCGCCGGTCAGCGTACCCATCACCAGGAGGGAGGCATCCGCCCCCTCCCGCAGCACGTCGATGGCTCCGTAGCGGAAGACGTAATCGCCCGCGAAGGCGGGCAGTCCACACCGATCGAGGACCACGGGCAGTTTGCTGCGCCCCATGGCGAGCGCCACGCAACCGGACATGCCCGCGGCGGCGCGCACCGCGCGGTCGGTCTGGTTCGGATCGGCCGGCACGATCACCTTCCAACCGAACATGGCGCGGAACGCGGCGACGTAGTCGAGGCACTGATGCGTCTTCCCGTCCTCCCCCACATCCAGGCCGCAGTGGGTGAGCACCAGCTTGAGGTGCGCGCCGTTGATGTCGTTGAGGCGCTGCTGGTTGTAGACCTCGTCACAACCGAAGACGCCGAAGTCGGCCCAGAACGACAGGACGCCGTTCACGGAAGCCGCACCGGCCACGGTGGCCGTCGAATGCTCCCCTACTCCGCATTCGATGAAGGCGTCGGGACGGGCATCCCTGAATGCATCCGTCTTGACCGAGACGGCGAGATCGCAGTCGAAGACGGCGATGGGCAGCGCGGGGTCGGCGGCGGCCAGATCGACAAGAGCGTGGCCCCACGCGGACCGGTTGTCGGCCGCCTTCTCGCGCGTATACGTGCGTGGTCCACCCGGCGACAGCGCCGGCACGCCCGGCTGCAGGCGCGCGGGCGCGGTCGAGCACGGTCCCGCGCGCAGTGCACGGGCACGCTCGAGCCAGCCGACGTCCAGCTCCAGTTCCGCCATCGCCCGCGCATACTCGTCGACCTTCAGCCCGCGGCCGTGGAACTCGGGCTCGTCCTCCATGAAGGAGACACCGCGCCCGATCACCGTGTGCGCAAGAACGGCGCACGGCCGGTCATGGTCCGCACACCCTGCGGCGATCGCCGCGTAGATGGCAGCGGTATCGTGGCCGTCGACATGCGTGACCATCCAACCGTCGGCTTCGAACTCGGCGGCGATCGAGACGGGCATGATCTCGTCTGTGTGACCGGATATCTGGACACGGTTGAGGTCGACGACCACCGTCAGGTCGGCCAGCCGGTACTTGGCGGCGAGCCTGCGCGCCTCACCGACCTGCCCCTTCATCTGCTCGCCGTCGGACATGGCCACGAACGTATGCCATCCGCCGCCCGTGAGCCGTGCCGCTATAGCGGACCCCACGCCGGCGGACAGGCCCTGCCCGAGGTTCCCGCTCGACCACTCCACCCCGGGGACCGAACGCTCGACGTGCCCCTCGAACACCGAGCCGGCCTGCCGGAAGTGGGCGACCGCGTCTTCGAGATCGAAGAACCCGTTGTCGGCGAGCGCGCAGTAGACACCCGGAGATGTGTGGCCATGGCTGACGAAGACCCTGTCACGACCGGGGGTCGCGGGATCGCCCGGCGACAGGCGCGCGTGGCCGTAGAGCACCTGGTAGATCTCCAGGGAGGACATGGACCCGCCCGGGTGGCCCGATTCGGCCAGGGACGTCATGGTCAGGATGGCGCCCCGCAAGACGCGGGCGCGCTCGCTGAGCCGGAGTACGTCGGCCGGTTCGAGATCCGGTGCCGCGAAACCACGCTCGGTCATCGCCTGACCTTTCGATCGACGTGAGCGGCGGATCCCCGGTCGCCCGACACCAGTATGCCCGACAGTGACGCCATCACCACCGTTGCGTCAGCGCAGCGCCGGCCCGCCCGGCGATCGGACCGCAGCGCTGTCCTCGGCCACCGGGATCCCCAGGTCACCGAGCACCTTGCTCACCGCCATCTCACCACTCACCACGCAGTTCGGGAGACCGACGCCACGGTAACTGCCCCCGGCGAGAGCCAGTC
The DNA here is from genome assembly GCA_036507895.1 of Coriobacteriia bacterium. Lineage (GTDB taxonomy): Bacteria > Actinomycetota > Coriobacteriia > Anaerosomatales > PALSA-660 > PALSA-660. The sequence continues at coordinate 55,770 of DATCIG010000044.1, forward strand.
CGGGCGTCGCCATGCAGCGCTCCTCGATGAGGGAAACGCGATCGAGGTGCCCCATGCTGTACTGCGGCATCCCGAGCGTCCAGCGGTAGAACCGGCTGAACAGAGGCTCGATCTCGGGCGATATACCGAGGATCGAGCGCACCTCGGTGAGCGCCATAGCGGTGAGCTCTTCATCGCTCGCCGCCATGATCTTCTGGTTCTGGGGGCCACCGACGAACGCGCGAAGGAGCACCTTGCCCGAAGGCGCACGCCCCGGCCACTTCGTGGACGAGAAGGTCAGCGCCAGGAGGCGGCTGTGCTCGATGGCCGGGCACAGGACACCGAACGCGTTCGTGTCGACACCGAGGCCCTGCTCGTCGAAGGCGAAGGAGACCGTCGCCGAGGAGCTGGCGGGGATCGCTGAAAGCGCATCGGCGATCTTCGCATCCAGCGGCCGCATCAACGGTTCCGCCGCCCACGACTCCGTCGCGACGATCACGGCGTCACCGGCGACCTCGGAGCCGTCGGAGAGCGAGACCGTCCACGCTCCATCCGCCCCGCGCGCGACGTGCGTCACGTCGGCGCCGGTCCGCAACGAGTCGGCGCCGGCGACCTTTGCCATCGCGTTCGTCAACTCATGCATCCCACCGGTGAAGGCGGTGAAGAACGTCCGCGGATTCTTCGGATCGGGCGGGTGCGTACGCTTCATCTCTTCGACCATGCGGCGCTGCGCCAGGAAGCCCTTGATCATGCATCCGTACTTCTGCTCCATCTCGAGCAGGTTCGGGAAGGTGGCGGCGAGTGACATGTCGCCCGGCGCGGAACCGTGGACGCCACCGACCAGCGGCTCGGCGAG
>DATCIG010000045.1:0-4139 GCA_036507895.1 Coriobacteriia bacterium
CCAGGCCACCCTGACCACGGCCAACGGGTTCGACCTGAAGTTCTCGGACGCGCAGCAGAAGCAGGAGAACCAGATCCAGGCGATCCGCTCCTACATCGCGCAGGGTGTGGACGTCATCGCGTTCTCCCCCGTCGTGGAGTCGGGCTGGGATGCGGTGCTCCAGGAGGCCAAGGCCGCGAAGATCCCCGTCGTGCTCACCGATCGAGCGGTCGACTCCAAGGACACCTCGCTGTACAGGACCTTCCTCGGCTCGGACTTCGTCAAGGAAGGCACGCTGGTCGGCGAGTGGGTCGTGAAGGATTCGGGTGACAAGGAGATCAACATCGTCGAGCTGCAGGGCACCACGGGCTCCGCTCCGGCGAACGACCGCATGGCGGGCTTCAAGGAAGCGATCAAGGGCCACGCCAACCTCAAGATCATCGCGTCGCAGACCGGCAACTTCACGCGGTCCGAGGGCAAGACGGTCATGGAGGGCTTCCTGTCGGCCAACCCGAAGATCGACCTGCTCTTCGCGCACAACGACGACATGGGCCTGGGCGCCATGGAAGCCATCGAGGCCGCGGGCAAGGTCCCGGGCAAGGACATCAAGATCGTCACGATCGATGCGGTCAAGGACGGCATGCAGGCGCTTGCCGACGGCAAGTTCAACTTCATCGCGGAGTGCTCGCCGTTGCTCGGCCAGCAGCTGGCCGACGTCATCAAGCAGGTCATGGCGGGCAAGACGCCCCAGCAGCGCATCATCACGGAGGAGACGACCTTCACGCAGGACCAGGCCAAGGCAGCTCTGCCGACGCGCAAGTACTGAGTGTCACGACCGTGCGGCGGGCTGGACTGCCACCCCGCCGCACGGTCAGGTCCCTGCGAACTCGGAAGGCCAGCCGATGACAACCCCGCCCCCCGTCGTGGAGATGCGCGGCATCTCGATCGAGTTCCCTGGCGTGAAGGCGCTCCAGGGGGTTGACTTCACGCTCCGCGCGGGCGAGATCCACGCCGTGATGGGCGAGAACGGCGCGGGCAAGTCCACCCTGATCAAGGCCCTGACGGGCGTCTACGCGATCGACTCGGGCCGGATCGTCATCGACGGTGTCGAGCGGAAGTTTGCGGGTCCTGCGGCCGCCCAGGCCGCAGGGATCAGCACCGTCTACCAGGAGGTCAACCTCTGCGGCAATCTCACCGTCGCGGAGAACATCATGCTCGGCCGCGAGCCGCGCCGGGGTGGCGCGATCGACTGGCGGGCGACCCGCAGTGCGGCAGCGACGCACCTGGGCGCCCTCAACCTCGACATCGATCCGCGGTCGTTGCTGTCGGCCCATTCGCTGGCCATCCAACAGCTCGTGGCGATCTGCCGGGCCATGGTGGTCGACGCGAGGGTCCTCATCCTCGACGAGCCCACCTCCAGCCTCGACGCGGGCGAGGTCCAGCAGCTGTTCACGGTCATGCGCGGGTTGCGCGATGACGGGGTCGCGATCTTGTTCGTCTCCCACTTCCTCGAGCAGGTGTACGAGGTGTCGGACCGGATCACCGTCCTGCGGAACGGCCAGCTGCTCGGCGAGTACGCCACGAGCGAGCTGCCGCGGCTCGCACTGGTCTCCAAGATGATCGGGAAGTCCCTCGCCGTCCTCGAAGAGCTCGAGGAGGCACCGAAGCGTTCGGTCGCGGCGCTCGCCAGCACGGTGCCGTACCTGCAGGCGATCGGCCTCGGGCGGCGCGGCGCCGTCGAGGCGTTCGACCTGGACCTGTACGCGGGTGAGGTCGTGGGCATCGCCGGGCTCCTCGGCTCGGGTCGCACCGAGCTCGCCCGACTCTTGTCGGGCGCGGACCGGGCGGACGTCGGCCAGGTCCGGATGGGCGACATGCTCGTGCACCTGCGCACACCGCGCGCAGCGCTCGCCCGCAAGATCGCGTACTCCTCGGAGGACCGCAAGTCCGAAGGCGTCGTGGGCGACCTCACGGTCCGCGAGAACATCATGCTCGGCCTGCAGGCCGAGCGAGGATGGACCCGACGCATCCCGGCCAAGCGCGCCGAGGAGATCGTCGGGCAGTACGTCGCAGCCCTCGACATCCGCCCGGCGAACCCGGACATGCCCGCCCGCAACCTGTCGGGCGGCAACCAGCAGAAGGTGCTGCTGGCGCGCTGGCTCGCGACCGCGCCGAAGCTGCTCGTCCTGGACGAGCCGACGCGTGGCATCGACGTCGGAACCAAGGCCGAGATCCAACGACTCGTCGCCGAGCTCGCGCAGAAGGGCATGTCCGTCGTGTTCATCTCCTCGGAGCTCGAGGAGGTCCTGCGGGTGAGCCATCGGGTCGCCGTGATGCGGGACCATCGGAAGATCGCCGAGATCGTGAACGACGACGACGTCGGCATCGACGACATCGTCGAGCTCATCGCGAGCGGGGGTCGGGACTCATGACCGCGCGGAACACGTTCGTCCGGAGCAAGATCTTCTGGCCCGTGATGGCCCTCGTGGCCCTGGTCGCGGCCAACACGATCAAGACGACCCGGTTCTTGAACATCCGGGTCCAGGACGGGCACCTGTTCGGCGCTCTCATCGACATCCTGCGCAACAGCTCGCCGCTGCTCCTCGTCGCCCTCGGGATGACGCTCGTCATCGCGACCCGAGGCATCGACCTGTCGGTCGGAGCGGTGGTGGCAATCTCGGGCGCCGTGGCCTGCAGCTTCATCGCCGCGTCACCGAACCCGGGCGCCGTCGTCACCGTGCTGACCGCTGTCGTGATCGCAGCCCTGCTGTCGCTCGTCCTGGGAGCCTGGAACGGCTTCCTCGTCTCCGTGGTGGGGATCCAACCGATCATCGCGACGCTCGTCCTCATGACCGCAGGCCGCGGCATTGCGATGCTGATCACGGGCGGGGAGACCACCACGATCAACAGCCCCGCCTACAAGCGGATCGGCTCGGGGTTCTGGCTCGGCGTCCCGGTCGCGGTCCTCATCGCCGGGGGCGTGTTCGCGATCATCGCGGCCGTCACGCGGCGCACCGCGCTGGGCATGCTCATCGAGTCGGTCGGGATCAACCCGCTGGCGAGCCGGTTGGCCGGCGTCCAGTCCCGGACGATCATCTGGACCGTGTACGCGCTGGCCGGGGTGTTCGCCGGGATCGCGGGGCTGATGATCAGCTCGAACGTGATGGCGGCCGACGCGAACAACGCCGGCCTGTACATCGAGCTGGATGCGATCCTCGCCGTCGTCATCGGCGGCACGTCGCTGGCGGGCGGCAAGTTCTCACTGTCAGGGACGCTCGTCGGCGTGCTCGTCATCCAGACACTCACCCTCACCGTGACGATCCTCGGCATCCCCCCGGCAGTCACCCCGTTGTTCAAGGCGATCGTCGTGATCGCGGTCTGCCTCATGCAGTCCCCGGTGGTCCGGACGAAACTTGCGTCCCGGCGACGCGTGCCCGTCATCGCCCCTGTGCCTGCGGAGGTGGCTGCCTGATGACCGCTCAAGACGTCCGTCCGACGGTGGGCCCTGCGGTCCCTGCGCCGGCCCAGCGTCGACGGCTTGATGTGTCGCTGGTGCTGCGCGCGGTGCGGGTCGACCGGCGATTCCTGCCCGTCGTCGGCACGCTCGTCGTGCTGCTGCTGATGTTCACGGTCGGCGGCGCCCGCTACGAGAACTTCCTTTCGGGTAGCGTGGTCTCCAACCTGTTCATCAACAACTCCTACCTCATCGTGCTAGCGGTTGGCATGACCTTCGTGATCATCACGGGCGGCATCGACCTCTCCGTGGGAGCGGTCGTCGCGCTCGCCGGGATCACGGCGGCCTCGCTGTTCCAGAGCGGCTGGCCCGCGTTCGTGGTCATCCCGCTGGTGATCCTCATCGGGTCGGCGCTCGGGCTGGTGGTCGGTGTCATGGTCCATGTGTTCGAGATCCAACCCTTCATCGCGACCCTCGCCGCGATGTTCCTCGCGCGCGGCCTGTGCTACGTGATCAGCCTCAAGTCGATCCCGATCGACAACCCGACCATTGTGTGGCTGTCGAACACGCGCTACCCAATCGGTGACAGCTGGGTCGTCACGCCGAGCGGGATCATCGCGCTCGGCGTCGTCGCCGTCGGCTTCTACGTGCTGCACTACACGCGGTTCGGCCGCACCGTCTATGCCATCGGCGGGGGAGAGCAGTC
>DATCIG010000046.1:0-3014 GCA_036507895.1 Coriobacteriia bacterium
CGAGGGGAAAGGTCGAGACGTTGTCGGTCACATCGGCGATGGTGGACTCACAGGCGAGAGCTCTTCGGGCAGGAGTCCTGTCGCGAATCGGTCTCGTGACCAGCGTCGAACTCGCTCAGTGCATTCTCGCCACGGACGTTGCCGCGTACCGCGACAATTTGGACTACTCGGCACGCAGAAGCCTGAGGGGTGCACACGTGTAGCCGGTGCGGGACTGCCCTACCGGTTCGCGCCGGCGATCTTCTCTCAACTGTGCGCAGGGCTGGACGCTACCTTGACTGTGCCGGGTCGCTGAACTCTCCGGGCGTCCGGAGAGTGCTGTACAGCGTCAGAAGCGTCTCCTCATGGTGCTGCTCCTGCCTGACGGAGCCCTCGATGATGCGTTTGATGTCGAGGTCGTCGTTGAAAGACAGCATCTCGCGGCCCGCGAGATGCTTCTCCTCTCATCTGAAATCGGGTAACAGTCCATGGCGACCATCGACCGTCCTGGCCCAGAAGAACTCCGCTGACTACGCCGAGAACTCGAAGTGGCCCCCACGGACGAGAGCGACGCAGACCTTGGACACCTCGGCGTCATAGAGACGCCCGGCGCCCCGCTCGATCTCGGCCAGCGCCTGCTCGATCCCGAGCGCCGGTCGGTAGGGACGGTGCGACATCATCGCCTCGACGACGTCGGCCACGGCGAGCACCTTGGCCCCCAGAAGCGTCTGGTCGCCGGTAAGCCCACGCGGATAGCCGGAGCCGTCGCAGCGCTCGTGATGCTGGTAGATCATGTCAGCGATCGGCTCTGCCATGTTCGCGGAGACGGCAAGCCGGTATCCCGCTTCGGCGTGACCCTGTATGAGCGTGAACTCGATCGGCGACAACTCACCCGGCTTGGAAAGGATCTCGGTCGGGATCCCGGCCTTGCCCATGTCGTGCAGCAGTCCGGCCACCCGGATGTCGTCGATCTCGTGACCAGACATGCCGAGGCCCTCAGCCATCCTGACCGCGAGCTCACTGACACGCCGCTGATGACCGGCGGTGTAGGGGTCACGCAGCTCGACGATGCTGCTGGCGATGTCGACCACCGAGGTGAGCGTGCGCTCGATGTGCTCCGCTTGCCGGACCGCTAGCTTCTCGGCTTCCTTGCGACCGGTGATGTCCTGCGTGACTGCGACGAGGTAGGCCGGCTTGCCCTCCTCGTCCCGTGCGACAACCGAGAACACATCTCCCCAGACGATGTGGCCATCCTTGGTGCGGTAGCGCTTCTCACAGTTGTACTGCTCTATCTCACCCCGAACGAGCTTGCCGAGCCCCTCGAGGTCCCGATCCACGGTTTCCGGCATGGTGATCTCAGAGAAGGCCATGCCGACCAGTTCGTCGTGAGAGTACCCGAGCATCTTGCAGAGACACTCGTTCGCATCGAGCCACCTGCCGTCAAGGCTCAACCGAGCGATTCCCACCGCCGCACGCTCGACGGTCGCCCGGAGCTGCTCGCGGCTTGCGAAGAGGTCGGCTTGATCTGCGCGAATGACCTCCTCAGCCCGCTTGCGCTCGGTGATGTCGGTGATGACGTCGAGGTTGTAGTCAGGAGTCCCGTCCTCCTTGCGGATCAGAACAATGTTGAGGTGTACCCAGACGATCGAACCGTCCTTGCGAAGGTAGCGTTTGTCAGCGTCGTAGCCACTCTTTTCACCCGCCAGCATGCTTCGGAACGCTGCCACGTTCTCGTCAACATCATCGGGATGGGTGATGGCGGCAAACGTGGTAGCCAGCAGCTCCTCGCGGGTGTATCCGAGCATGTCACACAGGCGCGGATTGACCCTTAGCCAATTCCCGTTCACGCCTACGTGCGCGATGCCGACATCCGCGTGTTCGAAGGTATCCCGGAAGAACTTCTCCGCACGGAGCCGCTTCTGCTCCCCCTGCTTGCGCTCGGTGATGTCCTGAGCCGTTCCGCGCAATCCGATGATCTTGCCATCCGCATCGCGCTTGACCTCGCCGCGAGCGATGACCCAGCTCCTTGTGCCATCCGGGCGCACCTGCTCCAAGTCGAGTTCGTATGGCTCGCCCGTTTGCATGCTCCTGTTCACCGCCGCGTCCAGCCGTGCGGCGCTCTCAGGGCTGTACACCTTCAGGTGCTCTTGGTATCCGGGCGGCGGCTGTTTCGGGTCGAAGCCATAGATGCGGTAGTACTCGTCGGACCACACGATGGTGTCGGTTCGTGCGTCCCAGTCGAAGTTACCGAAATGGCCGATGCGCTGCGCCTCCTGCAGCTCGACTTCGTCCTCGCGAATGACCTCCTCCGCCTGCCGGCGTCGGGCCTCTCCTTCGGCGAATTCCATGGCGAAGGACATATCCATAGCCAACGCATCGAGCAAGTGGACCTGCTCCTTGTCGAAGAAACCAGGCTCGTCGCCGTATACGCTGAAGGCTCCGACTGCTTCATCCTTCACAACCAAGGGGAACGAGGCCGATGAGCGGTAACCCTGGCGCAGGGCACTCTCTCGCCATGGAGCCATCGAGGGATCGTGTTCGATGTCTTGGGATATGACGTGCCTCCGCTCGGAGATGGAGACACCGGTGGGGCCCTTGCCGCGTTCTTCGTCGCCGAGAACGATATTGAGCTCGTCGAGGTAGCTTCCAATCGCTCCAGCCTGCGCGACGGCCCGGACATGTTTCCCGTCGGAATCGACGAGTCCGACCCACGCCGCACGGAAGTCCCCGACCTCGACGATGACGCGGCATGCCTCTTCGAAGAGCGCCTGCGGTTGGCGTATGCGTACGATTGCCTGATTGATTCCGGAGAGGACCGCGTAGACGCGGTTCAGCTTGCGCATGCGCTCCTCGGCGGCCTTGCGCTCGGTGATGTCGCGGGCGGCCGCGAACACACCCTGGATCTCACCCGCATCATTGCGGTAGACGGTCGCGTTGTATTCGACGTCGATCACCGAGCCGGAGACGCTCTTGAGGCTGAGAGGGTAGTCCCGTACGACGCCCTTCCGAAGGACGCGCTTGTAGCCCGCCCTCGC
>DATCIG010000047.1:0-11804 GCA_036507895.1 Coriobacteriia bacterium
GTCCGATCGCCGACCCGCCCGCAAGAGGCAGCGCCACGGCCTTGTCGTGGCGCATCACCCAATCGGCGAATGCCGCCTCGGTCACTCCGCTCGAAGCGCCACCGGCTTGAGCGAGCAGGCCCGCACGGTCGCCATGCGCCCTGACGTAGACGGCGGCCCGGTCGGATCCGAGGACCGCGACGACCTCACGGGTGATGAAGTCCGCCATCTCCACGATCGACTCCTTGGAGACGAGCCGCGAGGAAAGACGGCTGAGCAGGGCGATCTCGCGCTCGCGCTGGATGGCCGCCCGCTCGCGCTGACGGATCGCGCCGGTCTGCAGACCCGACGACAGCGCCACCAGCAGGAAGACCAGCAGCGTGATCCAGTCGACCGGCGATGCGACCGTCAGGTGGTAGTACGGCGGGACGAAGCAGAAGTCGACCACCAGGAACGCCAGCGCGGCGCCGAGGCCCGAGGCGCGAACGCCGGAGAGTCGTCCGATGCCGACGATGACCGGCACGAACAGGAGCATCGCCTGGGCGGGGTGCAGGAAGGGCCGGAACGGCAGCAGCAGGCCGGTGGCCGCAGCGACCGCGAGTACGGCGAACGGGAAGCCGCCCCACGCGGCGGAAAGGCGTGACCATCTCATGAGGTCAGACTAGCACGCGGGCGCAGGCGTTCAGCTCGCGAGCGGGTCGCCTTCCTTCACCATCGCGACGAGCTCGTCGATCGTGCGCGACCCGATGTCGCCCTGCGTGCGCTCCCGCACGCCGACGGTACCGCTCTCGGACTCCTTGTCCCCCACGATGAGCATGAACGGGACCTTCTGCTGTTGCGCCTTGGCGATCTTGACGCGCATCGGCTCGTTGTCGGTCTGCACCTCGACGCGCACGCCGCTCTTCTCGAGTTTGGCGCGCACCTCGTTGGCGTAGTCGAGGTGGCGGTCCGAGATCGGAATGACCATCGCCTGCACCGGCGCGAGCCACGTCGGGAACGCCCCGGCGTAGTGCTCGATCAGGATGCCGAAGAAGCGCTCCATCGAACCGACGATGGTGCGGTGCAGCATGTACGGCTGCGCCTCTGAGTTGTCGGCCGTGCGATAGGTCAGGCCGAATCGCTGCGGTAGGTTGTAGTCGACCTGAATGGTGGAGGTCTGCCACGTGCGGCCGATGGCGTCCTTCAGCTTGATGTCGATCTTGGGCCCATAGAAAGCGCCGTCACCTTCGTTGATCTCGTAGGCGACGCCCTTCTCCTCGAGCGCCTTGAACAGCGACTGGGTGGCGTTGTCCCAGAACTCCTGGTCGCCGATCGACTTCTCGGGACGCGTCGAGACCTCGGCGGACCACTCGAAGCCGAAGACACCGTTCACGTACGCAACCAGGTCGAGCATGCCCATGACCTCGGCGTGCACCTGCTCGGGCGTGCAGAAGATGTGCGCGTCGTCCTGCGTGAACGAGCGTGCGCGCATGAGCCCGTGCACGACGCCGGACAGCTCGTGGCGATAGACCGTACCGAACTCCGACATCCGGATCGGTAGGTCTCGGTAGGACTTCATGCTGTCGCCGTAGATCATCAGGTGGCCGGGACAGTTCATCGGCTTGATGCCGTACTCGCTGACCTTGCCGTCGCCCTCGTCGATCTCGAAGAAGTACATGTTCTCACGGTAGTTCTCGTAGTGGCCGGAGATCTTCCACACGTCCGCCTTGTAGATGTGCGGGGTGATGACCTCGACATAACCGCGCTCGTAGAGAACGCCGCGGAGCCACTGCTGCAGCAGGCGAAGCACGCGCGCGCCCTTCGGGTGGTAGAGCGGCAGCCCGGCGCCGGCCTCCTCGTGGAAGCTGAAGAGGTCGAGCTCCTTGCCCAGCTTGCGGTGGTCGCGCTTCTCGGCCTCCTCGATACGGGTGAGGTACGCCTCGAGGTCCTTCTCCGAATACCACGCGGTGCCATAGATGCGCTGGAGCATCGGACGGGTCGAGTCGCCGCGCCAGTACGCGCCGGCGATCTTGGTGAGCTTGAACGCGCGGATGCGGCTCGTATCGGGCACGTGCGGTCCGCGACAGAGGTCCGTGAAGTTGCCCTGCGTGTAGATCGAGATCGTCTCGCCTTCGGGCAGTCCCTCGATGAGCTCGCGCTTCATCGGCTGGCCCTCGAACCGGCCCATCGCCTCAAGGCGGTCGAGCTCGCCACGGGTGAAGGTGACCGACTCGGCCACGATCTCGCGCATACGCACTTCGATCGCGACGAGATCGTCGGGGGTGAAGGGGCGGTCCACGCCGAAATCGTAGTAGAAGCCGTCCTCGATCGACGGTCCGATGCCGAAGGTCGCCGTCGGGAAGAGATCCTTCACGGCCTCGGCCATCACGTGGGCAGCCGAGTGGCGGAGCACCCCGAGGCCTTCGGCGCTGGTCTCGGTGATGATGGCGACATTCGCGCCGTCGTGGAGCACCTGTGATACGTCCGCGAGCACGCCGTCAACGCGCGCGGCCACGGCCGCGGCGGCAAGTCTGGCCCCGATGGAGGCGGCCAGGTCGAAGGCGGTCGAACCCTCGGGAAGCGACTTCGCGGTACCGTCGGGCAATGTGATTGTGATGTCGGGCACGGAACTCCTTCTTACTTACGCTTCGTTGGCGGCGGGAGCCGCGGACTTCTGCTTCGCAGGTGCGCTGACGGGTATCGAGACTTCTTCCGTCTGGACCGGCTCATCCACACGGTCGGACGCGACCTGGCGCTCCCGGCAATACGGACACACCGACCATGAGGCCTTCACCGGGCGTCCGCAACTCGAACACGGCTTCTTGAGACGCTTCATGCACGTCGGACAGATAAGGAAATCGGACTCGACGGGCTTGAAGCAGTTCGGGCAGGTGGCACCGATGCTGTGCAGCTCGGCCTCGCGCGCGGAGATCTCAAGCTCACGCTCGTGAGCATCATCGAGCGTCTCCGGCGGGCGAACGATCATGTAAACGACCCAAGCGAACTCACCGAAGATGAGAGCCGCCACACCCCAGAACCAGGACATGGCTCCGCGGCGCTGAGAGTCGCGCGCTATCCAGAACACCAGCGCCAAACGGAACACGACATAGAACACGCCGCAGAGCTGGAGCCCGAGATTGAAGTAGGGCAGGTATGGCCCGAGAAAGTCGGTCATCATTCCCCTTTGGCGACGTTGCGCCGACGCTCGGCGCGGCCCGATGGCTGGTCGCCACGGATTCTAGCAGACCGATGCGTCCACGCCGACGGGCAGCGGGACCTCTCGGATGCGGCGACCGCCCGGCGAGGCGCGCGATGCCCGTGCTCGAGAGCCGCTACGTGTCCGCGTCGGACCCCTCGTCCCGGACCATCTCACGGATCACGTCGACGAGCCTGCGGTCCACGTCCGCCTTCCGGATGAAGGCGCAGGCCCCCTCGTCAAGACTGCGGCTCTCGAAATCGTCCGAGCGATGGGCGGTGATGGCGATGACCTTCACGTCGCGATCGATGGCCGACAGCGCGCGCATCGCCTGGAACCCGTCGACCCCCGGCATGCAGAGGTCCATGAGTACGACGTCGGGGTCGAGTTGCGATACGAGATCGACGGCCTCGCCGCCGTCGGAGGCGAGCCCCACGACCTCCATGTCTGGCTGGGACGCCACGAAGCGGCTCAGCAGGACCCCATAGTCCTTATTGTCGTCCGCCACCAGCACTCGCGTTCGCTCCACGGCCGCGTTGCTTCCCTATGATTCGGACCCCGCACAAGGACAATCCTGGTCGCAGTACCTCACGAACATACCCGCCGACGGACCGGTTGCAGAGGTCACCAAGCCATGTCCTCGTAGGACAACCTGAGCCGCTGGTGGAGTTATGCCCAGAGCGGCTTCTGTATCCGCGCCCGGGAGCGGCCCCTGACAGGCGGTCAGGAGCGGTGGAGGAGGCCCCGCGCATCGCCCGCCGTATAAAGGCTGCCGGTGATGAGCACGCCCGCGGATCCTGCGCGCTGCCGTGCGTATGCGATCGCATCCGCCAGGTCCGGGCGGACCTCCGGCGGCACACCTGTCACGCGCTCGACGACCGCCGCGAGCTCCGCCGCCGCGCGCGCGCGGGGGGAATCCGGCTGCGTGACGACGAAACCGCCGACGGTGCCGTCGAGTTCCAGCACGATCCCTTCGGCATCCTTATCCTTCAGCACGCCGAGGACACACAGCGGCCGGTGCGCGACGTCGGGCCACGCGTCTCGAACGGCGAGTGCGAGAACGCCCGCAGCCTGTGGGTTGTGGGCACCGTCGATGAGGACCGGCGGATCGGCGGTGAGCAGTTCGAACCGTCCGGGGAACGTCATCCCGGCGAGCGAGCGAGCGACCGCGTCGGGATGCAGCGCCCTTCCGAGCGCGCATTCGGCCGCAGCAATGGCGACTGCGACATTGGACGCCTGGTACGCGGGAGCAATCAGCCCCAGCCGCGAGTAGCAGGTATGGACACCGCGGACGTCGAGCACGAGTCGACCGCTGGGACGAACGGGCCGCCCCACTACTTCGAAGCGCACCGTGAGCTCATCGCCCACGGGCGACGGCGTGCCGGTTTCCGCGACGAACCGCGGGTGCAGGCCGAAACCGGCGGCGCGAGCCAGGAACACGTCGGCGACCCCGGCGGTACCGGGGCCGAGCACGACGGAGGAGCCGGGCTTGATGATGTGCGACTTGTCAGCAGCGATGGCCTCGACGGTCGACCCGAGACGCTCGGTGTGATCGAGCCCCACCCCGGTGATCACCGCAACGGCCGGACCGACGACGCTGGTCGAGTCCCATCTGCCGCCCATCCCGACCTCAAGGCACGCGACATCGACGGCTTTTTCACGCATCAGCCACAGCGCCGCGGCGGTCAGCAACTCGAACTCGGTGAACAAGGAAGCTCCGCCGTCGACACGCCCTGCGGCCTCGACAGCGGCCTGGATCGCGCGAGCGAAGTCGGACTCGCTGACGGGCCGACCGTCGATCTCGATCCGCTCCGCATAGGACTCGAGATGCGGCGATGTGTACGCCGCCGTCCGCAGCCCCTCGGCCGAGAGCAACGCGGCTATCAGCCGCGTCGTCGAGGACTTACCGTTGGTGCCCGTGACCTGCACGGACGCGAACGAGTCCTGTGGGCGGCCGAGCGCCTCCGTCAGGCGCGTGATGCCCTCCAGCGAAGGGTTGATGCCGAAATGCAGCGCAGCGGACAGTGCGGCAACGGCGCCTGCGTAGTTCACGAGAACGCCCTCAGTCCGAGAGCTCGGCGAGCTGGCTGCCCAACTTGGAGACCTGGGCTTCCAGGTCCTCGGCGCGCGCCCGGTCCTTCTCCACGATCTCGGGCGCGGCCTTCGCCAAGAAGCCCGCATTCGAAAGCTTGCCGGTGAGGCGCTGCAGCTCGGAGGTCGCGGCGTCGAGCTCCTTGCCCACCCGCGCGCGCTCGTGCGCGAAGTCGACGAGGCCCTCGAGCGGGACGTAAAGTTCCGCGCCCGACGCGACCGCGACGGCGGCGTGTGCCGGCTTGGTAGCATCCGCGGCGACGGTGAACGAACCCACCGAGGCGAGCGAACAGATGAGATCGCGCTGGTTGTCCATGAGCATCGCACTGGCGCCGGACGCCTTGACGATGACGTCGACCTTCGTGCGGGCGGTCACGCCGTAGCGGGAGCGCACACCGCGAACGGCAGAGACGACCTCCTGGACGGCGGCGATAGACGCTTCGGCATCCTCGTCACGCCACGCGCTGAGGCTCGCCGGATCCGGCCACGCAGCCACCATGAGCGACGGCGCCGAATCCTCGGAGGCGAGCGGCAGGTTGCGCCAGATCTCCTCGGTCACGAAGGGCATCATCGGGTGCAGCAGACGCAGGGCACGGTCGAGCACGAACACCAGGTTGCGCTGGACCGTGGTCCGCGCCTCCCCGCCCTGGTTCAGGCGGCCCTTGGCGAGCTCGATATACCAGTCGCAGAACTCGTTCCAGAAGAAGTCATACAGAGCGCGTGCCGTCTCTCCGAATTCGTAGGCGAGGATCCCTTCATCCACACGCGCCGCGAGGTCCGCGAGGCGCGACAGGATCCATGCGTCCGCGACCGTGTCGGCCTTCGGCGCGCCGGGCTCATACCCCTCGAGGTTCATCATCACGAACCGGCTCGCGTTCCAGATCTTGTTCGCGAAATTGCGGCTGGAGAGCAACTTGTCCTCAGCGAACTTGATGTCCTGGTTGCCGGTCACCTGCAACATCAGGCCGAAGCGCATGCCGTCTGCTCCGTAGTGCTCCATCAGGTCGAGCGGATCGACTCCGGTACCGAGCGACTTGCTCATGCGCCGACCCTCGGCGTTGAACACCGTCGGGTGGATGATGACGTCCGCAAACGGCACCTCGCCCATGAAGTGGATGCCGTTCATGATCATGCGCGCGACCCACAGGAAGAGGATGTCGCGGGCGGTCGAGAGCGCCACGCCGGGATAGAAGAATGCCACCTCGGGAGTCTCGCGCGGCCAACCCAACGTCGCGAACGGCCACAACGCCGAAGAGAACCATGTGTCGAGCACGTCCGGGTCCTGGCGCACCGCGCCGCCGCACTCCGGGCACGCAGTGATATCGTCCTCGCTCACGTGCATCGTGCCGCACGCGTCGCAGTAGAACACCGGGATCTGGTGGCCCCACCACAGCTGGCGCGAGACGCACCAGTCGCGGATGTTCTCCATCCAATGGAAGTAGACGTTCTCCCAGCGCTTCGGGTGGAAAGTCACGCTGCCGTCACGGACCGCGGCGATCGCGGGCGCGGCCAGCGGCTTCATGTCAACGAACCACTGATCGGACAGCCACGGCTCGACCACGGTATGGCAGCGGTAGCAGTGCCCGACGGAGTGCCGGTGGTCCTCGATCTTGACGAGAAGACCCGCGGCCTCCATGTCGGCGACCACACGCTTGCGGGCCTCGTAACGATCCAGGCCCTGATAGGGACCACCCTCAACCGTGATGGTCGCGTCAGCCGCAAGCACGTTGATCTTGGCGCAGTCGTGTCTCTCGCCGATCTCGAAGTCGTTCGGGTCGTGAGCCGGCGTGACCTTGACCGCGCCGGTGCCGAACGCCGCATCGACATACTCGTCCGCAACGATGGGGATCTCGCGACCGAGCAACGGCAATACCACCGTCGCGCCGACCAGCGCCGTGTAACGCTCGTCCGACGGGCTCACGGCCACACAGGTGTCACCGAGCATGGTCTCCGGGCGCGTGGTCGCGACGACGATCGAATCGACGCCGCCGACCGCCTCCTTGAGCGGGTAGCGGAAGTACCACAGATGGCTGTCGAGCTCCTCGTGCTCCACCTCGATATCGGAGAGCGCGGTCGAGCACCGGGGGCACCAGTTGATGATGCGCTTGCCGCGGTAGATGAGACCTTCCTCGTACCACTTCACGAAGACGCGCTTCACGGCCTTCTGGTAGTCCGCATCCATCGTGAAGTGCTCGTCCGAGTAGTCGCATGAGCAGCCCATCGCCTTGAGCTGCGTGATGATCGTGCTGCCGTGCTCACGCCGCCATACCCAGCACAGCTCGATGAACTTCTCGCGGCCCACGTCGTTGCGGGACAGCCCCTGCACCGCGAGCTTCTGCTCGACCTTGTTCTGCGTCGCGATGCCAGCGTGGTCCGTCCCGATGACCCACCGCGTCGGCCTGCCGGTCATCCGGGAGCGCCGGATGATGACGTCCTGGATCGTGTTGTTGAGGGCATGCCCCATGTGGAGCGACCCGGTGACGTTGGGGGGCGGGATGACGACCACGAACGGCTCGACCGAGGTGTCCTCGGGAACCGGACACTCAAAGTAACGACCTTCGGTCCAGGAGTTGAATACGGGTCCTTCGACGGCCCGGGGATCGTATGCCTTCGGCAGCTCGTTGGACACGCTTCGCTCCTCGTATCGCGGACGGCGGGCGCGCGCTGGCGCGTCACCTCAAGTTGAATGTCCCCGATTCTACGGTAAGGGGGCATGCCGGGCGAGAAGCGCGCACCGGCGCAAAGCGAGGCCGCGGCGTTTCCGCCACGGCCTCGTGTCCCCGCATGGTGTCACCGCGTGCACGGCGCCTAAGGGATCAGGCGCCTGCGGCATCCTCGACCGGCTCGGTGTTCTCGTGCACGAGAGTCGGCTCCGCACCGTCGCGCACCGCCGTCTCGGTGATGACCACCTCGGTGACATCCGTGCGACCGGGCAGGTCGTACATCAGGTCGAGCAGCAGCTTCTCCATGATGGAGCGAAGTCCGCGAGCGCCGGTCCCGTGCGTGGTCGCACGCTCGGCGATCGCCCGCAGCGCGCCCTCGGTGAAGACGAGGCGCACATCCTCCATGGTGAAGAGGCGCTGGTACTGACGCACGAGCGCGTTCTTGGGCTCGGTGAGGATGCGGACCAGGTCGTCCTCGGTCAGCTCCTCGACGTGCGCCACGACCGGCACGCGCCCCACGAACTCGGGGATCAGGCCGAAAGTGTGCAGGTCCTCGGGAAGTGCCTGCGCGAGCAGGACGCCCGTGTCGTGCTTGGCCGCGTCGGTGAGGTCGGCGCCGAAGCCGATACCCTTCTTCCCGACACGCTGCGCCACGATCTTCTCAAGACCGACGAACGCCCCGCCAAGGATGAACAGGATGTTCGTGGTATCGATCTTGATGAGCTCCTGCTGCGGGTGCTTGCGCCCGCCTTGCGGCGGCACGTGCGCCTCGGTGCCTTCGAGGATCTTGAGCAGCGCCTGCTGCACTCCTTCGCCGGACACGTCACGCGTGATCGACAGGTTCTCCGCCTTGCGGGCGATCTTGTCGATCTCGTCGATGTAGATGATGCCGACCTCGGCACGCTCGGTATCGAACTCGGCGGCCGTGATGATCTTGAGCAGGATGTTCTCGACGTCCTCGCCGACGTAGCCAGCCTCCGTCAGAGAGGTGGCATCCGCGATCGCGAACGGCACCTTGAGGATGCGCGCGAGCGTCTGGGCGAGCAGCGTCTTGCCGCAACCGGTGGGGCCGAGCAGCAGGATGTTGCTCTTGGACAGCTCGACGTCGTCGGGCTGCGGAGAGGCGCACTCGCGGATCCGCTTGTAGTGGTTGTAGACGGCCACCGACAGCATCTTCTTCGCGTCGGCCTGCCCGACCACGTACTCGTCGAGGGCGGCATAGATCTCCCGCGGCGTCGGAAGGTCGCCCGAGAGTACGGCCTCCGGGGTCTCGTCCTCGAGCTCCTCGTCGACGATCTCGTTGCAGAGATCGACGCACTCGTCGCAGATGTAGACGCCCGGACCCGCGATGAGCTTGCGGACCTGGACCTGCGGCTTGCCGCAGAACGAGCAGTTCAAGTGCTCAGGGTCTTCTGTGGTACCGGGCATCTGTGTCCTACTTCTTGGGGTCTCGGTGCGTGAAGACCGCGTCCACCAGGCCGTAGTCCGCGGCCTCCTGGGCGGTCATGATGTTGTCGCGCTCGGTGTCGAAGTGGATCTTCTCGACCGTCTGGCCGGTGTGCTTGGCCATGATCTCGTCGAGATTGGCGCGCATGCGCAGCATCTCCTTGGCCTGGATCTCGATATCGGTGACCTGGCCCTGCGTACCGCCCCATGGCTGGTGGATCAGGATGCGGCTGTTGGGCAGCGCGAACCGCTTGCCGTGCGCACCCGCGGTGAGCAGGACGGCAGCCATGCTCGCGCACTGGCCGATGCAACTCGTGGCCACGTCGCAGCGGATGTACTGCATCGCGTCGTAGATCGCCAGCCCGGACGTGACGGACCCGCCCGGCGAGTTGATGTAGAGCTGGATGTCCTTCTCCGAGTCCTCGGACTCGAGGTGCAACAGTTGGGCGATGATGAGATCGGCGACCTGGTCGTCGATCTCGTGACCCAGAAAAACGATGCGCTCGTTGAGCAGTCTCGAGAAGATGTCGAAGCTGCGCTCGCCACGACTCGTCTGCTCGACGACGATGGGTACAAGGGCCTTGATGTCGGGAAGCGTCATGGCTCTCTACTCCTCCTTCGCGGCGTCGTCGGACTTCTTCGGCGCCTTCTTGGCGGCGGGCTTCTTCTTGGCCTTCGGCTTCTCGGCGGCGTCGCCAGAGCCGGCCTCCAGGACCTGGACATGCTCCATCAGGTAGCGAGTGGCGTACCGATGCATGAGACGCTCGCGGAGGATACCGATCACGCCCGACTGCACGAGGCGCTCGCGCATCTGCGCCACGGAGACCTTGTCGGCACCCGCCAGCGACGCGATCTCGCTCTCGAGCTCTTCCTCTGTGTACTCCAGGCCTGCCTGGCGGAACAACGCCTCGAGCGCCAACTCGTCGCGCACCCGCAGGGCGGCTTCGCGTGCGATGTCCGCCTGGATCTGCTCGGCGGTGAGGTCGGTCGCCTCGAAGTAGTCCTGGATGGTCATACCCTGGTCCTTGAGGGAGTCGAAGAACTCCTCGGTCATGGCGTCGGTGCGAGCGGCGACCATCTCGCCGGGAACCTCGCCTTGCAGCCGCTCCGCGAGCGCGGCGCGAGCGGCACGCTCGACCAGACGCGTGTGGGCCGTGGCCTTGTTCTCATCGAGCTTGGTGCGGATGTCGGTCCGCAGCTCGGCCATCGTCTCGAACCCGCCGATGTTGCTGGCGAGCTCGTCGTCGAGCTCCGGAAGCACCTTGGCCTTGATCTCGTGGACCTCGACGTCGAAGACGGCGGGCTTGCCCACGTAATCGGTGTTCGCAGCGGTCTCCGGGACGAGGAACTCGATGCGCGTGGTCCCGCCCGTCTCGATCCCGATGACGCCGTCGTCGAACTCCTGCGGCATGATGCCGCGACCGACCTCGTAGAGGTACTTGTCGACCGTCAGGTCCTCGGCCGGCTGACCGTCGACGGTCCCGGTGAACGAGAGGAGCGCAAAGTCGCCATCGGCGATCCCGCGGCCCTCCACGATCTCGAGCGTCGCAAAGCGATCGCGAAGGTACTCGACCTGTGCGTCGATCTCGGCATCCGTCGAGTTCGCGGGCGGCACCTCAGCGGTCAGGTCCTCGATCGAGGAGAGTGTGAAGTCGGGACGGACCTCGATCTCAGCGGTGAACGCGTGCTCGGCGCCCTCCTCGACCATGTCGAGGTCGCCGGTGTCGGGACGGCCCATCGGCCGGATGCGGAGCTCGTCGAGGGCACGCGGGTAGCTGCTCTCCACGAGGTCCTCGAGCGCCTCGGCCAGCACGGACTCACGGCCGACGTGGGCGTCGATGAGCGGCCGGGGCGCTTTGCCGGGACGGAAGCCCGGCAGTTTGACCTGGCGCGCTACCCGCAGGTAGGCAGCGGCGATGGACTCGTCCACTTCCTGCGCCGTGTGGGTCACGGTCAGACGGACGCGATTGCCTTCAAGCTTCTCGACGGTGGTGTTCAAGGGTCCTCCTGCTATCTCAAGATCGGGTTGGAGTCGCAACGGACGCGCTACGCGCATCGGATCAGGCCGGTGGTGCGGGCGAGAGGATTCGAACCTCCACGAGTCTCCTCACCGGGACCTAAACCCGGCGCGTCTGCCATTCCGCCACGCCCGCGCGCGGTCAATCACTATACAGCAGAGCGCGCCCCGCCCGGGCCGTTTCCGCACGCGCGATACACAGTGACCCCTGACTGTTCCGGCCGGGAGGCATGAGGCGCGCCAAAGGGGGCGGTTCGGACTCTGCCCGGGATGAGGGCCGCTCAGCCCCTCAATACCAGAAGACCGGCCCCAGGAGCGGGACCGGTCTTCGCCACGCGACGGACCGCTGCTACTTCGTGAACGCGTCCTTGATGTGCCCGGCAGCATCCTTCACGTTCTTGGCGAGCTTGTCTGCGTCCTCCGCGAGTGTCGC
>DATCIG010000048.1:0-34169 GCA_036507895.1 Coriobacteriia bacterium
GCCATCGGAGCGTGGACGCATGGCGACATACGGGATTCAGTGGGTGACTCTGGGCATTGGCGCGATGCTGGTACGGCGCCAACTCAAAGGCTACGCGTACGGGTCGACTGAGGACGTACTCAACGCGAGTGACCCAGACCCAATCGAACACCAGTCTGACGGGGATGACGTTGGTGAGTAGTCCGACCGAAGCCTAGGGTCATGACACCATTAATGACACCATTCAGCGCCTACGCCGACCCAATGACACCATTAATCACATAGAATCAGCCCAATAGGTCGTTGCGACAGCATTGGCAAAACCGCAGGTAGATGGCGTATTGTTCATCAAACGAACGACTAACTCAACGGGAGAGTGCCACCTTTGCAAGGTGGAGGTTGGGGGTTCGAATCCCCCTGGGTCCACCAACGAGATCAGCGGAGGCCCCGGCGAAGCGCCGGGGCCTCCTTTGTTGCCTGTGTTGCCCGTCGGCCACGCCGGGGGATACCCTCACCGTGATGGCCATCGCCCGGAAGGTGCCTGGAGTCCATGCCGAACGCGCTGAAGCAGATCCTGCTTGGTCGACCGATCCACAACCGTGAGGCTGCACACCAGCGCCTCTCGAATCCCGTGGCCCTTGCGGTGTTCTCCTCCGATGCGCTGTCCTCCGTCGCGTACGCGACGGAGGAGATACTGCTCGCGCTCGCGATCGCCGGGACCGGTGCGCTGGGCGTCGCGTGGCCGATCTCGATCTCGATCGCCGTCCTGCTCATCATCGTGGCGTTCTCGTACCGGCAGACGATCAAGGCGTATCCCGGCGGCGGCGGAGCCTATATCGTCGCCAAGGAGAACCTCGGCAACCTGCCCGGCCTCGTCGCCGGTGGCGCGCTCCTCGTCGACTACGTCCTGACCGTGGCCGTCTCCATCTCGGCGGGCACCGCCGCGCTGACATCGGCCATCCCGGAGGCGCTCCCGTACAAGGTCTGGATCGCCGTCGCGCTTGTCGCGGCGCTCGCGGTCCTCAACCTGCGGGGTGTCAAGGAATCGGGTGCGCTGTTCGCCGGACCGACCTTCTTCTTCATCGCGATGTTGACCCTCACTCTCGTCGTCGGCTTCTACAAGCAGTTCGTCGGCGGCGGGATCCCGATCACGCCGCATGTCTTCCCGGTCGAGCCGGGTCTGGCCGCGACGGGACTGGGACTCTTCCTGGTGATGAAGGCGTTCGCGTCGGGATGCACGGCGATGACCGGTGTCGAGGCGATCGCCAACGGCGTTCAGGCGTTCAAGCAGCCCGAGTCGCTCAACGCGCGCAGGACCCTGACGTGGATGGCTGGCATTCTGCTGTTCATGTTCCTCGGCACGAGCGGCCTTGCGGCACTCACGCACGTGACCCCGTTCGTTCGTGTGATCGCAGGGCAACACGTGACCATCGAGACGATCATCAGCCAGTTGGCGCGCGGGATCTACGGCACCGGCGTGCTGTACTACATGCTGCAGGCGGGCACGGTCTTGATCCTGGTACTCGCGGCCAACACGAGCTACGCGGACTTCCCGCGCCTCGGCTCCTTCATGGCCGGGGACGGCTACCTACCCAAGGCGCTGCGCGATCGCGGGAGCCGGCTCGTCTACAGCAACGGGATGTTGCTGCTCACCGCGATGGCGGCCTTGCTGCTCGTCATGTTCGGTGGCGAGACCAGTCGGCTCATCCCGCTGTACGCGATCGGCGTCTTCACGTCGTTCACCCTGTCGCAGGCGGGGATGGTCGTCCATTGGTGGAAGAACCGCGAGCCGGGTTGGCATTGGTCGATGGCGGTCAACGGGCTGGGGTCGGTGACGACCCTGGTGGTGCTGCTCGTCCTCGCCGTGGCGAAATTCACGTCCGGTGCCTGGATCGTGATGATCCTCGTCCCCATCCTCGTCGCCTACTTCGAGTGGGTGAAGCGCGCTTACGTGCGCTCTGCTGCGCGCGTCGCTCTGCCCCCGGACGAGGAACTCGAGTTCAGCTATCGCTCGCACAACGCGATGCACAACCATGTTGTGCTGCTGTTCTCCACCATCGACCGGCGCCTCGTGCGCGCGGTGCAGTACGCACGGTCGATCAAGGCCGATGTCATCGAGGGCTTGGTCGTCGACGTGACGGGAGACAAGGCCGAAGCCGTGCGCGCGGAGTGGGAGCGCCTCGAACTCGGCTACAAGCTGACGGTCATCGAGTCGCCGTACCGCGAGATCATCGACCCGATCCGCGACTACATCTGCGCGATCCCGCGGCCGACGCACGATCACGTTGTGACGGTCATCCTGCCGGAGTTCGTGCCCGAGACGCGCGCCGAGTACATGCTCCACGACCAGACGTCGTACTGGATCAAGACAGCGCTGTTCCGCCTCCCCGGCGTGATCATCGCGGACATTCCGTATCACACGGAGGAGTACCTCACCGAGGTGCCGGCTCCCTGCCCCCCTCGCGCTACCTGATGACCGGCGGCTCGCATCGCGCCGCGACCGCCTGGTAGAGGCCGGCCGCCGCGCCGGTCGGGACGTCGATGCCCCAAGCAAGCGTGAGAGCCACTCGTTCGCCGGGTGGTTGACGCGGGCGTGAGCGCCTTATCGGGGCGGCGCATCCATGGGTGTAGGTTCCCCGTGGGAGGGTCGCGCGCACGACATGGGCCGGCGGCGTCGCACTAGGCCGCTCAGGATAGCATCGACCCGATGGACACGCTCGGTGGCGTGGTCTGTGATACGCTGGCCTGAGAGATGATTCGGGGGAAGCCGCGGCTGCGGGGCACAGGCGAGCGCGGCCGGGTTCGGAGCGTGGAAACATGAGGAATAGGAATCTTCTTCGCGTCGCTGCGGCGCGATTCATATCACGGACGGGTGGCGAGGCGGCCTTCTTCGTGGGTCTTTGGGGCAAGGCCGCGTACGAATTGCGGGCGACGCCGATCCAGATCGCTGTCTTGATGGGCGCTATGTCGCTCGCATCGATCCTCGGGACCATCCTGTCGGGCGTTCTCGTCGACCGCTATGACGCGCGGCGCGTCCTGCTGGTCGCCGAGGCGTTCTTCGTTCCGGTCGCCTTGGCGTTCCTCTTCCCGGCAGGCATGGTGACGCTGACCGTGCTCGCCGGCCTTCTCGGCTTCTTCGGAGCTCCGGTCATGACGGCTGCGGCCTCGTTCGCACCGTTCATCGCCGACGAGGAGACGCCCATCGAGATCGTGAACGCGTGGATCGAGGGGGCCGGCTCAGTTTCGTTCATCGCCGGCCCCACGGCCGGAGCGATATTGGTGTCGCTCCTGGGCCTGAACGCGATCTGGGTCTTCGACGCTCTCACTTCGTTGGTGGCTGTCGTGCTCGTGTGGCGGGTCACGCTCCGTCCGGTCGGGAAGCCGGAGCGGGTGAGCAAGCGCGCGTTCTCAGAGCTGAGGGAGGGGGTGCGATACACCTACTCTCACAGGAGTCTGCGCTTCCCCGTTCTCATCGGGACGGCCATCTGGCTCGGGTTCGGTGCGTTCGGTGCCCTCGAGCCGCTCTTCTACCGTGACGTTCTGCGGACCGGCATGGCGACGATCGGCTGGATGAACGGGTTGTTCGGAGTGGGCATGGTCGGTGGCGCTTGGCTGTCCACGCGCCTCTCGGAACGCATGGCCACCGCGCAGGGGCTTTCCCTTGTCGCCTCGGCGGTGGGCCTGGGCGCGCTCGCGTACGTCGGCACCGACATCCTCGTCGTCGTCGCGATCGGCTCCGTGATCTGGGGGCTGATCATCGGAGTCGCCGACGTGCTGCTGCGGACGCTGATCCAAGCGTCATCGCCAGATGCGCTCGTGGGAAGGATCGCGGGGACGTCGCAGATGCACCGGCAGGCCGGAGAACTCCTCCCGTTGGCGGTGGCGCCCGCCCTCGCCGCCGCCTTCGGGGTACAAGCCGTCCTGATCGGCGGAGGGCTGGTCTTGTTCGTGGTCGCGTTGCTCACGCTTCCGGAGGCGCGAGCGGTCGACCGCCTTCCGCGCATCCGGGTGACGCGCGCGTCGGCCGTCATGTCGACGAACGATGAACCCGTGTCGCCGAACCCGTAGACGGGGCGGCCGTGGTAGCTACACTCGTGAGGATTCGACGAGCGGGATGAGGGGGTGCCGGATGCGGATCGTATGTGTTTCTCACGCTCCGTTCGAGGGGCCGGGGTCGATCGCCGACTGGGCGTCCGCCCGCGGGAACGAACTGTCGCGCGTCGACGCGAGGACCGGTGTGTTCCCGGACCCGAGCGGCTTCGATCTGCTCGTGGTGCTCGGCGGGCCGATGAGCACCGATGACGTGTGCCGTCATCCCTGGTTGGCCAAGGAACGCGACTACCTGAAGGGCTGTGTCGACGCAGGGGCGAGGATGCTCGGGATCTGCCTCGGAGCGCAGCTCCTTGCGGAAGCGATCGGCGGAAGCGTCCATCCCGGCAGCGAGGCCGAGATCGGCTGGTATCCCGTCACACTCAGCGCCGCCGCTCGGACGAGTCCGTGGTTCGTGGGGTGGCCCGGCACCTTCATCGGCGGGCACTGGCACGGCGACACGTTCGAACTGCCCGAGGGCGTGGAGTCGGCGGCGTCGACAGAGCTGACCCCCAACCAGGCGTTCGTCGCCGGAGGTGGCCGTATCGTCGGCCTGCAGTTCCACCTCGAGTGGAACGCCGACGTCCTGCGGGCGCTCGTCTGTTCGTCGCCGGAGGACCTCATGGACCCGGGTCCGTACATCGCGACGGCCGAGCAGCTTCTCGGGGCGACAGAGGAATTGGCCGCGGGCCGTGCCCTGTTGTTCCGAACACTCGACCGTATGGAGGCACTCGCGTGACCGACGCCGGGGCCGTGCGCCCGATCATCGAAGTCACCGACCTCGTGAAGGTGTTCGGGGAGAACGTGGCGGTCGACGGGATCTCGTTCGACATCCGGGCCGGTGAGATATTCGGACTGCTCGGCCCCAATGGCGCCGGGAAGACGACGACGATATCGATGATCAGCTGTCTTCTCTCGCCGACTTCAGGCGAAGTCACGGTGGACGGGTCTTCGGTCACAAGGGACGCGCGCAAGGTGAAGAGCTCCCTCGGCGTCGTTCCGCAGGAGATCGCGCTCTACCCCACGCTGACGGCTCTCGAGAACCTTCGCTTCTGGGGCCGCATGTACGGCCTCTCGGGGAAGTTGCTCGAGGAGCGCGTCGCCGAGGCGCTGGAGATGGCGGGCCTCGCCGACCGCGCGAAGGAGCGGGTCGAGACCTATTCCGGCGGGATGAAACGGCGCATCAACATCGCCGCGGGCATCCTGCATCACCCGCGCGTCTTGCTGATGGACGAGCCCACGGTCGGCATCGATCCACAGAGCCGGAACCACATCCTCGAGACGGTCAAGGAGCTCAACCGCCGCGGCATGACGGTGCTCTACACGTCGCACTACATGGAGGAAGTCGAGTTCCTGTGTGACCGCGTGGGCATCATCGACCACGGCAAGGTGATCGCGATCGGCACGATCGACGAGCTCAAGCGGCTCGTCGGTGACGAGAACGTCATCTCCGTGCGTCTCGCCGAGCTGCCTGACGGCGCCCTGGAGGCGCTGCGGGGACTTCCCGACGTCGATAGCGTGACGAGCGCGGTTTCCCCGAGCGACGGGGATGACGGGGAACCTGATGACGCGGTGGCGGCGAAGTCGGACAAGACGGTCACCGTCGAGGTGCTCTCCAAGGACTCTGGGACCGTTCTTGCCGACGTGGTCGGGGTCCTCGGCAAGGCCGGGGCCCGGATCCTCGCCGTCGATGTGCGCGAGCCCAATCTCGAGAGCGTGTTCCTGCATCTCACCGGCAAGTCCCTGCGGGACTGACGGAGAGGCAACCAGTTGCGCTGGCTCACCATCGGCATCAAGGACCTGAGGGTCACCGTTCGCGACAAGGCGTCACTCGGGATCCTGATCGCGATGCCGATGATCCTGATCGTCATCCTCGGCTCAGCGCTCGGGAACATGGCGGCCAATATCGGCAAGCTCCCGGTCGCGGTCGTGAATCTCGACCGCGGGCGGGTCGGTGCGCAGGTGACGGATGCCTTCTTCAGCGACAAGCAGCTGGCCGAGTTGTTCGCGGCGGAGCGCATGACGGACCCCGACGAAGCGCGGGCGCGTGTCGCCAGAGGCGATCTGGCGGGAGCCCTGGTCGTCCCGAGTGACTTCACGCGCCGGCTCAACACGGGTCGGAGTTCCAAGCTGACTCTGTACTCGGACCCCGGTCGGCAGATCTCCGGCATCGTGTTCAAGAGTGTGACGGAGGCGCTGGCGACCCGCGTGTCCGCCGCTTCGATCGCTGCGCGGACCAGCGCGTTCTACGTGTCGTCCCTGCGTGTCGGCGATCCCTCCTTCGTCTATGGCGTGATCGGCAAGGCCGTCAAGAGCGCGAGCGAAACGGGCGCCTTGAGCGCGGTCGAGATCGTTGAGAGCACCGCTGCCCGCGGTGCGGAGATATCGACGTTGTCGTACTACTCGGGCGCGATGTCGGTGATGTTCCTGATGTTCGGCGCGATGTTCGGCGCCTTCTCGCTCGTGCGCGAGCGGGACCACTGGACGCTGCCGCGGATGCTCATGTCGCCCGGCAGCACGGTCGAGATCCTCGGCGGGAAGATGTTCGGGGTGTTCGCCATCGGGGCGTTGCAGTTCACCGTCCTGTGCGCGTTCACCAGCGTACTGGGAGTGAAGTGGGGTGATCCGTTCGCAGTGGCGCTCGTCGCGACCGCCACGGTGGCCGCGGCCACGGGGCTCTCGGTGTTCATCGCTGCGGTCGCCAAGACGGTGCGGGCGGTCTCGGGGATCTCGCAGATGCTCATCCAGTTCATGGCCGCCGTGGGCGGATCGTTCATCCCTGTGGCCACGTTCCCCCTGTGGATGCAGCCGCTCCACTACTTCAGCGTCAACGGCTGGGCCATCGACGGCATCCTGGCGGCGATGCGCGGCGGCAACGCCATCGATGTGCTGCCGAACGTGGGAGTGTTGTGGCTCATCGCACTCGTATTCTTCGCACTCGGCGCGTGGCGCCTGCGGTGGGAGTGAACGGGATGCGGAAGATCCTCGATCTCGCGTGGCTCAACCTGATCCAGGTCCTCAAGGACCGGACGGGTCTGATCACACTCGTGGTCGTTCCCGTGATGCTCACCTTCGTGTTCGGGAGCGTTCTTGGCGGCGGAGAGCGGCGTGTGACGGTGGCGTTCGCGGACCTCGATCGCACGTCCATCAGCGCCGAGGTGGCATCGGCACTCGACCAGCGCAGTTATCAGATCGTCAGGGCGGACGAGAAGACCGCCGAGGCGATGGCGTCCTCGGGGGAGGCCGCCGCCGCGGTGATCGTGCGGAAGGGTTTCGCCGACGACGTGCTGGGAGGCGTCGACACACAGGTCGACGTGCGGGAGGATCCCCGGTCCACGGCAGCCATCGCGGTGGTCCAGGCCGTTCGGGGAAGCGTGCAGAGGATCGCGGCGAACGCCTCGACGATCCGGATCGTTCGAGGCGCCTTCCGCGACGCATCGTCCGCCGGTGGCGCTCGCTACGCGCCGCCCGCACCCGCCGATGTCTACGCGTATGCGGACCGGCTGTGGTCGCCCGATCCGCCGCTCTCGGTGAACGACATCCCTGTGACGGCCACGAAGGTACGTGGCGCGGGGACCCAGGCGATGGGGTTCCAGCAGTACTCGCTCGGCTTCACTCTGATGTTCATGCTCTTCATGGGGATCGGCTCCGCGGGGGGTTTCCTCGACGAGCGCGATCAGGGCACCCTGTCGCGGTTGCTGACCACGCCTACCAGCAAGTTCGAGCTGGTCGCCGGCAAGGTGGTCGGTATCTATGCGACCGTCCTGTTCGAGGCCGCGGTCATGGTCGGTTTCGGCGCGTTCGTGTTCCACGTTCCGTGGGGCGACGACCCGCTCGGAGTGGTCATGATCATCTCGACCTTCGGTCTGGCGGCGACGGGCCTCGGCGTCATGATCTCGGCCCTTGCCCGGACCCGCGGACAGATCTCGGCGCTCACCGCGGTCCTCGGGACGGCCCTCTCGATGCTCGGCGGAGCGTACTGGCCGCTGGATATCGTGAGCCCCGCGATGCGGACGGTCGCCATGATGACCCCCACCGGGTGGGCGATGACAGGGCTGACCGACGTCGTCGTTCGCTACCAGGGCGCTGCACAGGCCATCCTGCCCTCGGCCGTGTTGCTCGGCATGGCGGCTGTGTTCCTCGGCGTCGGCATCTTACGCCTCAAGCTGGAGTAACACGGCCTGATCCCGACCGCGCGGTTGAAGTAACTGCCCAGTTGCGCGACAGTGGATTCAAAGCGGCCCGTGGGGTCGCTTCCGACGCTCTCCGTCCATTCTGCGTGACCCGGCGAAAGGCGTCCTTCGGCATATGAGTGAGAACACGGACACCAGGGCGGTAGCCGCAGCGATAGCCACGCTCTTCGTGTGGTCGAGCGCGTTCGCGGGCATCTCGATCGTCGTCGGGTCGGCGGGGGGATTCGGGGCCGGTCAGGCCGCCTTGTTCCGGTTCCTCGTGGCCTCGGCGACCATGGGGGTCTTCGCGATCGCCACACGCATGCGGCTGCCGAAACGCGAGGACCTTCCGAGGATCGCGCTCGCGGCGCTGTTCGGGATCACCTTCTACCACCTGTGCTTCACCTTCGGTGAGACGAAGGTCTCACCGGGCGCCGCCTCGCTCATCATCGCGTCGGGCCCGATCTGGACCGCACTGCTGGCCATAGCGTTCCTCAAGGAGAAGCTCAACAACTGGGGCTGGGCGGGCGTCGCACTCGCGTTCAGCGGTGTTGCCGCCATCTCGTTCGGGGAAGGCGGCGGGTTCCGGCTGGAACCGATGGCGCTGCTCGTGCTGGGCGCTGCCGTCTCCACGGCGATCTACTTCGTGTTGAGCAAGCGCCCCCTGCGGACGTACACCTCGCTCGAATTCACCAGTTACACGATCTGGTTCGGGACCGTGCCGATGCTCGTGTTCCTGCCGGGCCTGCTCAAGCAGTTGCCGGCCGCTCCCGTTTCATCGATCTGGATCGTCGTCTATCTGGGTGTGTTCCCGGGTGCGCTGGCGTACTTCCTGTGGGGCTATGCGCTCGCGCGCATGCCAGCTTCGACCACGGCGAGCTTCCTCTATGCGACGCCGGTCTTGGCGACGCTCATGGCGTGGCTGTGGCTGGGAACGGTCCCCGGGCCGGTGACGCTCGCCGGTGGAGCGCTCGCGCTGGTCGGCGTCATCCTCGTGCAGACGAAGGGGCGTCCGAAGACCGTGACGGCGGTAGTGGTGGCCACATCCGTCGAACAGAGAGCCGCGGTTCGCGAGTTGGCGGGCGAGACGATGGCGAACATGGCAGCGCACCTCGGCCTGCCGATATCGCACTTCGAGGAAGAGCTTTCCAACTTCGACGAGTGGTACGGGGGCGATCGCGGGCGTGCGCTGCTGGCGACGATCGATGGTGTCCCGGCGGCCGGGGTCGTGTTCCGAGTGTGGGGCGAAGGCGACGCGGAGATACGGCGCCTCTATGTCCGTCCCGCATACCGGCGTCGCGGGCTGGCCCGCGCACTCGTGCGCGCGGCGGTCGCGGAGGCGGGTCGCCTCGGCTACCGCCGCGTCGTCCTCATGACATCGGAGGACTTCGAAGGCGCCACGGACCTGTACGAGGCAGAAGGATTCGAGCGCATCGAACCGTATCGCTCCGCGGTGGCGATATCCGCCATCGCCTTCGCCCGCACCCTGTGACGCGGCGGTCCGACGGATCTCCGCGGGTGGTGTACCATTCCTGCCCACCGAGAAGTACCGAGGAGGTTCGTTCGATGAGAAGGTTCCCGGCTGTCACTGCGGCGGCCCTGATGATCTTCAGCACGCTCGCGCTCGCGGGATGTTCGACATGGTTCGCGAGCTCGGCTCAGCCGGCCAATGACGCCATCGCGACGGCCAACGGTCACATGAAGAAGGCCGTCACGGCCGGTACTTCGGTGAGCGATGCGGCGGCCCGTCTTGAATCGACCCCCTACACCACGGAGGGGCTTGCGGACGCTCTCGACCTGACCGTGCAGATCAAGTCCGATCTCGCGTCTCAAAGGGCCGAGCTCGAGGCCGCGAAGGCCGCGATGGACTCGATCCCCAAGTTCGACGTCGCGGAGGAACTGAAGGCCTACGCCAAGCTCGAGTCGGCCGCGATCGCGACCCGGGTCAGGGTGGTCGACCTCGGTACGAGGCTCTACACCGAGATGGGGCTGCTCTACACGGCGCTCGGCAAGGGGAAGACCGACACCCAAACGATCTCGGACGGCATCGAAACGATCAAGCGCGACATCACGGCGGTCGCCGAGCTTGCCGCACAGCAGTCCAAGGCGGCCAGCGATTACTTCATCGCACACAAGCTCGGCGGCTAGCTGTAGTTCCCACGGACGTTGTTGTCAGAGGATCCGTGAGATCGGTGTGTTGCCGCCGATGCCGTGTGGACGATCCAGATTGTAGTACCTCAGGAACGGGCCGAGACCTTCGGCCCGTTCCGCGTTTCCACGGGCATCAGGTCCGGCTTGACATCGGCGATGCGCTTAATGATACTTGGGAAGTAGCATTTAAACGGAGGAGCACAACGCGTGGAGATCACACGACGTACCGACTACGGCATTCGGCTGCTTCTGCAACTCGCGCGCTCAGATGAGGGGCCCGTGCCCGTGCGTCGGCTCGCGGAGATCCAGGGGGTCCCGTACGCGTTCGCTCGCGCGGTCCAGCGCGACCTTCACGCCGCGGGGCTCATCACGACCGTCCGCGGTGCGCAGGGTGGCGCGTTCCTCTCGCGCCCGGCTAAGGAGATCACGCTGCTCGACGCGGTGAAGGCGACGCAGGGAGCGCCCTCGATCTCGGTCTGTTCCCATGATCCGGCGTGGTGCGCCCGCTCCGGCTCGTGCGCGGTCCACGGCGTCTGGCGTGGCGCCGATGCGATGCTCCGCGACTACTTGGGCAGAAAGACCCTTGCGGGTCTCTTGGACGACGAACGGAAGTGAGGTCGGGGATGGACGTAGTGGCACTTTCGAAGATGCAGTTCGCGATCACGATCGGCTACCACTTCCTCTTCGTACCGCTCTCGATCGGAATCGGCCTCTTGCTCGTGTTGGCTGAGCGCCGGTTCTACAAGAGCGGCATCGCAGAGGACATGGCGGCATCGGACTTCTGGATCAGGCTCTTCACCGCGACCTTCGCCGTAGGCGTTGCCACCGGGATCACCATGGAGTTCGCCTTCGGCACGAACTGGGCGACCTACTCGAGGTTCGTGGGTGACATCTTCGGCGCCCCGCTCGCGGCGGAAGGCCTGTTCGCGTTCTTCCTCGAGTCGTCCTTCCTCGCGGTCCTGCTCTTCGGCAGAGGGCGCGTCTCGAAGAGGTTCTTCTACGTGAGCACCTGGCTGGTCTGGGCGGGCTCGCTCCTCTCCGCCCTGTGGATCATCATCGCCAACTCCTGGATGCAGACTCCGGCCGGCTACAAGATCGTGGGGGCAGGCGCCGCGCGCAAGGCCGAGATGACGAACTTCTTTGCAGCGGGATTCAACCCCTCCACCCTGCCGCGCTACTTCCACACCATCGACGCGATCCTGATGGCCGGTGGGTTCATCGCCATCGCCATCGCCGCGTACTACCTGCGCCACGGCGTGCACACGGGGTTTGCGCGCAAGACCATGGCCACCGGCTTCGTGATCGCCGGCCTCACCACCGTTCTGATGCTCCCGCTGGGGCACTGGCAGGCGCTCAACGTCTCCGTGACGCAGCCCAGCAAGATCGCGGCGTTCGAGGGCCACTGGGACGACGGTCCCATGCCCCTCGGCGTCGTCGGCTACATCGACGTCGCCAACAGCAAGACGGTCGCGCTCGCGATCCCTGGCGGAGTGAACCTGCTTGCGGGTGACTTCGCGCGGAGCAAGTCCTACAAGGGGCTCAACAGCTTCGCACCGCAGGACCGTCCCCCCCTGCAGCTCGCGTTCCAGACCTACCACCTGATGGTCTTGCTGTGGGGCGTCATGCTCGCCCTACTGGCCGCCGGGTGGTACCTGAACCGCAAGGACAAGCTGGCGGACAAGAAGCGCCTGCTGGGCCTGCTCATGTGGTCCCCAGTGTTGCCGATGCTCGCGATCCAGGTCGGATGGGCGGCCGCCGAGGTCGGCCGACAGCCCTGGATCGTGTGGGGCGAGCTCCGCACGGTGGACGCCATCTCGAAGGCGGTGCCCGCGGGGGAGATCATGCTCACGCTCGCGCTCTTCGTCCTCTTCTACACGGTCCTGTACGTCGCGTGGGGCCGGGTGGTCATCCGCATGATCAAGGCCGGACCTATGGCCAAGAAGGGGGTGGAGTAGATGGGACTCGGAGAGCTTTGGTTCGTTCTCATCGGCGTCCTGCTTGCCGGATACGCCATCTTCGACGGCTTCGACCTGGGTGTCGGCATCCTCTATCCGTTCCTCGGCAAGACCGAGCAGGACAAGGCCGCGATGCGCATGTCGGTCGGCCCCCTCTGGGACGGCAACGAGGTGTGGCTGATCACCGGCGGAGGCGCCCTGTTCGCCGCCTTCCCCGCCGTGTACGCGACGGTGTTCAGCGGGTTCTACATCGCGCTGATGCTGCTGCTGTTCGCGCTGATCTTCCGCGCGGGTGCGCTGGAGTTCCGCCACAGCGATCCCGCCTGGGCGAAGTTCTGGGACGGGGCCTTCTTCGTGGGGAGCGCGGTGCCGGCACTGCTGTTCGGCGTGGCCGTCGGCAACATCATCCGCGGCCTTCCGCTGACCGCCTCCGGGGAGTTCATCACGGGCGGCGGCACGCCGATCTTCCTCGGCAACCTGCTGACCGCGCTCAACCCCTATGCGATCGTCGTGGGCCTGCTGAGTGTCGCCTGGATCGCCCTGCACGGATCGACGTGGCTCGCACTCAAGACCACGGGTGAACTGCGCGAACGGGCCGCGAGGACCCGCCGCGTCCTGCTGGTGGCGTTCGGGGTGCTCCTGGCGGTCGCGACGGCCGCCACCGCCCTCCTGGTCCCCGGCGCGTTCGCCAAGGCCGTGGGAAGCCCGTTCGGCTGGCTGTTCTGCGTGCTCGCCATCGCGGGTGCCGTGCTGGTCGCGGTCGGGGCTCAGCGCGGCGCGGACCGCATGAGTTGGTATGGCTCCGCACTGGCGGGCGCCTCGATGGTCGGGATATGGGCGGCGTCGATCTTCCCGGCGCTCGTACCCTCGCTAGGACCCGGGGCGGCGCTCACGATCGCCAACTCGCGGTCATCTCAGCTGACGCTCACGGTGATGCTCATCATCGCGGTCATTGGCGTGCCGCTCGTGCTCCTCTACTTCTTCCTGATCTACAAGACCTACGCCGGGCGGATGAGCGAGTCCGACGTCGAGCAGGGGCACTACTAGGAACCGCGTGCGGGCGCGCAAGGCCGCCGAGCACGTAGCGAGGGAGCGCCCGATGGCGCTCCCTCGCTACGACCAGGCAGACGCACCAAGGTCCTAGCGCACGCTGAACCCGGCGACGCCTTCGGGGGTCTCCGGGGTGACCTGCACGTCCGTCACCAGTGCGTGCTCGGGCCCGCTGGAGACGTAGGCGACCGCGAGGGCGACCGCTCCCGGTGTTCCTTCGAAGACCGCCTCGACGGCGCCATCCGGGAGGTTGCGGACCCAGCCGTCGACGCCGATGACGCGTGCCTCGTCCGCGGTCGAGCGGCGGAACCATACGCCCTGGACCCGCCCGCTCACCCGCACGCGCGTGCGCACCCGTTCTTCGTCCACGCGACACCTCCCGAGGGTAGAATCTGCCCACGAGCCACAACACGCAACCTACTGCGAAGGGACTACCCGTGACCGCACACCCGGCATTCGAGGCCGACCGCTGGTACGCAGCAATCCTGGAGCGCCGTTCTCGCCGTGCCTTCGATGGCGTCAGGCCGACCGAGGAGAAGCTGGACGCCATCGAGGCCGCCGCCGCCCGCTTCCGTCCGTTCGCCGATGCCCACGCGGTGCTGGTTCGCGACGTCCCCGACACCTTCTTCACGGGGCTGGTCGGCTCGTATGGCAAGGTCACCGGAGCGCGCTCCGCACTCGTGTTCGTCGCCGACGGTTCCTCGCCGACCGGTTCGGAGCACTGTGGTTACACGGGCGAGGGGCTCGTCCTCGAGACGCATGCTCTCGGTCTCACGACCTGCTGGATCGGGGGTTCGTTCTCGCGTTCCGCCGTGACCGGGACCATGGATCTGGGTCCGGACGAGGTCGTGCGCGCCATCTCACCGGTCGGCACTGCGCTCGAACGACCGTCCTCCACCGAGCGACTTCTGTTCGGGGCGGCAAGGCCGAAGCGACGGCGCCCCGCGGACGAGATCGCCCCGGGATGGGAGACCTGGCCGCGGTGGGCGGTGGCCGGGATCGATGCGGCGCGAATCGCTCCTTCTGCGATGAACCGGCAGCCGTGGAGGTTCCGCATGGAGGACGGCGCGGTGGTCATCGCGGCGGTGGCTCCTCCGACGCCGATGGGGTTCTCCCGGCTCGATTGCGGGATCGCGATGCTGCACTTCGAGCTGGGCGCCCGGGCGGAGGGCTGCGACGGTGTTTGGGAAGCGCTGGCCGGCCGTGACGTCGCTCGATGGGTCCCGATCACCTAGTCGGGTACGACCTCCGGCTCAGCGGTCGTGGGGTGTATTGTCCCTGCGGATGCGACCGGCGATGCTAGCATGAGAGCGTTCCTGCGGAACCCGCCCGCCTGATGTCGTCCGATGCAAGGGAAGAGGTCGGAGCGTGAGCGACGAGAACGTCCCGGATATCGAAGAACCGACGCCGACGAAGACGAAGGCCGCCGCGGGCATCGTAGGTTCGCTGCTGGTGCTGGCGGCGGGATACGGTCTGCTCCGAGTATCGAGTCCGGCGATACGGCCGGACCAGGCCTCGCCGGCCGGGCACTACAAGCTGAGCTGCGGGCTGTGTCATTCCCTGTCCGAGAGTGCGCAACCGATAGAGGTAGTGCGATGAGCGTCGACAGCGTGTCTTCCGAGGAACTCGCTTCAAGCGCCACCCAGGTCGCCCGCGGCGAAGTCAGGACCGGCGATTACACCAGAGGCGAGGAGATCGCGAACAGTGTCACGCACGGCGTGGGGGTGGCGTTCTCGCTGGTGGCTCTCACCCTGATGATCGGCGCAGCGGCGCTCTATGGTGACAGCTGGGCCATGGCGACCGGCATCGTGTTCGGCGTGTCGCTCACCCTGCTCTACGCGGGGTCGACGCTCTACCACGCGATCCCGTATCCTCGCGCGCGACACGTCTTCAAGATCTTCGACCACGCCGCGATCTACCTGCTTATCGCGGGCTCGTACACACCGTTCGCGCTCGTGACGATGCGTGCAGCAGGCGGCTGGTGGATGTTCGCCGTGGTATGGACGCTCGCGGCGATCGGCATCTCCACGGAGGCCTTCTGGACCTACCGTCCGCGCTGGCTGTCGGCCGTCGTCTACCTGTTCATGGGTTGGTTGGCCGTATTCATGATCGCCCCCATGCGGGCGTCGCTGGCGCCCAACGGCTTGTGGCTGCTCGTCGCCGGCGGCCTGTGCTACACCCTCGGCACGGTCTTCTACGTCTACAAGAAGGTCCCGTACTTCCACATGGTGTGGCACCTGTGGGTGCTCGCCGGCAGCGCGTGCCATTTCTTCGCCGTGCTGCTGTACGTGGTACCGGTCGCTGCTCGCCTGAAGTGACTCAGCCGCCGATCTCGATCTCGGCCGCGGGGTCGAACGGGTTGGTGCGCACTGCGAACGAGAACAGGTGAGGGTAGGACCCCTTGAGGTGGCGGACGTAGCCGAGCCACTCCCCGAGTAGGCTGCCGTATGCCCGCGAGATGTCGATCTCGATGTGCGCTCGGTCGCCGGCCGGGAGCGCGCTGAGGTCGCCGCGCGCCGCGAGCTCTTCGCCCAGGTGTGAGACAGCCCACAAGGCGTCGGTGAACGACGCGTGCTCCAGCAGGTTGCCGTTCTGTAGCAGGCCGAGGATGAAGGAGCGGTGGCGCTGGAGCGCGGCCTTGAGCCCCTCGATGTCGCCGCGGCCGAGGTCCATCTCGTGTCTGTCCCCGCAGACCGCTCTGCGGTGCTCCTCGAACTCGGCCGACGTCCAGTGCGCGTTGAACAGCATGTGCGGACGGTCCCGGTCGAGATCGCTGTCGAACACCGCGAGGCGTCCGATCATGTCGCTGCCGACCTCGGAGAAGAACGCGCCGATCACCATGTTCATCTTGTGGATGAGCTCGGCGCGTTCCCGCGAAGCGATCAGTCGGTTGATGAAGAGGCCCACTATGAGGACGTTGAGCGGGATGAACGCCAGATCGAGAAGGGTGTAGAAGCCGATCGTGTTGCGCAGGTCCGGGTAGGCCGTGAAGTCGATGAGGTAGAGGACTCCTGCGACGATGAGAAGCACCGCGATGACTCCCATGATCGGCATCGAGCGCTTCATCAGTGCCCCTCTCGTCGGATGACTCACTTCGCGTACTCGCTTTGCGAGCGCAGGCCGGTCTGGGAGTATCCGCGCTGCTCCCAGTATCCCAAGAACTTCGGGTCGTTCGACAACTCGATCGTCGTGACCCACTTGGCCCACTTGTAGCCCCATCGGTCCTGGGCGACGACCATGAACGGGTATCCGCGCTCTTCGGGGATCACGACCCCGTTCATCTTGTAGGCCAGCAGGATCCGCGAGGCGCGGATGTCCTTGAGCGGTAGCGACGTGGTGTAGCCGTCCGCCGCCTTGAACACGACGGTCACCGCGTCGGAGGCGGGAACGGAGCGGTCGATGAGGTCGGAGAGCAGCACGCCCTCCCACAGTATCTTGACGCTCCAGCCCTCCACGCAGTCGAGGCGGACGACCTTCGTGTACGTCGTCTCCTTCGAGACCACATCGTCGTAGGTATAGGTCGCCGGCTTCGCGACGAGGCCGGTCACATCCA
Source organism: Coriobacteriia bacterium (assembly GCA_036507895.1). Lineage (GTDB taxonomy): Bacteria > Actinomycetota > Coriobacteriia > Anaerosomatales > PALSA-660 > PALSA-660. The sequence goes on from DATCIG010000048.1 coordinate 16,950, forward strand.
ACCGGTAGTTCGCGATGTCGACATGCTGGGGCCCGTTGATCGAGTTCTCGCGGAAATCGGAGATAGGATCCAGGCGCTGGCCCTTGTAGTCGAGGACCCCGACGCCGGGGAGGGCGCCTCCCGACGATCGCGGGGCTGCGGACGAGCAGCCCGCCAGCAGGAGAGTCACCGCCAGCAGTGCGGCCGGCAACCCGATAGGGTATCCAGCAAGGCGACGGGTTCTTGCGGTGCGACGGCCCATGAGTGCTCCTGCTATCGTCGACGGTGGAACGAGGGTGCCCCGTCTCCGCTCCAGTATGTCCCCGAAGAAGGGCTTGCGATGAGTGCGGTCGAGTACCACGTTGAATTCACCGGGTCGTCTGCCCACTGCACGTCGACCGGCTCCTTCTTCTTCTCTCGTCCGCCCGGGTACCGATTCGTGCCCGGTCAGTACCTGTCGCTCTCGCTGCAGACGCGCGACAGCGAGGTGACCAAGCAGTTCTCACACTGCGACGCGCCCGGCGACCCACAGGCCCAGGTCCTGACGCGGCTCACGGGGAGTGCCTTCAAGGATGCGCTCATGGCCTTGTCTCCCGGGGACGTCGTGACGATGCGCGGACCGTTCGGGCAGCTCGTGTTGCCGGAAGGTGCGACCAAGGCGGCGTTCCTGGTCGGAGGAGTCGGCATCACCCCGATGCACAGCATCGTGCGCGATTCGGTGCAGCGGTCCACGGGGCTGACGGCCCTTGTCTTCGATGCGAACCTCGACGAGACGTGCATCCCGTTGCGTGACGAGTACGAGGAATGGGAGCGTGAGCATCCGACGCTCCGGTTCGTGCACGTGCTCGAACAGCCGTCCGAGGGGTGGGAGGGCGAGCGCGGCTTCATCACCGCGGACGTCGTGCGTCGACACTGCGACCCGCTCGACGGGTGGCATTGGTTCGTCGCGGGGCCGCCGGCCATGGTCGAGGCGATGCGCGGTGTGCTGACGCAGCTCGGCGTCCCCGCGGAGAGCAGCTCTTTCGAATCGTTCGCCGGATATCGCTGAGGCGCGACTCACGCGGCGCACATTGCGGGTACATACCGGGTATCCGGGTGCGTCCGGGAATCGATTCCCGGCATGAGAAGGTGAGGACGACGGTGGAGATATTCACGCGAACCTGCAACTACGACGTGATGGACAGCGAGCGCATCGCCGCGCGGCTGTTCGTAGGTCTCGGTGGCTTGGTGTGGGTCGTACTCGCGTGGGGATCCGCGATCGTCTATCCGACGACTAGTGCGCTCACCAACCTGGTCCCCGCGCTTCTCGTCCTGGTCCTCGCTGTCATCGCATTGGCCATCGGATGGTTCTTCGAGAACCTTGCGGGGGTCTTGTTGATCGCCGGAGCAGTCGCCACGGCGGTCTGGGGCGTCATGGCGGGATGGGAGCCGGGGGTATGGGGCCTGATGGCGATCGTGCTGATCGCCCCCGAGGTGATCGCCGGAGTGCTCTTCTTCTCTGCGGCGCGCATGCAGAAGGTCTGTGAGCTGGCGGGCTCGCGATAGGGCGACCCCAGCGGAACAAGGAAGAGGCCCCGGACGCAGGTCCGGGGCCTCCCTTTTCTTTCTTGCTGCGGGGGGCTACGGCTAGACCTCGCAGGCAGGATCCATCTCGACGAGCGTCACCTCGAACACCAGCGTCTCGCCCGCGAGCGGATGATTGAAGTCGAGCGTGACGTCGTCACCGTCGATCGCGACGATGCGCCCGGGCATCTCGCCGCCGTCCGGGGACACGAGGTTCACCTCGCCGCCGACGAACGGGTCGGATGCGAAATCGTCGACCTTGACGACGTGCGAGAGCTCATCGTGCCGAGGTCCGTAGCCGTCCTCGGGCTCGATGCTCACGGTGACGGTCTGTCCCACGTCGAGCCCGATGACGGCGCGCTCGAATCCCGGGATGACCTGGCTGAGGCCGACGGTGAAGGCCAGCGGATCGCGACCCTCGCTCTTGTCGAACGGCGTGCCGTCGGCGAGGGTGCCGCTGTAGTGCACCCGGACGGTGTCTCCGATCTTGACTGGCATTCGGGGGCCTGCCTTTCATGTTGTCGCAGTCGGTTTGCCGAGCCGACGATATACCATGTGCGGTCGCGGGCGACGCCGACCCGCGGAGGTCATGGAGTACACTCGAGTGTGAGAATCGCCTTATCTTGTGGAGCAGTGGCGCGGGGCGCCGGCGTCACCAGTGCAGTGGTTCATGGGAGTCGTGCGGAGCCGGTTGATCGGTCGCTATGTGAACGAGCTCGAGGATGTCTTGGGACTTCCCATAACGCGCTTCGTGGATCAGCACGTGAGGTCGTTGCTCACGTGGGACGTGCTCGTATTCTTCCACCGCACCCCGGATGCCGTCCTCGACGTCGAGGGCCTGGCTTCGCGTCTCGGGCGCCGGGTGGAGGAGCTGCAGCCGGAGGTCGAGGAGCTGTGTCGTGAGGGCATCCTGGAGTCTTCGGGGGGGCTGGTGCGCTACAGACCGGAACCGGAGTTGCACGCCACCATCGACGCGTTCGTCATGGCATGTCAGGAGCGGGGCCGACGCCTCGCCCTCATCGCACTGGTGCTGCACAAGATCAATCCTCACGACGAGTGACCTCGTTCGGAGCGTTCACTCGAAGGTGAGACGGAACACTTCGGAAGGTATCGGTCAGCTTGCGCCGTGGCGGTACACGGCGGGGCGTTCTCGATAGGGCAGGGTCGCATGGGAAGCTACGTCGGCGAGTCGATCACCATCGTGGTACTCATCGGGTTGAACGGGTACTTCGTGGCGGCCGAGATGTCGCTCATCGCTGCGCGGCGCACCGCCCTGCGCTCAGCCGCCGATCACGGATCATCGGGCGCCGCTGCTGCGCTCAGACTGCTCGACGATCCCAACAGGCTCCTCTCCACGATCTCCGCCGCGATCACGCTCGTTGGCTTCACTGCCGCATCCTTGGCGGCGGTGACGTTCGAGGAGCCGTTGGCCGACGCTCTGCGCGCTCTGGGACTGCGCTGGGTGACGCCGTTCGCATCCGGCCTCGCCGTCTTCGCGGTGACCGTGGCGGTCACCTATCTCATGCTGGTCTTCGGCGAACTTGCCCCCAAGCGCCTCGGGATGCAGCGCGCCGAGCGTGTCGCGCAGGCGGTCGCGATGCCGGTGACGTGGCTCTCGATCGCCGCCGCACCGCTCGTGTGGGTGCTCGGTCACTCGACGAACCTCGTAGCGCGGCTGCTCGGCATCAAGCCGGGAGACTCCTCGCGCGGCGTGAGCGAAGAGGAGATCAAGCTCCTGGTCCGTGAGCAAGGGACCCTCCTCGATGAAGAGAAGCGGATGATCCGCGAGGTGTTCGAACTCGGAGACACCGTCGCGCGCGAGATCATGGTCCCACGTGTGGACACGGAGATGCTCGAAGACACCCTGACGGTCGGTGAGGCGCTCAAGGCGTTCCGGCGCACGGGGTTCTCCCGGATGCCGGTCTTCCATGACGACCCCGACTCCGTGGTGGGCGTCGCGTTGCTGAAGGACATGCTCGGGCCCATCGCCGCCGGGCGCCATGGTGACCCGATCGTACAAGGCATGCGGCAGCCGGCGTTCGTACCCGAGACCAAGCCGATCCTCGACCTGCTCCAGGAGATGCGTTCTTCGCACAACCACATGGTCGTGGTGATCGACGAACACGGCGGGACAGCAGGGTTGGTCACGATCGAGGACATCGTGGAAGAGGTCATCGGCGAGATCGCCGATGAGTTCGACCGCGACTATCGCTACATCAACCGGATCGGCGACGGCGTGTGGATGGTCGACGGTCGACTGCCGGTGGAGGATTCGATCGAGAAGCTCGGGCTCAGCATCCCGGAGTCGGAGGAGTACGACACCCTCGCAGGTTGGGTGCTGAGTGTGCTGGGGCACATTCCCGTCGTGGGGGAGCGGGTCTTCGCGGGGGAGGCGGAGTTGCGGGTCCAGGCGGTCCGGCAGCGCAGGATCGCGCGCTTGAGGGTCAGCGCCTCGGCCCCGTCTGATGAAGAGGGTCCCGACGGATCGGGACGCGCAGAGGAGGAGCGCACATGAGCGACAACGCAGGCCGGCGCCCCGAGGTGCCGACGTCCGAACAGATGGCGAGCGGGGCGCGACGCGGCGGAACGGCCGTGGGCATCGTGCTCGTCATCGTCGGCGCCATCATGCTCTTCGGCCGATACGTGGCATGGTTCGACCTGTTCCGGCTGTGGCCGCTGATCATCGTGATCGGTGGCATCGCCCAGGTCTTCCGGTCGCACGGCAATGAGCCGCCGATCAAGCGCGTCGCCGAGGGCGTCGGCTCGATCATGGTCGGGTTGGTGCTACTGGGCAACACGCTCGGCTACATCCCGTGGACGGTATGGATAACGATGCTGTCGCTGTGGCCGCTGCTTCTGGTGGCGCTCGGCATCGAACTGCTCGGCCGTGGACTCGGTCTTCCCTGGGTCCGGGCGCTCTCCAATGTGGCGCTGATCCTGGGGCTGTTCTACGGCGTCTTCGTGTTGCAGCCGGGCACCTGGGGGCCGGCTCTGACCGTTCCCGGCGTCAGTGCCTCGAACGTGCCGTATTCCGACTCGGCTCCGCATGACGCGAGCATCCGCGAGGGTACGCTGGCGATCAAGGCCGGCGCGGCGCGCCTCACCGTCGGGGCGGGGCCCGACCTTGCGCGCATCAGCGGCAGGGCTCCATCCGATGTCGCGCCCCGGCTGGAGAAGACCGTCACGTCGGGCGTTGCCGTGGTCTCGGTGGACGAGCCGTCCCGCCACACCTTCGTGTTCGGAGTCCAGGACCGGACCATGGACCTGATGCTCGACCGCGATGTTGTCTGGAAGCGGCTGGGCCTCGACATCGGGGCCGTCCAGGCCGATGCGGACCTGCGCGAACTGCAGGTACGGGACATCTCGGTCAACGTGGGGGCATCCGACCTGCGACTGACCGTGGGAAGCCGCACCGATACGGTCAATGTGGACATATCCGGGGGCGCCGCCAACATCACCCTCAGGGTCCCTGCGAACGCAGCTGTGACACTCGAGTCGAAGAGCGGTCTTTCCAGCGTCAACGTCCCGGCTGGTTTCCGCCGGGTCAGCGGCGTGCCGATCGTCGGAGAGAGCAGCTGGGTCTCGGAGGGTTCCGGAGGCCCGCGCATCTCCGTGAGCATGCAGTCAGGGGTCTCGAACCTCAACGTCGAAACGTACTAGGAGCGCAATCATGAGCATGCCGAAGGATCCTCGTTCGGGCGCAGCAGCCATCGGCGGCATCGCCCTCATCGTGTTCGGGTCGTTGTGGCTGGTGCAGGCGACAGGCCTCATCCCGGTCGCATTGCTCGAGACCCTCGGGCGCTCGGTAGGTGCGCTCGTGGTGATCGGGCTGGGAGTGACGGTGCTCGTCGCGAGTCGCCGCACCGCCTTCCGGATGCCGGCACCCGGCACCCGCCTCTACCGCTCCCGCAGTGACCGTTGGATCGCCGGCGTTCTTGGCGGGCTCGGGACGTACCTCGGTATCGATCCCGTGCTGCTGCGCATCGCGGTCGTCTTGCTGACCGTGATCGGCGCGGGGTCGTTCGTTGTCGCATACATCGTGATGTGGGTGCTCATCCCCGAGGAGCCGGTCACGGCAGCGGGCTCGGTGCCCGCAGCTCCTGTCGCTCCCGCCTCACCCATACCTCCGGCGCCCCCCGTCCCGTCCGCACCGACCAGCGAAGAGTCGTAGCGCATGGTCGACGAGAGTTCGCGCGCCGCGCTCCTCCTCCCCGCAGCACCGACCGTCCCGGGGGGCGTCGTCGATGCCCATACGCATCTCTTCACGGTCGGATTGTTGACCGAGATGATCGAGTCCATGCCGAATCCCCCGGAGCGCTTCCGTGAGGGGCTGCGCCGGCGGCAGTGGGGCAAGCGTGCCGATGTCCTCCCGGACCTGAGTCCGGTGGAGACCGCGCGGTGGTATGTCGAGCGACTGAATGCCGCAGGGGTCGCGCGCGCCGTGGTGATGTCGATCGCGCCCGACAATCAGTGGACGCGCGATTTCCTTGCCGCCGCCAACGGACACGTCCACGCGCTGTGTAACGTCGACCCGCGCGACCCGGGCGCCCCTGAGCTGCTCGAGCGCGAGATGGCTGCCGGGTTCAAGGGCGTGAAGCTGATGCCGGTGAACCGGGCCTTCCATCTGTCGGACCCCGCGTGCCGGCCCTTCTTCAAGAAGGCGGCCGAACTCGGCGCGCCGATCTGCATCCACTACGGCGTGACCGTCGACCCGACGGGCGATCTTCGCTGCGCGGACCCGATCGACCTCTCTCCGGTCGCACGCGACTTTCCCGAAGTGCCGTTTGTGATCGCACACTTCGGCGCCGGCTGGCTCGACAGCGTCCTGCGACTCGCCTACCAGTGCAAGAACGTCTGCGTGGACACCTCGGGGACGAACAACTGGATGGACTACCACGTTCCGAAGATGACGCTCGCGGACGTGTTCGAGCGGACGCTCACCGCGATCGGCCCCGAGCGCGTGCTGTTCGGCACGGACGCAGGCACGACCGCGCCGTACCGTACGTGGATCAAGTTCCAGCAGATGCGAACGATCGAGGAGATGGGCCTGTCGGACCGCGATCGCGACCTCATCCTCCGCGCGAACGCCGTGCGGCTCTATGGTCTCGAGACGGAAGGCACCTCGTGAGCGTCGACCGGCCACAGGCTCCCACGGCTGCGCGCGTAGCTCCCGCCTCCGATTACGACACCTTCGTGGATTGGGCGAAGCGGCTCGAACGCGAGGCCCCCTTCTTCCGCAGGGTGTTCGAGGAGCACGGTGCCCACCGCGTGCTCGACGTCGGCTGCGGGAGCGGCAAGCATGCTCTGATGTGGGCCGGATGGGGCCTCGATGTCGTCGGTGCCGACCCCGACGACTCGATGCTCGCGCAGGCAGAGGCCAATCGCCTGCAGGAGCTGGCATCGGTCGAGGCGGCCGGTGGCAGCATCACCCTCGCGAAGACGGGTTTCGGCGATCTCGCGTCATCGGGTCTCGGCTCGTTCGACGCACTCACCTGTACCGGTAATGCGCTCCCTCACGTGGCCGGTCACGCCGGACTGCGTGAGGCCCTCGACGACTTCGCGGCGGTACTGCGACCCGGCGGTGTGCTCGTCCTTCATCTCCTGAACCACGACCGTCTCCTTACGCAGCACGTTCGCGCGATCCCTCCGGTGGTGCGGGAGACGGAGGAGGGTACGCGGGTGTTCCTGCGTGTGATCGACTATGCGGACGACGCGATCCTCTTCGACTTCATCACGATGCAGCGTCCGGCCGACGCCTGGAGCACCGGAGCCGCCTGGGACGTCGCGTCCCGGCGCTCGCCACACACGGCGCTGCCCGGAGAGGTCTTGCTGCCGGCGCTCGAAGCCGCGGGGTTCGGGGACGTCGTGCGTTACGGCAACCATGCGGGGGCGCCGTTCGACGCCGCCAAGGATGAATCGGTGATAGTGGTCGCGGTCCGTCGCTAGCCTAGCGGCGGAGGATGCGGATCACATCCCCGGGGTGACGCACGCCCTCGGTCCGAGTGTGCAGGTGCGGCCGCACGCGGCATCGCACGCCTCGATCGGCTCACTCATTCCTTCGATGCCGCGGCGCGTGAGCCGCTGGTAGAGATGACACAGCGGCAGGCCCGCGACGTTCTGGTAGCACTGGTCGGTCCTGACCGTACCGAGATGGTGCTCGATGTTGTACGCGCCGGCGCACCCGAGCGCCTCTCCGCGGGCCAACCACGCGGCGATCATCTCGTCGTCGAGCGTGAGCATCGTCACCGTGGTGGTGACGGCGAAGGTGACGGGTTCATCGTCTCCGGGTGCCATCGTGGCGACCCCGGTGATCACTTCGTGATCGCGTCCCGACAGGGCTCGCAGCATGCGCGCTGCGTCCTCGTCGTCAGCGGGCTTCCCGAGCACCGCGCGGTCCAGGACGACGATGGTGTCGCACGCGACGATCATGCCGGGAGCGTCACCGGCCTCGGCTGCGGCGCGCGCCTTGTCGGCGGCGAGCGAGCGCGCCAGCACGGTGGGAACCGACCGGAGAGGCGAAGTGAGGTCCTCGGGGGTGTCCGTGGCCGTCGTCGTGTAGTCGACGCCGAGCCATGCGAGGAGCCGCCGTCTGCGCGGCGAAGCGGATGCGAGGGTGATGAGGGTCGTTTCCATGGGCGGATGATACCTCACGACCGCCGCTCCACGACCACAAACCCCCTGCCGTCGAGTGCTCGCCGTAGCGGGTGCGGCCGGCACAGTGCATAATCTTTTGGAACTGCCGGAGGCCGCACTCGCGGCACAGAGATCGCGGGGGGAGCCACGGGCATGGCAGGCGGTAAACCCACAGTCGTTCCGAGACGGATCCTGCTGTTCACCACCCGGTTGAGCACGACGATGAAGTCGTTGCGGATCTATCCGTCCGGCAGCGACATCCCCCGGCGCAACGCGCAGGAGGTCCTCGAGACTCTGAAGGAGTCTCTTGAGACCGCGGACTACCTCGAACTCGGCGTGACCCGTAACGGTCTCGTGTTCGAGGGTTCGACCGTCTTCCCGCGTTCCCAGGGCTTCCAGTCGTTCGCGCGCGACTTCTACAAGCGCAACCTCGCGGCCTTCCGCTTCCACAAGGGTGTCACCCCGGATGAGATCCTGAGGTTCCTCTCGCTCATCATCATGCCGCCGGAGGCGCTTGCGGCGCAGGGCGGCATGGAACCCTCGCTTTCCGAGTTGGGCGTCGTGAACATCTCGGTCACCGAGGCTGCGACCCGGATCGTCGAGACCGTCCTCCCCGGAGGGCTCGATGCCTTCTACGAGGTCGACCCCGAGATCCATCTCGAGATCCCCTCGGACAAGAGCGTGGAGGAGCTGCTCGAGGAGGGCGGCGCCGACCAGGGACGCGACAAGCGGGTGCTCATGCGCGTGCTGCGCGACCGCCGCGCCGTCGCCAAGTATCTCCAGGACGCGCGCGAGCGCGACCCCGAGGAGGGACTCGGCGAGCTTGCGAAGCGCATCTTGAAGCTCGCACGCAACACACGCGACGAGCTTCCGGCCGATCAGGCCGCCGCGATCGACGTCATCGCCGAGGCGATCATGGAGTTGCATCCCGACGAGCGTGGAGATCTGTACGAATCGCATCTGCTCGAGCAGGCGCGGCTCGACGAGACCATCGCTGCGATCATCGAGCGGCTCGGCGTCGAAGAGGTCGTGAACTGCATCCTCAACCAGATCAACGAAACCCCGGAGGCGCTCACGGGGCTGTCGCGTGCAGTTCGGAACCTGACGCTGATGAACGTGAGCGCGGACCAGGACACGGTCCTCGAGCTGGCTGTTGCCAAGCTGCAGGGCAAGGGGTTCAGCGAGGTCTTCATCGAGGACCTCGGCGAGCAGGTCGCCCCATCCAAGATCGCGGGCGCCGATCAGCGCAGCCGGCGGTCGGGTCCGATCGAGACCGTCCTGCGGCTCGTGGACATGGCCCCGGACTCCAGCGACGTGTTCGTCTACGACGATGCCGTCGAGCCGTTGCGGCTGGAGGCCGCGCGCGGGACGACCGACGGGGACGTCATCTCGGCGCTGGTGGCTGTCGCGACGCTCGAGGAACGCGACGCGGAGTTCTCAGCGATCATGTCGATGCTGGAAGACAGCGTCGGGGTGCTCGTCGATGCGCACGAAGCCGACGTGGCGGCGGACGTCGCCGAGGCGCTCTCAGCCGTTGCCGCCGGCCCGAACGTGAACGCTGATCATCGCGAGCGGATGTTGCGCGTGGTGCACTCGATCGCCAGCCCTGAGTCACTCGCTCGCGTGACGACCGCGCTGCGTCGCTACCGTTCGGATTCCGCCGAGTACCTCGCCTGCCGCAGACTGCTCAGTGTTCTCGGTGAGTCGATGATCGACCCGCTTCTGGAGGTGCTGGCCAGAGAGCAGGACATGTCAGCTCGCAAGGCCCTCATCGAGCTTATCTCGTCGAGTGCGCACGACTACATCCCGGAGTTGGGCGCTCGCATGAGCGACCCTCGCTGGTATCTCGTTCGCAACGTGGTGGCGATCCTGTCGTCGACTCACTCGACCGAGGCGCTCCCCTACCTTCAGCGGACCCTTCGGCATGCCGACGCCCGCGTGAGGCGCGAGACGATCCGCGGCCTCGCCGGTATCCGCGTACCCCTCGCGGACTCCATGGTCGCCGCGGGGCTCAACGACGTCGACGCGCAGAACGTGCAGTTCGCCGTGCGGCACCTCGGGCAGATCGGCGCCCAGAGCGCGGTGCCGGCGCTCGAACAGGTCGCGCTCGGTACGAGTCTCGGCAACCACGATGTCGCCGTGCGCGTGGAAGCCATCGGTGCGCTTGCGAAGATCGGCTCACCTTCGTCGGTGACCGTGATGCAGGAACTCGCCCGCAAGCAGGGTCTGTTCGGCGGAGGTCGCGACCGCGAGGTCCGCGCCGCTGCCACCGATGCCCTTCAGGCCCTCTCGTCGCTCGCGACGGGGATCGAGGTGAACTCATGACCGACGATCTGCTCGATCCCAAGTCCGCTGTCGCGGAATACGGGGCACAGGTCAAGCTCGAGCCCGCCGTTGCGGAGGAGACCTTGCCGACCGTGTTCTCGGCACGCCAGACCGCGCGCACGAGAGAGCTCCTGGCTCGTCTGGCGGGTGCTCGCCGCTCGGTGACGTTCTACCCGCGCGGGCATATGGTGGTGCGCGACAACATGACCGCCTTGATGGCGGCGATCGAGCAATATCACAACGATGGCGTGGACGTACCCCTCGTCTTCTTCGACAACGAAGTCCTCCTCGGCGAACAGCTGCTGGCCCAAGAGAGCGTGATCTTCGACCAGTTGATCCGCGACATGAGCGAGTCGGGCCAGACGAGCGTCACGTTCCTTCAGGGACTCGACCTCGATGAGCTCGAGCGTGCCTTGCAGGTCTTGTCCTGCGACAGCAACGCGATCGAACAGCGCGGTGGCCTCGAGGCTGCCGTCGCGGCCGTTTCAATCCCCCACGTTCAGATCGGCACGGTCGCCTTCGCGCGCGACGCGGGGGACTTCGCAGGTCCCGAAGAGGCGAACAACCGGCACGCCTACATGCATGCGATCGACGCCGTTCGCGAGTTCGGCGAGAAGGCCGCGTCGAACAAGCCCATCTCGGTCTATCACGTGCGCGACGCCGCCCGAAGCATCGTGGACAACGTGCTGGGCAACCGCAGCGCGATGCTCGAGCTCGGTGGCCTGAAGAGTCACGACGAGTACACGTTCTTCCACTCGGTCAACGTGACCATCCTGTCGGTGGCGCTCGGCTCGCTCATCTCCACGAACCGGCGCTTCCTCAACTCGCTCGGCGTGGGCGCGCTCATGCACGATCTGGGCAAGATGACCGTCGATCTCGATATCCTGAACAAGCGCGGACCGCTCACGGCCGACGAGTGGGAGACCATGCGGATGCACCCCGTGCACGGCGCGGAAGCGGCTGCAGCCATGCGTGGACTCGACCGGTCCTCGATCGTGGTCATCCTCGAGCATCACATGCGCTACGACCTCGATGGATATCCCGGACGCACCCCGAGGCGCCCGCAGCACCTGACGAGCCGCATCGTCGCGCTCACGGACGCCTACGACGCGATGACCTCGAAGCGCAGTTACGCTCCGGCCCGGCCGCAGGACGAGGCGATGGAGATCTTGGCCAAGAACGCGGGGACGGCTTTCGACCCGACGCTCGTCAGGATGTTCACGCAGATGATGGGTATCTACCCGCCGCGGTCAGTCGTCCGTCTGTCGAGTGGAGAGATCGCGATCGTGGTCAGCCCGAACAGCGACATCGTCATGCCATGCGTGCGTATCATCACCGCGTGTGATGGTTCCTTCGTGAGCCCCCACGACGTCGACCTGTCCCAGCCGGACAAGGCCGCCGGCCGGCGTATCGAGGCGTGCCTCGACGCCGCGCCTCTCAACATCGATATCGACGATTACCTGCTGCCCAGCTGAGGGCATCCGCGCGTCGACTGAGGAGTCCGTCACATGGCAAGAAGTACGGTTCCGGGTACGTCCGTGCCCCTGCGAACGCGCGTTATTGTCGCCGCCGTGGTGGTGGTCATGTTCCTGATCGCTACCGCCACAGCGACGGCCACCTTCTTCACCGACTATCTGTGGTTCGTCGATCTCGGTCAGAGGTCCGTCTTCCTGACGCGCCTGTGGAGTGAGTGGGGCGTGGGCGTGGCTTTCGGCGTGGCCACCTTTGCCATCCTGTACGCCAACCTCCTCGTAGCGCGGCGTCTCCGTCCGCTGGTGAGGCCTGCGGCTTGGCCGCAGGGAGTCGCCATGACGCAAGAGCAGCAGTTGCAGGAGGTCCTCTCGCGCGTTCGAGTCGCGCTGGAGCCCTTCGCCGGCTGGATCCTGCTGCTGGTCTCGGCGTTCGTCGCCTACGCCATCGGCTCGTCCATGGCCGGAGACTGGGAGACGTTCCGGCTCGCGCTCGCCGCAGTGCCGTTCGGGACTGCGGACGCCCACTTCGGGCTGGATGTCGGGTTCTTCGTCTTCACCCTGCCGGCGCTCCGCATCATCTGCGACTGGTTGTTCGGGATCCTGGTACTGACGCTCGCGATCACGTCGCTGGTCCATCTCTACGACGGCGGGATCCGGCCTGCCGAGCGGCTGCGTGGGTTCGACCCGCACGTCAAGGCGCACATCTCGGTGCTGCTGGGCCTGATAGTGGCGTCCAGGGCCTTCGATTACTGGCTCGCGATCTACGAGCTCGACTTCTCTCCCCGCGGGCAGGTGCTCGGAGCGTCGTACACCGATGTCCACGCGCAGCTGCCGGCCTACGTGATCCTGATCGGGATCGCGCTGGCGGTGGGTGTGCTCCTCATGCTCAATATCCGCTACAAGGGCTGGCGGCTGCCGCTGATCGGGCTCGGGATATGGATGGCGGCGAGCATCCTCGTGGGAGGCGTTTACCCGTCGCTCATCCAGCAGTTGCAGGTCGCTCCCAACGAGCTCGCGTTCGAGAAACCCTATCTGCAGCGCAACATCACCGCGACTCGCGAGGCGTTCGATCTCGAGTCCGTAATCGCCACAGGATTCCCGGCGGTCTCGGACCTGACCGCGGCGGACATCCTCGAGGCCACCTCGACGGTCAAGAACGTGCGGTTGTGGGACCCCAACGTGGTGATCAACACGTATAAGCAACTGCAGGAGCTCCGCTTCTACTATGACTTCAAGGACGTCGACATCGACCGCTATACGATCGACGGCGTTCGCCAGCAGGCGCTCGTTTCGGCGCGCGAGATGAACGTCACGCAGCTGTCCGAGCAGGCGAAGACGTGGATCAACCGCCACCTGATCTACACGCACGGCTACGGTGTCGTGGTCAGCCCCGTCAACAAGGTCGGCACCGACGGTCTGCCTGAACTGATCGTGAAGGACCTGCCGCCGAAGGGGACGACCGATCTCACGGTAACGGTGCCCGGTATCTACTTCGGCGAGGAGACGGTCGACTACGCGATCGTCGGCGGGACCCAGAAGGAGTTCGACTACCCGGTGGGCGGCGAGAACGCCACGACCACCTACTCCGGAAAGAACGGCATCCCGGTCGCGTCGCTGGTGGACCGGCTCGCCTTCGCGATCCGCACCGGTGACGTTGAGATCCTGTTCTCGAGTGCGATCAACGCCGATAGCCGCGTACTGCTTCGCCGTGTGATCACGGAGCGTGTCGCGGAGATCGCTCCGTGGCTGACGCTCGATGCAGACCCCTACCCGGTCATCACGAACGGACGGCTGGTCTGGATCCTTGACGGCTACACGACCTCGACGTTCTACCCGTACTCGGAACGCGCGGGGGGGCTCGACGTGAACTACATCCGCAACTCCGTGAAGGTCACCGTTGACGCCTACGACGGGACGACGACGTTCTACGCGTTCGACGAGAAGGACCCGGTGCTCAAGGCCTATCGCAAGCTCTTCCCCGGGCTCCTGACCGACGCCTCCAAGATGCCGGCCGACATCCGGGCCCACCTGCGGTATCCGGAGGACCTCTTCCGCCTGCAGGCCGAGGTCTACAAGACCTACCACATGCTCGATCCGGCCGTCTTCTACAACAAGGAGGACCAGTGGGCCCTCCCGGGCGAGAAGACCGACAAGCCCATGGACCCGTTCTACATCCTGATGCAGCTTCCCGGCGAGAAGACCGAGGAGTTCCTGCTCATGGAGCCGTTCACGCCGCGGAACAAGGACAACATGATCGGCTGGATGGCCGTGAAGTCCGATCCCGCGTCGTACGGGCAGCGGATCGTGTACAACTTCCCGAAGCAGCGGCTGGTGCTCGGGCCGCAGCAGATCCGCGCCCGCCTGAACCAGGAGCCCGACATCTCCAAGGAGCTCACCTTGCTCAACCAGCAGGGGAGTCAGGTCATCTTCGGGAACCTGCTCGTGATCCCGATCCGTGACTCGATCGTCTACATCGAGCCGCTCTACATCCAGGCGGCGCAGTCGCCGTTGCCGGAGCTGAAGCGGGTGATCGTCGCTTACGCGGATCGGATCGCCATGGACACGACCCTGGCGGGCGCGCTGACCAAGGTCTTCGGGGTGGCGCCTGCGGGCTCCGAGGTCCCGAGCGTGACCCCCGCCCCCGGTGGCGGGACCGGTTCCGGCACGGGGTCGACAACGGAGATCGCGTCGGTGCGCGCCCTGTACGAGAAGGCCATCGCGGCGCAGAAGGCGGGCGACTGGGCGGCCTACGGGGACTACCTCAAGCAGCTCGGTGCGGCGCTCGACAAGCTCGCAGCCCCGTCCAGCACGACCAGTTCCACCAAGTAGAGCAACCGTCTCGGGACCGTCCGTCAGGCCTCCCGGCTTGGCGGACGGTCCTCGTCTGTGGTAGGGTTCGTCCTCGTGTGGTCGATTTCGACCGCCTGAAGGGTGCTCCACAAGCGCGCGGCCGCCATCACGGTAGGTCGCAGGAACCGGCGCAGGAGCATGTCGCATCGGACAGGAGCGTCGCTCGACGGGTTTGCCAAGTACGGTCGAGCAGGGCGTCGTTCCAGGAGACGAGAGCATCGGTTCCAGCGTCAGACAGAAGCATACTCGTGCTTGTTCTTGGCACACGGCGGCGGCCCGATGACGGCCCGCTCGTGAGCCGAAGGTGCGAGGCAGCCGATACCTCTGGTTCCCTCCGCGTCACCTCTCGTGACGCATTCTCAAACCCTCAGCTGTCTTGACGCATGCCCATGCGTGACTCCCTCGCGCCCTTCGCGCCCGCCGCCAGTCCTGTTCCCGATATCGGGAGGTCTGTGTGAAGGTACCTAATCTGTTCGGTTCGAACCCGGTCGTACGCGGCCTTGTCGCAGTAGCGCTCGCATGCGCCTTCGTGGCCGGCGGCGCCGTACCGTTGACGGCGAGCGCCGAAGCGGCCCCGCCGGTGGTGACGCCCATGGTGGCCGCCGAGGCCTCCGTTGCCCCGGCGCCTCCTGCCGTCCCCGTGGTGATACCCGTCGCCGCGAAGAAGCTCTCGATTCGCGAGCTGGTCGCCAAGGTCGGTCGCGACAGCGGCCTGTCGAAGACCGAGGTGGCCGCGTTGTTGTGGATGGCCAGGCGCGAGTCGAACTTCCACCCCAACAGCGAGTCGAGCAGTGAGTGCCACGGCTTGTTCCAGCTCTCCAAGGGTATGGCCCACGGAAAGCCGTGGCGGGACCCCGTTTGGAACACCAAGCGCGCGATCAAGTATATGCACGGCAGGTACCACGGGGTTCTCAGGGCGAAGGCGTTCTGGGCCCGGCATCACTGGTACTAGGAGTCCCGCGCCCCTCGTCGCGGACGTTCCTGCGACGGCCGGCACCTCCCGAGCGTGGAAGGGGAGGCATCCGGCGCGCGTTTCGGGTATGTTCATGCGAGCAGTGAAGCGCATGGCCACACCGAGGAGGACCGATGAGCGACGAGGAGTCCGTGTCCGGGCGTGATGGGCAGCGTGACGACTTCCTGGCCCGTATCCTCGACCAGCTGGTGGATCTTGCGCAGACGGCGCGCGACTGGGTGCGCCAAGAGGCCGAGGCCACCATCAGGGAGAAGATCGTCCCGCCGCTGCAGAAGCTCGGCCTGACGGTCGCTTCGGCGATGGCCGCCGCGACGCTCATGGTCATCGGGCTGATCTTCATCGCGGTGGCGGCGATGGTCTACCTGTCGCAGTTGCTCGGAGTCCCGTTGGCGTTCCTGATCGTCGGCACGGCCTACCTGGCCGGC
This sequence comes from Coriobacteriia bacterium, assembly GCA_036507895.1. GTDB lineage: Bacteria > Actinomycetota > Coriobacteriia > Anaerosomatales > PALSA-660 > PALSA-660. The sequence continues at coordinate 33,170 of DATCIG010000048.1, forward strand.
GCGGCGATCTTCACAGCCGTGAAGATGAAGGCGATGCAGCGATGAGCAAGCCGGTGGAGACCGTTGCCGTCCCGGTAGCGCCGATAACACTCGACGATATCCGGCACAAAGCACTGCACATCCGGGACGAGGTCGTCGAAGAGGCGCGCGAGCAGGTTTCGGAGCGCCGCGGGCAGATCATCATCATCGGGGTCGTGGCTGTCGTTGCTGCGCTCTCGCTCGTCTACTACGTCGGCACGCGGGCAGGTCGCGCAGCCTGCGAACCCCCGACCCGCTAGCCTTCTTCGGCGTGCGCATCGAGCGTCTGGAAGTGGGTCCGAAGGAGATCGAAGTGCTACTGCGCTTCGACCCAGGTGAACCTCTCCGAACCACCGAGGTCCCGGGCCTCGCCGGGACGCTGCTCCGCGCACTTCCCGGGCTCAAAGGACACCGGTGCGACAACGGTGCGGACCTTTCGTTTCGGCAGGAGGCCGCCGATACCGAGATCGCTCATCTCATCGAGCACGCAACGCTCGAGATCATGGCGATGGCCGGCTCGCCCGACGCCCTGCGGGGGACGACCGCGTGGGACTTCGCCGCAGACGGGCGAGGCGTGTTCCGTGTCCGGATCGAGTACGACAACGAACTCGTGGCGATCGGGTCGCTGCGGTGCGCTGTCGAGTGGGTCCGTGCCTTTGCAATGGGAGAGCAGGCGCCGGACGCCGAGGGCGAGGCGCGGAGACTGCGCCGACTGCGCTAGACGATCCCCGGATCGTGTCCGTCCGACAGCGCGACCACCACGTCGTCGACGCCGTGCCCGTCGAACTCCTCATCGATGGCGACGAAGCGGACTCCCAGCGGCGCGAGCCTCTCGAGCAGGGCGCTGATGTGCACGCCGGGCACCGCGCAACCGGACTCACCGGTCGATGCGGACCTCGTGACGCCGCAGCTCGGGCTGCCTTCCACTCCGACGAGTCCCACGATCTCGTAGCCACATCGCTGGTACTCCCTCACCTGCGCG
>DATCIG010000049.1:0-6787 GCA_036507895.1 Coriobacteriia bacterium
CATCGGGGCCATGGCCGCATCGCTGCAGCTGCTGGTGCCCATGAACTTCATCGCAGCAGTCGCCGCTCTCACGATCCTCATGACGGCACTCGAGATCCTCGTGCCGTATCACCGCTACTCCCGCATCCTCAAGTGGCTGACGGTTTCACTGGTCGCCTACATACTCACGGGCTTCATCATCAGGCCCGATTGGGTAGCGGTGCTCCGCAGCGTCGCGATCCCGACCATCAAGCTCAACACCGGCTTCCTCGCGGCGATGGTCGCGGTCATGGGCACGACGATCACTCCGTACCTGTTCTTCTGGCAGGCCTCCGAGGAGGTCGAGCAGGAGCGCGACAAGGGCGAGCTGGGCGACTGCCGCGCCGTCGCACTGACGCATGAGATCCGCGAGATGCGCACGGACACCTTCACGGGCATGGCGCTCGCCAACGTCGTGTTCCTGTTCATCATCGTCACCACCGCTTTCGTCCTGCACGATCACGGCATCACGAACGTCGACTCCGCGCAGAAGGCCGCCTCGGCACTGAAACCCCTGGCCGGCAACTTCGCCTCCGTGCTCTTCACGCTCGGGATCTTCGGCGTCGGGCTGCTCGCCGTACCGGTGCTGGCAGGCGCATCGGCATACGCCGTCGCGGAGCTCTTCAAGTGGCACGAGGGACTGAGCAAGCGCTTCGAAGAGGCGAAGGGCTTCTACTGGGTCATCATCGCGTCCATGCTCGCCGGTATGCTACTCAATCTTGTCGGCATCAATCCGATCAAGGCGCTGTACTACGCCGCGATCGTCAACGGGACCATCGCCCCGATCCTGATGTTCTTCATCTTCAGGATCGGGCGCGACGCGAAGGTGATGGGGCAGTTCACGAACCCGCGGTGGGTGAACGTATGGGGGTGGGTCGTGACTCTGGTCATGGGCGGCAGCGCCGTCGCGCTCTTCGTGTTTGCGGCGCTGGGGAAGTAGAGGAAGCGGCGAGAACGGGCCGCGGAGCCGCGTGCCCCTGCTGGCCTCACCAAAGTCAGCGCGAGACCCTCGGACCCTCGGCGACGATCCGGCCTGCTCACGGCCATCACCAGACTCACTCTTGATGCTACGATTCCGATACGGCAGTCAGCCCGTTCACGCCCGCGAGGGGACGCGTGATTGCGGCGCCGGATCGGACCGCGCACGACAGCACCGATCGAGGGGGCGGACGAGACGATGGAAGGTCCAGAGCCGACGGACTCAACAGGGCGAGGGGTATCCACGTCGACCCCCGCCTCTCCCGGCTATAGGTCACGCCGGACCCGTCGGCGGTCTTCGCGACGGTTGCGATCGATTCTTGCACCTATCATCGGCCTCGCGATCGTGGCCGCGGTGGTCGCGATCGTAGCCCTCGGTATCCGTGGTCCCCAGGTGCCGGCGCTTCACGGTCTCACGCTCGAGCGCGCGCAGGCCGCGCTGAGATCGGCCGAGTTCACTACCGGTCTCGTCTCCTACGATGACACCTCGATGGAGCCCACCTGGACCGTGATCCGCCAGAGCATGAGTGGCCCGCCCGCCCGCAAGGGCACCTCCGTCGACCTGGTACTCGCCGGCGCCCTGCCCGCGCGTGTACCCGATGTGTCGGGGATGACCGTCACACAGGCCGAGACCGCGCTCCGGGGGGCCCGACTCGCCACACCGACGATCGAGATGCGCACCGACGCCTCGACTCCCGCGGGCAAGACGCTGAGCCAGGAGCCCGCACCGGGGTCCGTGGTGATGAGCGGCTCCGCCGTGGCACTGCTCGTGAGCAGGGGTCCCGCGGGCGCGCCGACCGACACGGTTCTCATGAAGGTCGTCAAGAAGTTCGGGGGCGCCTACTCGCCGAAGTCCGTGGTCGCCACCCAGAAGGGCCTCGTCTTCGCGCAGAACATGATCTACCGACACACGATATCGGTCTTCGACGACACGTCCTATGAGCCTGTGAAGACGATCAGCGACCGCGTCACCCTGTCTAAGTTCGGGTTCCCCGAGTACACGGGCAGCGTGCAAGGTGGGCCGGTCGAATCGGCGGTGACGCCGGACGGCACGTACATGTACGTCTCGCAGTATTCGATGTACGGCCCCGGGTTCTCGCACCCCGGTGACGACGACCTCGGTCCCGGATCCGGCGTGGATCCGAGCTTCGTGTACCGCGTATCCACGAGGACCCTCAAGATCGACCAGGTGATCAAGGTCGGGTCCGTCCCGAAGTACGTGGCCGTCACTCCCGACGGGCGCTACGTCCTTGTGACGAACTGGGTGTCCTTCACGATGAGCGTGATCGACACGACGCAAGGCCGGGTGGTCAAGACCATCACGCTCGGCCGCCACCCCCGTGGCATCGCAGTGGACTCGACTTCCGAGACGGCATACGTCGCGATCATGGGAAGCAGTGACGTGGCGAAGGTGCGCCTATCCGACTTCCAGGTCAGCTGGATCAAGGGGGTGGGGAGCTCTCCACGCCACCTCGTGATCAGCTCTGATGACCGCTTCCTCTATGCCACGCTCAACGGATCCGGGCAGGTGGCGAAGATCGACCTCGCCACACACAGGGTCGTCGGTCGGGTGACCACGGGCAAGCAACCGCGCAGCATGACGATCTCGGAGGACGGCCGCTCGATCTACGTGGTCAACTACGAGTCCGACTCGGTGAGCAAGGTCCGGACCGCGGACATGACCGAGATCCAAAAGGTAGCGGTCGGGCGTCACCCCATCGGCATCACGTACGTCAACGCTCGGCGCGAGGTCTGGGTGTGCTGCTACTCCGGCGTCTTCTACATCCTGAGAGACGAGCTTCGGGCGCCGTGACCGAGGGCGCTTCGCGTCCGGCACTCGGTGGGAGGGCGCCGCGGGAGTACCCAACCCACGGGACCTACGCAACCGCCGCCACCTGGCCGCGGTGCGCGCCATCTGGGACACGGCAAGCGTTCACCATCGAACTCCCACCCGGTCGCGTCTGGACCCCGGATTCGGACCCGGCGACGCGATCATGCGCCCCGCGGCGCAAGCGCGAGAACCGCATCGGCGGCCACTACTTCTGCATCGAGGGCGCCGCACGCTAGGACGCAAGCAGGACAGGTTATCTCCCCATCACGATCAGTGCGCCGGCCACGATCGCGAGCACGGCCATGATGATGCCGATGCCCGGGACCGAGAGACTGACGACCTGCAGAAGTCCGGTCAGGATCAACCAGATACCCAGCAGGAGCATTCCCAGGTTCCTGTTCGTCCCCATCCTCATATCGCTTCCACCTCTCTGCTTCACGGAGCGCTACTGTGCGCTCTCGATGTCCTTCGACGCCGGGCCGTAGATCACGTCGCCGTGGCGGCCGTAGCGGGATCCGTGGCACGGGCAGTCGACGGTTCCCTCGGCCATGTTCCACTTCGTCTCACAACCCAGATGAGTGCACGTGCCTCCGGCAACGGAGTCGTCATGCGCCTTGCCCCGACGCGACGTCAGATGGCCTTCGATGAACTCCCGGCCCACGGTGACGTTCTCCCTGGCGAGCACCGCGACCTCGTCGAGCCCGGGGACACGCGACGGTGAGACCGCTTCAGCGGCGGGGTGCGCCCGCCCTTCGATCGCATCGGCGATGATCCCGGATGCCACGACGCCCTTCGTCATGCCCCAGCCTGCGAACCCGGCGGCCATGAACAGGCCCCGCCCGAGAGGCGCCTCCCCTATGAAGGGCATGCCGTCCGGCGTCTCGTGATCGTGCGCCGACCAGTGACGAACGACTTCGCACTCGCCGAGCAGTCGGGTGACCGACGCAGCGAGGTCCGTGTACGCCGTGCGCTCGTCGTCGACCGAGGCGACCCGTGCTCGCTGCCCGCCGGCTATCCAGGTCCCGCTCGGATCCAGTGTGGGGCGAAGTGTGATCTCGTCGCCCCCGACCTGCATCCACATGCCGTCGGGAATGGCCTGGCGAGGCGTGAACTCGATCGCGTGATGCGCGTACGGGAACAGGCGAGTGAAGAAGGCCCCGGTATCGTGCACGGGGAAGTGGTCGGCCATGACCACCACGGGGGCGCTGACCGAGGCGCGGTCGCACTCCGCACGCCAGAGCGCGCCGTCATGAGCCAAGGAGCGCACCGGAGTGCCTTCGTATGCCTCGGCGTCGGCTCCGAGCGCGGAGACGACCGCCATGACGAAAGCAGCGGGATCGATGAGTGCCTGCCCGGCGAGTAGCGCCGACGGCCGTCCGAAGAAGGACGGGCCGGGCGTCGCAGGGAGCCCCGCCGACACCAGTGCGCCCTGGTGGGCGTCGAAATAGGCGCTCGCCGCATCGTCGCCGGCGACCAGGTGGGCCGACAGCCGGCGCAGCCCGCACTCGACACCGAGATCGATCGCGATCGAACACAGTTCGTCGACGGCAGCGAGATTCGCCTTGGCCCATGCGAGGACGTCGTCACGCCCGTGACTGCCAAGCAGCGTTCGCCACGCGTCACCATGCAGGGCGGTGACCTTGGCGGTCGAGTGACCGGTCGTACCCGACGCGATGCGTCGGCGCTCGAGGAGGATGACGTGCCTGCCGGCGGCCGAAAGCTTCCGCGCGACCAGCGCTCCCGTCAGACCGCCACCGACGACCAGGACATCGGCCGTGCGGTCGCCCTCCAGAGCCGGAAACCCCGCTGAGTCCGGTGCCAGCCATGTGGATCCCGCCAAACCGGCAACACCCGGCATCGCCTCGATGTACTCACGGTTCACAGGGACTCCCCCGGCGTAGAGTCGGCACAACCTCGCTTGGTTCATACCCTCCCGCCCGGTCGGCGGGTCAGGTTCGCCGCAGGGCTATCCGGTGGGCAAGAGCGAAGTCGGGCGGCGGAGGCTCCTCGAAATACCCATCACCTGAGTCGTTGGTGATGGTGTTGATCCATCGATCCTAGGCGGGCAGCAGTTCAGGATGGTGCTTCGCAAGCCACGCCCGCACTTCACCCTCGAACGTCGTCACACGCGCCAGGAGAGCAGCAACGTCCGCGGCATCGACCATGCCCGCAGCGTCGTACATGTCTTGGTTGCGATACTTGCGCGCCGCGTTCAACGCGTCGGCGCTCTCCCGTGACGAGGATCCCATCAGCACCTCGAGAGCGGCGAAGGTGTCATGGTGGTTCTCGCCCCCTTTGACCCGATAGCCGGAGGCCCGTACTGCGATCTTCGCGAGTAGGAACCCAGCGGTGTACGCGTCCAGATAACGCCCGTCCGCGCTCTGCCCGACGATCGAGGCATCGCTCATCGCGACCTCGAACCGCGCGAACAGGGCCGCGATCTCCGCAGGCGTGCTAGCCGCCGGGACGATAGCGTCAGGCGTCATCGGGGCCGCCGATCAGATCGATGTGAGGACCGGCCAGCACCGCCGTAATGAAGTGGTTGCCTTCGGCGTGCTTCCTGGCAAAGTCCTCGGACCGGTATACGGCCACGTCGATCTCACGGCCCAGTTCCCGTTGAGCGGCCGCAAGTGGGACGACGAGCGCGTCCTGTGTGACGCTGCCTACAACCACCAGGTCGATATCGCTGCCGAGCGTGTCTGTCCCCGCGGCAAGGGAACCGAAGATGAAGGCCCGATCGATCCGATCCGCCAGGCCGTCCAGGGCACGCGCGACGACGCCGGCGATCCCCAACTCACGACCCATCAATCCGCGGAGGTCCTCGAACTGCCGGGTGCGGTTCGCCCGGTAGTACCGGCGATTCCCGTCCCGCGTCGACACGATGATCCCGAGTGACTCGAGCCGACCGAGAGCGAGCTGGGCGGAACGAAGTCCGAGTCCGGCCCTGCGCGCGACCTCCCTCTGGTGGATGGGACGGTCCGGCTCGTTCAGGAAGATGCGCAGAACCGAACGAGCCGCCACGCCGCCGATCAGCCGCATGAGTGCGGTGGCGGGTTGCGGTGTGTCGATGGTCGGACCGGCGGCATACACGGTCGTACTCTCGCGGGCGATCAGCGCTTCGCCGGGAGCCGGACCGACAGCGACGACCGGGACGCCCTCTCGAGTGAACAGAGTCGTGGTCCCGGACTCGGCCAGGGCAAGAAGCGTGGCGAGGTCGACGTGGTCGCCGATGGGAACCATTCGCGTCGGACTGTGCTTAGTCATATGACCAATCTACTTAGTCGTTCGACTAAGCGAGAGTACGCCCCACCCTACCGCCTGTCAACGGTGTGGAGCCCGGCCACCGGGGGCGGCACGGGCTCCGCTGCGAACGGACGCCCTTCGGGGGTAAACCCAACAGTCGGAGCCCTAGTCCCAGTCGACGATCTCGCTGGGATCCTCGCGCATCCTGCGCTTGCCGCAGACCGGGCAGGTCCGATGGTCCCACAGGGGGCTGTCCTGCCCGCACTCCGGACATGGGTAGGACATCTGTTTGTGCTGTTCCCAACCCTGGTCCCACGCCATGAGCCCGGTGTCTGCCTGCTGGACGCCGTGCTCAGCGCACAGGACGGGCGTCGTGACCTCCGCGGAGAACCCGTAGTCGAAGTCGGGCGTGGCGAAGTCCACCTTCGCGCCGCAGTTTTCGCAGATGAATCCGGATGCACTGCCCATGAGAACCCCCGTTAGAGGCGCTGGCCCTGGTGCCACGTTTCAATCGTACGTTGGTGGTCTGACACCCACCGTCGGGCCTCGAGGGGCCTAGCGGCCCGCCCCGGGCGACTCGGTCGCGGAGCGCAGGCGCAGGTGGATGGTCTGGGCCTCCTTGCTCACGCTGACGTATGCGACGGATGAGAGCGGCTCACCGTCAGCGCCGGGAGTCTCTCTGAGGGCGACGCGCAGGCTCTCGGCCACGGAGCTCCA
>DATCIG010000050.1:0-4466 GCA_036507895.1 Coriobacteriia bacterium
CTACGAGGTGTGCCACCCGGTAGGTCAGAACGCGGGTCTTGCCCGAACCGGCGCCGGCCAACACAAGGAGAGGTCCCTCGGTCGTTGTCACGGCATCACGCTGGGCAGGATTGAGGACGCTCAGGTCGATTTTCATGGGACGCTTATTGTACCGTACCAAGACCCGCCGCGCGGTTCCCGGAACGGCTACTTCACGAACCTGATCATGGTGAACCCGTGGTCGCCGTCGGCGAGGCAGGCGTTGTGGATGACCTTGCCCTCGCCGTGCACGTGCTGGACGTTGCCGCAACGGTCGCACACGGCCATCCCGCACACGGTGCACTGCCCGAGTCTGGATGCGTCGACAGTGCCGCAGTGGCGGCACAGTCGGGCCAGGTCGGGCTTGGCGTCGTACATCGTCTCTCCCTGCACGCCTCGACGGACGCGGGAAGCCGGCTTCCCCACAGGCCGTACGGTATCGGTCTGCGACCTAGGCGACCGTCCTGCCGACGGCGCGGGCCACAGGGTCTAGTTCGCTCATCAGCGCCCGCAGTCCTGCAATGTCGAGCGACTGGGGGCCGTCACACAACGCGGTCCGGGGATCGGGGTGCACCTCCACCATAAGGCCGTCGGCTCCGATGGCGACGGCGGCACGACAGACGGGCGCCACGAGATCGCGCTGGCCGGTCGGATGCGACGCGTCCACGATGATCGGCAGCATGGACAGCTTGTGGACGACGGGCACCGCCGTGATGTCCAGCGTATAGCGCGTGGACGTCTCGAACGTGCGGATACCGCGCTCGCACAGGATGACATTCGGGTTGCGCATCGTGACGTACTCGGCTGCGGCCAGCCACTCGTCGATGGTGGCGGCCATGCCGCGCTTGAGCAACACCGGCTTGCCGCTTGCCTCGGTCACGGCCCCGAGCTTCTTGAGCAGCGAGTAGTTGGCCATGTTGCGTGTGCCGACCTGCAGGATGTCCACGTAGGAATCGACGAGCTCGGCATGGGCCGAGTCGACGACCTCGGTGCAGGTGAGCAGACCGTAGCGCTCACCTGCCTCTTTGAGGTAGATGAGTCCCTCCTCCTCGAGCCCCTGGAACGAGTACGGGCTCGAGCGCGGCTTGTAGGCGCCGCCTCGCAGCACACGGATGCCGAGCTCGGCACACGCGGCCGCGACCTCCATGATCTGCTCCCGGCTCTCGACCGAGCACGGTCCCGCGATCATCGTGACCGGGCCGTCGCGCGTCACCGCGCACGGCAGAGGTGTCTGCCCGACCATCGTCTACAGCTCCTTCATGACGTGGAGCACAGCGGCATAGATCTCGCGCAGATTGTCTCCGTACAGGGGCCCGGGGTTGCACGCGGAGAGCTTCGCGAAGATCTCCTCCTCGCGCTTCGGGTCGTAGAGGCCGAGGTTCGCCTGTGGCTTGAGCGCGCGGATGTCGAGCGCCAGCCTCGCGCGCTCGTTGAGCAGGTCGACGATCTTGCAGTCGATGCTGTCGATCTCGTCACGCAGAACGTCGATCCGGGCGCGGGCCTGGTCACTCATCTCGCAGCACTCCCCTTGATATGGCCCGGACTCCGGCGCGATGACTGTGCCGACATCCGGTCCGCGTGGCTGTCGTGGTCGCGGTTCAGGTACCTCTGGATAGTACCCGCTGGCGCGCGGGGGCGGAACGTCCGAGTGGGCGGTCACGACGCCCGCGCGCGGAAGCGGGCCCCGTCTGGCGCGACGGAACCCGCTTCCCGTTTCTTGGCCGGTCCCCGACGAGGCGGCGACCGGCTGCGGGAGCGCTAGATGGACTTCATGACCGCGAAGTCGCCATCGTAGTTGACGACCGCCCACGCTGTCTTGGTGTGAGCGTCGACGCCACAGGTGCCAAGGCCGTAGCCGGTCCTCCACGGTCCGAACACGAAACGCTTGCTGCCGCCGAGGTTCCTGTCCGCGGCATTGACCCAGTGGCCCGAAGCGTCACGCGTGGCGATGCCGAAACGGCCGGAACGCAAGTCCGCGTCATGCGCCGCGTGGTCGTCGTATCCGAGCGAGAGCGCGATCGTATCGCCCCGCCTCGAGAGGTCGGCTCCGGGAAGCAGGCCGCTGAGCGACTCGTCCCACAGCGAGAGACTGTCGGCGATGCCCCACAGCGTGAGCACGTGGCTCGCGGCCCCATGGTCATGAAGACCGGGGTGAGACCAGCCTGTGTTGACGGTCTTCACGAGCTGACGTCCGGAAGCGTCGGCGACTGTCCCGGCGTTGACGCCTCCCAGGATGCTCGCGCGAGTGCCCTGGAACGCATCCTGCACCGCAGTATACGAACCTCCCTGAGCGACGACGAACTCGTGGCCGTTGAGGCTGTAGCCGAACGTCTCCCGCTTGTAGAAGCGGGTGTTCGCGGGGGTCACGACGAGCTTGTCCTCGTTGCCGGCCGGATCGCCGAAGTCCATGCCCAGGGTGGAGGTGTAGAGATCCACCGTCAGCCGCGGACCGTCGACCGTGAAGATGTAGTAGCCGAACGTGTCGAGTTCCTGCGCGGCACTGATCTCGCGCGCGGAGATGTCGAATACCTGGTCGTTGGCGGGCTTCGCGGGATAGTAGTACTTGTAGCTGTCCGACGAGCAGATGATCTGCTTGACCGAGGCGCTGCCGTCGGGGCTTGTGATGATCGAACGATGATGCATGTGATCGTGCCCGCCGAGGGTGTACCGCACCCCGTGGGCCTGCATCGAACCGATGAACGCGTCGCGACCGGCGGGATTCGTGGAGGGGTTGGCACCGAACAGCGTGTCCACGTGGTTCTGGCCGATCAGGTTCTTGTGACTCAAGACGAACGCGTGCGTGTCCTTGGGCCGCGTCGCCAAGCGATCGTCGATCCACGCCTGCTGATCCAGGATGTTGTTGTCGACGACCGTGGTCACGGCGTTGTTGTAGCCCGTGCCGTCGGCCCGGACGAACTGGTCGAGCAACACGAACCGCACGTTTCCGAAGTCGAACGAGTAGCTCAGGCCGTCAAGAGAACCGAAGGGGCTGCTGAAGTCGTCAGCACCCGCGGCGTGCGCACCGAACCCGCGGGACTGCGGGTAGAGCCTCGCGAACTCGTTCGCACCGGTGACGCTGCCCTCGTGGTTGCCACGAAGCGGGTAGAAGCCGATGCCGTTGTCGTAGAGGGTCTGTGCTGCGGCGGCCCTGACCGGCATGGTGCGGAGCCCGGCGTGACCGTTGGACGCGTCGTCTTCCTTGTCGACCAGGTCGCCGACTTGGACGGCGAACCTGACTCCGTGCCTCACGAACTCCGCGTTGAGGAGCGTGATGATCCCGACCGCGCACGTTCCGGGGTTCTGCCCATCGACGTTCTTGCCCCACTGAGTGTCGGCCATGACTCCGAACTTCCACGGCTTGCCGTCGGCGCGGGCAAGCTTCGACGCGCCGAACGCCGCACTCGGCGAGAGCCACGGTACCGCCGCGCTGGCGATCAGCCCGGCCGCGGTCATCGCACTCGACTTGACGAACTCCCTGCGATCCATGAGCGCCTCTTCTCCTCGTACCCGGGTGTATCGGGATCGCCCGCCGGACTTGGGCGGGTCGGATCACCATCACCATGCTGTCGTGCTGGCTCGAGTATGTGAGGGCGAGCGCGTCGTTTGGTTGCAGCGGGGCTAACGAATGGCAAGAACACAGCGAAACCATCCGGCTCTCCGCGTTAAACCGGCACGTGGCAAGCAGAAGAGCAGGCCCCGGGGCCTGCTCTTCTTCAACTCCCGAACCGACCGGATCTCGTCCGGTCTACTCCCATTCTATGGTGCCGGGCGGCTTACTCGTGATGTCGTACGCCACACGGTTGATGCCCTCTACCTCGTTGATGATGCGGTTGCTCATCTTGGCGAGAAGCTCGTGCGGCAGGCGCGCCCAATCCGCAGTCATGGCGTCAGCGGAGGCCACCGCTCGGATGATGATCGGATGTCCGTAGGTGCGCTCGTCGCCCATGACGCCCACGCTGCGGATGTCGGGCAGGACGGCGAAGTACTGCCAGACCTGGCGATCGGTGTCCCACCGCCCGATCTCCTCGCGAACGATCGCATCGGCGAAGCGCAGGATCTCGAGCTTCTCGTGCGTGACGGCCCCGATGATCCGGACCGCGAGCCCCGGTCCCGGGAACGGCTGCCGGTGGACGATCTCGTCGGGTAGCCCCAGCTCGGAGCCTACCGCACGGACCTCGTCCTTGAACAGGTTGCGCAGCGGCTCGATGAGCTCGAAGTGCACGCCGGGCGGGAACGGGATCAGGTTGTGGTGGCTCTTGATCTTCGCGGTGGCCTTGCCGGAGCGACCACCGGACTCGATGATGTCAGGATACAGCGTGCCCTGCGCGAGGAAGCGGACGCCCTCGAGCGCGGTGGCCTCCGCGAAGAAGGTCCGCCAGAACTCCTCGCCGATGATCCGGCGCTTGAGCTCCGGGTCCGTGACGTCGTGGAGCAACTCCAGGTAGCGG
>DATCIG010000051.1:0-3175 GCA_036507895.1 Coriobacteriia bacterium
AGCGCCGTCGCCGACAGGTTCTCGGCGCTTTCCTCGAGGTTGCCGATCTGGGCGGACAGGATCCCCTGGATGAGCTGGCGCTGCTCGTGCGGGGAGAGCCCCTCGTTCAGCATCGCGCGGGTGGACTGGGCGACGACACCCACGAGCCGGTCACGGATCTCGACACGCATCTCGGCGCGTTCCTCCTCCAAGACCCTCGCGGCGCGTTCCCTGATCTCCGCGACTTCGGCGTCCGTGGTCGCGCGCGACTGTCGGCCGAGCACTCGCGCCGTGCCGCGCGCCTGGCGCACGATCGCCGCGGCCTCGGACTTGGCCGCCGCCACACGGGACATGGCCTCCTCTTGAGACCGGACCAGCTCCTCGTCGGCGTGCGCGGCCCGGTCGACGCGGGCGGCGACCCGGCTCCGTCGTTCCGCGACGATGTTCGTGAGCATGCCCCTGCGCCGGCCGAGACCGATGGCGACGAAGTACACGATCGCCACAAGAACGAGGAACTGCACGACCTCGATGGCGAACTTGCCGGGGTCGGCGCCGATCTCGAGCACGATCTCGTGTAGGACCTCGAGCATCGCGAGCCTCCTGCCGTCAGTACACCCGGCGCGCGAGCAGCTTGTCGACCGCGGCCTCGACGGAAGCGGGCTCCGCCGAGCCGATGAGCTTGTCGCACGCGAGCGTCACACACTCGATGGCCTGCTCCCGCAGAGAAGCGACCTCGGCCTCGCGGGCGGAGACGATCTCCGCGCGCCCGCTCTCCAGCGTCCGTGCCGACTCCTGCAGCGCCGCCTCGATCTCCTGCTTGCGGTACGTCTCGACCTCGTCGCGGGTGCGGCGCAACAGCTCGTCGGCCTTCTCGCGCGCCGCCGCTACGATCCCCTGCGCTTCCGGCTCGGCCTCGGCGAGGATCCGCTCGGCCTCCGAGATCGTCGACTCACCCTTCTCGAGACGCACCTCGCGCTCTTCCATCACCGCCACGTACGGCGCGAAGAAGACCCGGCGCAGCAGGAAGTAGGTCGCGGCGACGATGACTATCACAGCGAGGATGACCGGTATCTGTATCTGGTCGATAGGGTTCAGGCTTTCCACGGTCGGACCTCCCAGCGGCCGTGCCGTCCCTGCGCGTCGGTCGCTATACGATGATCTTGCCGGCGATCACGAGCGTGACGACGAGCGTGTAGATGGCCAGTGCTTCGACGAGTGCCATGCCGATGAGCATCGCCGTGAACAGCTGCGGCGCGATCTCGGGCTGGCGCGTCATGCCGTCGAGTGCCGTGACGGAGATGCGACGCATCGCGAACGCCGCCGTGACGGCACCCGCCGCGATCGGGACGATCGCCACCATCGCCATGTAGATGGGGTTCATGATCTTCGACCTCCTTCCGCTGTCTCGGTGCCGGTCAAAAGACCGGGCTCGCGTCACGACTGCGCTGCCGGCTCGGCCTGCTTCCGGCCGGACCAGCGGCGCTTCGCCTTCTTCTTGTGCTCTTCTTGATGTATCGCGCTGGCGAGGAAGCTCGCCGTCAGCAGGGTGAACACGAGTGCCTGGACGAACGACGGGATCAGCCCGAGCACGTGGAGGATGAGCGGGATGCCGACCGGCACGACCGCTGCGACGAGCACGAGTGTCATGTACTCGCCGCCGATGTTGCCGAAGAGTCGCAACGACATCGAGAGCACGTCGGTGAACTCGCTCACCCACTGCATCGGGTTGGGCCAGAACAAGTGCTTCAACGCGCCGCCCGGGCCCTTGAAGCGGGCTGCGAGCAGCAAGTTGCCGACCACCGCCGACAGCGCGAGCGCGAGCGTCACGCTGAAGAAGGATGTCGGCGGGCGGTTCACGATCGGTATGGGGACAAGAACGAAGAGGTTGCACAGCAAGATGAAGAAGAAGAACGTCCCGAGGAACGGCGTGACCGTACCCACAATCGTCGAGCGATCGTGGCCGGCGGTCATCCCGCGTGCCTTCCTGACGAAGAAGTCGACGGCGAACTCCCCGAACACCTGACGCCCCTCGGGAACGCCCGACGAGAGCCGACGGCGCGCGAGGAACCGACCGCCGGCGACGAGCACGGCCGACACGATGAGGGCGTTGGCGATCACGACCCACCCCGTGGTGCTGACCGTCCACACATCCCCAAGCGTCATCGCGTCCACTCCCTCCGACGATCGCTTCTCAGCCGCCGAGATGCCCCGGCCGGAACGTGTGCCACGCGGCCGAGGCCGATCCCGCGGTCGCGAGAGTGAGATCGACGGTCACCACGCCGGTGGCCATGCCCAGGACGCTCAGCCGCGGCACCAGGATCGCGGCGACGACCAAGAGCGCCGCCTTGACGGCGAGACGGCCGAGGAAGACCGATACGACAGGCCCGCTGGCGAGCGCTTCGCTGCGATCGAAGCGCCCCATGCGGTGGAGTGCCCAGTAGAGCGTTCCCACGTCGAAGGCGGCGCCGATGAGACAAGTCGCGCCGAATGCAGGATCGCGAGAGAGGGCGCTCCCGACGAGTGCCACCGCAAGCGCGACCGGCACGGACCAGACTGCGACCTCACGCAGCAGGCCGACCGACAGCGCGGCGCCCCCATGCTCCTCCGTCATCTCGAACACCCGCCCGGCTCACATCTCGTCGCGCAGGCGGTACATGTCGCGAACCGCCATCGCGAGCGCGATGAGCAGGCCCACGCCGGTGATGTACGGGAAGATGTTGAGCCAGCGGTCCACGAGATACCCGAAGAACCCACCGGCAAGCAGATACGAGGGCACGAGTGACCATACCGCGATCACGCGGAGGAACTCGCGAGGGATCATCTCGACGTGATCGCGCGATCCACGACCGTCCGCGGCGCCCGGACCACCGCTGCCGTCTGCCATGCTGAACGCCCCCTCAGCGGGGCCGCTACACGGCGTCGGATACCTGTCCGGAGCATCCAGCGGACCGCGCGTCCCCTCCCCGACATGCAGCAGCCACGTGCACCCCGTTTGTTACATACCCCTAATGGCCGGATGCATCCCCCGCGCAGGCGCGACATGCCGGAGCCCGCACGCTACTCGTAGGCGATCGCGTCGCGAACGGAGACCTGCGACGCGCGGTACGCCGGCAGCAGCGAGGCCGCAGCCGAGATCGCCGAGACGATGACCAGCCAGAGCCCGACCGCCTCCCACGAGAACGCGTAGGTGAGCGGC
>DATCIG010000052.1:0-3131 GCA_036507895.1 Coriobacteriia bacterium
GCGAGAGGCGCAACGGCGCGCTCCCGCGCGGTCATTTCGGCGAAACCGTCCTCTCCATGCCGGTCGATCTGCCAGCGGGTTGCCACGGTGCCGGGCGAGACCGAATTGACTCTGACCTCCGGACCGAGCGTCACGGCGAGAGAGCGGGTGAGCTGCACGAGCGCGGCCTTGCTGACGCCGTAGGGAATAGACGACCCGATTCCCCGGTATGCCGAGATGGAAGCTATGTTGACGATTGCGCCCTCGCTCGCGCGCAGCATCGGCGCGAACGCTCTCGCACAGCGGAACGTGCCGAGGAGGTTCACTCCCAAGACGTCGTTCCAGACCTCGTCGGTGAGTGCGTCGAGGTCGGCGAACGGGATCCAGCTGGTCGTTCCGGCGCAATTGATGAGTGCATCGCATCGGCCAAACCTTTCCTCACAGCGCGCCGCGAACTCCCGCACCTGCTCATCGTCGCGGACGTCGACGTGCACTGCCTCGGCCTGCGCCCCCTGATCCTCGAGTTGCCGCACGGTGTTGTCCGCGTCCTCTGGAGACCCGATGTAGCTGACGATCACGCTGCGCGTGCCCTTGCCGACGAGTCGGGACGCGATTGCAGCGCCGATCCCGGTCCCCCCGCCCGTGATGACCGCTACGGAATCCTGTTGCCCCATGTCGTTCCTCCCATCATCGTCGTTTCACTCATTCTGCGACCGCTTCTCTGAACACGGGGAGAGCGCTGCGCGACGGCGCGCACTCCCCGCGCCTATGGGGTCGCCCCGTTGGCACGCGCTGTGCACAGCCAGGTGTGGCCGCGCGCGAATGCGCCAGCACCCAGGTTGCACGACAGCGGGGGGGCCCGTTGCTCGTGCTGCCTACGGTCAGCCCGTCGCGTCCTGCCTGGTCGGCCCGAGATCCTCGATATTGATGTCCTTGCCCTCCTTCGCCAGCAAGAACGCGACCAGGGAAATGGCGCACACGGCGATCATCAGCACGGCGATCAGCCATGGTTCACCACCGAGCTGATTCTGCAGCCAAGCCGCCAGAAGCGGAGAGAAACCTGCGATTGACGCGCCGACCTCACGTGAGGTGGCGAACCCCGAGTAGCGCACTCGCGCGCCGAACAATTCGGCATAGAACGCGGGCTGCACAGCGATCATCGGAGCCCAGCCGAGTGAGGTGGCGAGGATCAGGGCCAGCCAGATGAGCGCCGGCGTTCCAGTATCAACCAGTAGCCAGAACGGAAAGGCGAAGGCCGCCGTGAACACCACGCTGAACACGTTGAGTGGCTTCCGGCCGATCCGATCGGACAGTGCGCCGTAGATCGGCTGCAGCACAATGACGATGATCGAGAAGACCACGATGCCGGTCAGTGCGATGCTGCGGGAGAGCCCGAGCGTTTTCGTGATGTAGTTGACGGTGAAGGTCGCGTACAGGTAGATCACCGCCGTGTCGGCAACATGTGCACCGATGCCGATCACCATGTTGCGCGGATAACGCCGGATGGCGTCGAGGACCGGAAGCTTCAGGATCGTTTGAGTGGCCCGCATTTCCTTGAAGATCGGCGATTCCTCGACCCGAAGACGCACATAGAGAGCCACCCCGATCATCAAGAAGCTCACGAGGAACGGCACCCGCCAGCCCCAGGAGAAGAGCGCCTCATCAGACAGCTGAGAGACGAAGAGGAAGACGATCGTTCCCGTGAGCAGACCGATCTGCACGCCCGTCTGCGCGAAGGATGTGAAGAAGCCGCGGCGGTGGTGCGGCGCGTGCTCGGCCAACAGGGTGGAGGCGCCACCGAACTCCGCACCCGCGCCGAGGCCCTGGCACACGCGCAGGAGGACCAGGAGTATCGGCGCCGCCACTCCGATGGTCTTGTAGGTGGGCAGCAGGCCGATCACGCCGGTCGACACGCCCATCACGAGCGTCGTCACGATGAGCGTCATCTTTCGTCCAATCCGGTCGCCGAGGTGGCCGAAGAGAATGCCGCCGAGGGGACGGAAGAGGAAGCCGACTCCGAAGGTCGCGAATGCCAATAGCACGCCGGTTCTGGCCTCGGCCTTCGGGAAAAACACGGTTCCGAAGACGAGGGCGGCGGCGGTGCCGTAAATGAAGAAGTCGTACCATTCCAGCGCGGTCCCGACGACGGAACCGAACACGACCCGTCGCAGTTCGCGCGGGCCGGTCTTCGGCAGCGCAGCTGCGGCGTCATTGCCGCTCGTGGGCGTTCTCATTGCTGGTTCTCCCGTCTGGTTCGGTTGAGGGGCGGAGGGTCGTGGACTGCGGCGAAACCGTCGATTCACATTGCTAGTTCTCCCGTCTGGTTCGGTTGAGGGGCGGAAGGTCGTGGACTGCGGCGAGACCGTCGAGTTCATCGGCGGTGCCTGCAGCGAGCGGAATGCCGCCGGCCAGGCGGTCACGGCGCGTGAGCCACTCCGGCTCGCCGGGAAAGAGCACGCCGGATGAGCCCTCGGAAGGCGACGAGTCGTGAACGCGTTCGCGAAGCTGCTCGACCTCGGATGTGAACTCGCTCAGGTCGACAAAGGCGCCGACCTCGAAGGCGACGAAGATGGTGCCAAATGTTCCGTCATAGCCACGTGAACTTGCCGATCCCGTGCCGGTCATGAGCCCGGCGAGCACATCCGCCATGAGACCTAGGCCATAGCCCTTGTGCCCCCCAAACGGCAGCAGCGCTCCTCCTGCGTAGAAGTCGTCGGGATTGGTGCTCGGCTTCCCCTCGGCGTCGAGGATGAGCCCCTCGGGAATGCTCTGCCCACGGCCGCGAGAGACCGCGAGTTTCCCCTCGGCGGTCGCTGAGGTGGCGAAGTCCACGACGAGCGGCGCCGTACCGGCAGCGACGGGCGCGGCCCACGCCAGTGGATTCGTGCCAAGGAGGCGGTCCCGTCCACCCCATGGCGCTACAGTGGAATCCGCATTGGCGAAGGCATAGCCGGCGAGCCCCCTCTCGGCGATGCGTTCGACGTACTCGCCGAGGCGACCGATGTGCTGGCAGCGGCGCAACACCGCGACGGCGGCGCCCGTCTTGGCCGCCCGGTCAGCGACCGCATCGGCTGCGAGTCGCGCGGTGAGCTGACCGAATGCGTTTGCGCCGTCCACAACGACGGCGGAGGGTCGACTCTCCTCGACCACCA
>DATCIG010000053.1:0-6171 GCA_036507895.1 Coriobacteriia bacterium
CTTGCCGGGCCTGAACCCGGCCTTCACCACGGCGTCGACGAGCTCGTCGGTACCGAGCCGCTCGGGATCGATCACGACGTCGACGCGACCTGCCGCCGCGTCAGCGCTCACGCTCTGGACGCCGGCGACGCTGCCAACTGAAGCGGTGACCAACTTCTCGCACGAGTGGCAGTGCATGCCTTCGACGTTCAGGCGCACGACCACGCTCTGGTTCTGGGTTGCCATGTCTCAGTCCCCTACTTCACAACGATGGAGCCGAATACCATCTGCATCCCGCAGTAGAAGCTGTACGTGCCGGCCTTGAGGGCACCGAGCTTGACGGTCTTGGGCCCGGTGCTCAGGTCCTCGGAGAACCCGAGGTCGGCACTCTGGATCTGGCCGGTGCATCCGGACGCCTGCGAGAAGGTGATCTCCGCAGGAACGCCGGCCTTCAACTGGATGGTACTTGGGTCGTAGTAGCCCTTGGACACATCCACGCTGATCTTCTGGACGTCGCCCGCGACCGCTGCGGCCTTGGGCTTCGTCGCGCTGGCAGGAGCGGTCGCTCCGCCGCCGCAGCAGCCCCCACCTGAAGAGGCCGTCGAGGCGCCGTTGGATGCCACAGCCGCCGTCGACTTGCCGCCACAGCAGCCGCCGGCACCGGCCGGGGTCGAGGCG
The DNA here is from genome assembly GCA_036507895.1 of Coriobacteriia bacterium. Taxonomy (GTDB): domain Bacteria; phylum Actinomycetota; class Coriobacteriia; order Anaerosomatales; family PALSA-660; genus PALSA-660. Next base: position 658 of record DATCIG010000053.1, read on the forward strand.
ACCACGGCCGCTCCGGGAGTTGCGGCTAGGGTCGAAGCGGGAGTCGCGCTACGCGCGCTCGCATAGCGGTACGAAGCGAAGAACGCCAGCGCGGCGAGCGCCAGGATCAGGGCCCAGCGAGCGGCGGGCGACATGCCTGCGGTTGTTGTCTGGGTGCTCATATCGATGGTTCCTTTCGATGGGAGGCCGGACGACCAAGGTCGCCAGGACGGTTGTTAGCGGAAGAAGCCTCCCGAAGCGAGGCCGATGATGATCGCCATGACGGTCAGTACCACTGCGATGAGGATCTCGACGGGCTGGTACCCCCACAGTGTGAACCCTTGGTTCGCGACCGTGGACGAATTGCGCGTGGCAACGGCCTTCTGCGAGGGAGTGATCTTCGGCTGCTGCTTCGAATGGCCCTTGGACTTGGCGGAGGGATTGCCGCCCTTGCCCGAGGACTTGGCGCCGGCGTTGTTCGCCGAGGCGAGGGCCTGCGGTGCGCGGTCCTTCCGGAACAGCCGCGCGACTCCGTACCCGCCTCCAGCCAACGCGACCAGAAGAAGGGTCACGACAAGCGGCGACGTCCCGCCACCCGTTGCTCCGGCTGCGCCCACGACCAGACTGCCGGACATCATGCCCATCCCGCAGGTGAGCGTGTAGGTCCCTGCGGCGATGGCGGGGACATCGACGACCGTCACCGCATTGTCCTTGAGATTGGCCAGGACCTTGGCCGCCGGGATGCTGAGCTGCGCGGAGCAGGCGTTGGCTTCCTTGCGGTCGACGACCAGCCGCACTGGTGTGTCGGCCGGGATGGAGACCGTCTGCGGCACGAACTGGGTGTTCTCGATGGTCAACGGGATCTCCACCACGCCATCGGCACCCTTCGCGAAGCCGCTCGCGTCCTGCGATGCGACCACGGGGCCGCCGACGATCGAAACACGGATCGTGTCAAAGGTCACCGGCGAACCAACGAGCATGGCGCCGCGGTTCAGGATGACGACGCCGAAGAGGACCACGGCGATCGCCGCGATGATCTGCAACTTGGCCTGGAAGCGACGAGACAGCAGCGACGAGGTGAAGCCGAACAGCAGCATCAGGGGCATCGTGCCGAGGCCGAAGCCGATCATTCCCCACGCGCCGAGCAGCGGGGAGCCGCTCGACATGGCCGACGCCTGCGCGGCGATGAGCGGCGCGCAGGGCATCAGACCCGTGAGCAGACCGAAGCTGATGGGCGTCGCCAGGGATGCGTGACCCTCGGCTGCATCGGTGTTGGCCTTCTTGCGTTCACGAGAGAGGGCTGAGACCAGGAACCTCGGCGGACGCGGCGTCAGGTAGCGAAGCGCTTTGACCTTGCCGGTCATCCCGATCCCGAGAAGAACCATGTAGAAGCCGGCGACGACCATCAACCAGTTACGGAACGGCGTGATGTCGACCGCGCGACCAAGCAGCGCGACGAGTCCGCCCAAAGCCAGGGCGACGATCGCGTAGCTGAGTATCTTCGAGCCCTGGTATGCGAGATGCGGCAGGAGCCGCCGATACCACGGGCCGTCTTCCGTGCCTTTTACGGCGTAGGTCAACACGAGCCCACCGCACATGAACACGCAGTGGATGCTCGTCACCAAGCCGACGGCGAACAGGGACAGGAACAGATTCACGTTGAGTGACGCCTCTCATCCGTTGTGGCTCCAATATGCGCGGTAAACCAGGCACATTGGAAGCGGACTCCGGGACACAGGGGTGCCCGGGTCGATGACTCACGATCCCACTGAAGCAGGATTCGCGGGTCGGATGAGGGCTCTTAGTTGCGCATGACCGCGCTGAGGTGTGGCGCTCCGCGAGCATCCGGTGCGTAGTGAGAACGTACCAGTCCCTGGAGAATGAGCGCCGGGCGCAGGACGATGGGACCTACGACCACAGCCGCCGGCGAATGACTCGGCTCGACCGATACGCTCTCACGCGACTGCGCCTGGGTATCGTGACCGCACGAGGACTGCTGCATGGTCTGGCCATCGCCCATCGCGCAGGAGCCGGTCGAACGTGAGGCGGCACAACTCGTGGTCGCCGCGTTGCGGGAATCACTGCAGCCGCAGCCGTTGCAGACAAGCGCGAACGCGGACCCCGTGGTCATGAATACCACGAGGAACGAGAGCGTGACTATGACTGCGAAGCGCTTCATGATCCTCCCCGACGGATGACTCGACCAGCCTACAACAAGAGTCGTGCCACACGGCATCCTGAATCGCCCCAAGATGTGGGAGTTTCCAATCAGCTCTCCGGGTGCGAGTGCCCGTACTCGAGCGCGCGCGCCAGACGATAGAAATCTGAGGCCGTGTCGATGAAGCGGACACGTGTCTTCATGGTCACGGGATCGATCAGCTCGTCGAACGGCACGTAGACCAGCTGGAGTTGGTCCTTGACCGAGACCATGTGCCCGGCGCGGCCCTTCTCCACGATCGCATGGTACGCACCAACACCGAGTTGGCTGCCAAGCAGGATGTCGGTCGCCACGGGCTCGGCACACCGCACCTCGTAGCCGATCTGCTTCGCTCGCACGTGTACGGGTCGTCCCGCCGCGAGCGCATACGCGCGCTCGGTCGCGCGGGCGAGCCGCTCCCCGATCCGGACAGAACCGAGCAGCGAATACCCGCGGTCGTCGACTTCGCGGTCGTCCTCCGCGACGAGCGAGGCGAGACCCTCCGCCACACAGACGATCCCGTACGACTTGCCCTCGGACTCGCGCTTGAGCATGAGCGCTGCGAGGTCCGCGGCGCACCGGTCGACATCGAACGTCTCCCCCACGTCCTCAACGGAGATCATACGGGTCGCCTCGCCGGCGATGCCGGCCGCGTAGGTCAACCAGCCGGACTTGCGCCCCATCAGCTCGAGCACGTACCACGTGTTCGTGGAGGAGGCGTCGGCGCCAAGGTTGCGGATCTCGCGAGCGGAGTAGTCGACCGCCGAGGCGAATCCGAAGGTCCAGTCGATGCCGTTGTAGTCGTTGTCGATCGTCTTGGGCAGATGGACCACCGAGATCGGCCTGTGGCCCGGAACGACCCCGGGGTAGCAGTGCAGGTTGTTGGCGGTTCGCAGAGTATCGTCGCCGCCGATCGAAACGAGCCCGTCGACCTCAAGCTCCTCGAGCGCGCAGTAGACCGCTGCGAGCTTCCGGTTGCAGGCAGGGTCGGCGAGGTCACCCGGCTTCTCGATCCCCTCGCTCGGGTTCGCACGTGCGGTGCGGATGAGGATGCTCTTGCGGTTGCGGATCCCCGATACGTGACCGACGTCGAGCCGTATGAAGTGCTCACCCTCGACCAGCGGAGCGCCCGCGACGTGGTCCTGAAGCCGGGAGTAACCATCGAGGATGCCGATGACCTCGATGCCCGCGTCCAGGAAACTCAGGGTGCAGGCCGAGATGACGGCATTGGCGGCGGGGGCGGGTCCGCCCGAGAACACGATGGCGACACGCCGGACCGATGATGAACGGCTCATGTGCGCAGACTCCTCACGGAGGCGGGACGGAAATGGTCGTCTCCAAGCACCCCGACCGTCCTAATGATACCCGCGCTACTACTCTTGAGGCTCCGCCATCTGGCCGATCGCGCGCAGCCGGTGGTAGCGCGCCTCCACCAGACCGGCGGCCGGGATGCCGCACAGCTCGTCGAGAGCGGTCGCCACAACCACGGCGACTTCGCCGAACACGAGAGACGGATCGCGATGCGCCCCGCCGCGTGGCTCTGAGACGACGGTATCGGCGAGTCCGAGGTGTACGAGGTCCTCGGCCGTGAGGTGCAGGCAGGCGGACGCCTCGGGAGCGCGGCGCGCGTCCTTGTGCAGGATCGTCGCGCACATCTCGGGGCTGATGACCGAGTAGTAGGCGTTCTCGAGCATGATGAGGCGGTCGCCGAACCCTATCGCGAGCGCGCCGCCGCTGCCGCCCTCGCCGATGCCGACGACGACGACCGGCACGCGGACGCCGGACAGCGTCGCGAGGCACTCGGCGATCGCGATCGCCTGGCCGCGCTCCTCCGCCTCGATGCCGGGATAGGCACCCGCGGTGTCGAGGAACGTGACGATGGGCAGACCCGCGCGATCGGCCAGGCGCATGATGCGCTCGGCCTTGCGGAATCCTTCGGGGTGCGGCGAACCGAAGTTGCGCCGGATGTTCTCATTGGTGTTGCGGCCCTTGCGATGCCCCAACACGGCGACACGACGATCGTTCAGCGTCGCCAGCCCGGCGAACATCGCCTCGTCGTCTCCCGCAAAACGATCGCCGTGCAGCTCGACGACGTCGGTGAAGATCGCAGCGAGGTAGTCGTCCGTCTTCGGACGCTCAGGGTGCCGCGCGATCTGCACGCGCTCCCACGGCGCGAGCGCCGCATAGAGCGTCTCGTGCAAACGGCCGATCTCGGTCTCGAGTTCCTCGATCTCAGCGGCCAGCTCGGGCTCTTCGGCGACGTGGATCCGCTTGAGGGCGGCCAGCTTCTCCTCGAGTTCGGCGAGCGGCCGCTCGAACTCCATCACGAATCTGCGCGCCACGTCACTCACCTTCCGCCAGGTAGCCCAGCAACGAAGCTACGCGGTCTTTGAGCTCGCGGCGGTCGACGACCATGTCGACCATGCCGTGCTCCAGCAGGAACTCGGCGGTCTGGAATCCCTTGGGCAGACCCGTACGGATGGTCTGCTCCACCACGCGCGGACCCGCGAAGCCGATCAGCGCGCCCGGCTCGGCGATCAGGATGTCACCGAGTGTAGCGAACGACGCGGTGACCCCGCCCATCGTCGGATTAGTGAGGATGGAGATGAACGGGACCCCGGCCCGGGACAGACGCGCCGCGGCGGCGGAGGTCTTCGCCATCTGCATGAGCGACAGCATCCCCTCCTGCATCCGTGCGCCACCCGATGCGGTGACAAGCACCAGGGGATGGCGCTCGGAGAGCGCCATTTCGAACGCCCGCGTGACCTTCTCACCGACGACCGATCCCATCGAGGCGCCGATGAAACGGAAGTCCATGACGCCTACGACGACGCGATGACCCCCGATGGCGGCCCGGCCGGTGACGATCGCCTCGGCCAGGCCGGTCCGCTCCTCGGCCGTGACGATCTGGTCGGCGTAGCGCTTGCCCGACGTGAACCCCAGCGGATCGGCCGAACGCAGACCGGCGTCGGTCTCGTCGAACGAGTCGGAGTCCACGAGGATGGCGAGGCGCTCCGGCGCCGAGAGGTCGTGATGGCGGCCGCAGGTGGGGCAGACCATCAGCTCGCGCTCGAGGTCTCCCATGTACAGCGTGCGCTTGCAGCCCTCGCACCGCACCCAGACGCCATCAGGGACGTCGGAGGGCGCCGCGGTCTGCGTCGGTGTCGTGTAGTGGCGCTGTTCGCGCGCCTTGAACCAGTCGGAGATCGGCATGCGGCCCGTCTCGTGATCGCCTGACAGATCGCGCCGTCGGCAGGGCCCGGCGCACCGCAGAATGATACCACCGTGAACCCGCAGTACGCGGCACGTGTACGGACGGCGGCCCGTGGGCTGGGATC
>DATCIG010000054.1:0-6473 GCA_036507895.1 Coriobacteriia bacterium
CATGCCAGCCCCTTTCAGTCAGGTGACCTGTTTCCGGTCCGGCTCAGGGGCGCAGCATACTACGCGCCCGCATTCGCGCCGGGTTGGTGAGTGCCCGACACGATACCTGCGCGCCTGCGCGGGCGCTGGTGTACGGAGGCGTGCGAGCGGTGAACGCGCCTGAGGCGTCGGTGAACGGTAGCCATTTACTGGCAGCACCCTTGGCTCGGCGCCCTGCGGTCAGGTCCAGGGCGACCCGGTCCCGGGCGCTATGCCCCGGACACCGACCGGGCGGCGGGGGGCTCACACACGCACGCCCTCCGCGAAGGTCACGAGCATCGCTGCCGTCATGGCGGCCAGGATCGCGGCCGCGAACAGGCGTTGCGCGATCGTTCCGTACCTGAGCATCCCAACCCCTGTCATCGCGTGGCCCTGCGAACAGTGTGCAGGGGCCGGCGCCCTCGGTGGTTGCAGGAATGGGACAAACCGGGAAGAAGTCCGCTAACCGGTGCCTGGAGCGGCGCCGGATAGCGGACTTCGCTTCGACGGACGGACCGATCGGCCGGTGCGGCGAGCGAGCGCCTACCCGAAGGCGCCGCGGATGTACTCGGCGGTCTCCTGACGCACCGGCGCCTCGAACACCTGGAGGGCATCACCCATCTCGACGAGACGGCCCATCAGGAAGAACGCCACCTTGTCCGAGATGCGCTTGGCCTGCGCCATGTTGTGCGTGACGATGATGATCGAGTAGTCGGTCGACAGCTCCAGGAGCAGCTCCTCGATCCGCGCGGTCGAGATCGGATCCAAGGACGCGCACGGCTCGTCCAGCATGATCACGGCCGGCCTGACGGCCAGAGCGCGCGCGATGCACAGCCGCTGCTGCTGCCCGCCGGACAACGACAGCGCGGAGTCCTTGAGGTTGTCCTTCACCTCGTCCCAGAGGCTGGCGTGGCGCAGGGCCTGCTCGACGACCGCGTCGAGTTCGGCCCTGCCCATGCGCCCCTGATGCTCCCGGACCGCGAGCGCGATGTTGTCGTAGATCGACATCGGGAACGGGTTCGGCTGCTGGAACACCATCCCGACCGAGCGACGCAGCGCGGTGAGGTTCACGTTGCGCGCGCGGATGTCCTGTCCGGCGAGCCGGATCCTTCCCTCCATCCTGAACGAGGGGATCTCGTCGTTCATCCGGTTGAGGCAGCGCAGCGCCGTCGACTTGCCGCAGCCGGATGGTCCGATGAACGCGGTGATGCGCTTCTCGGGGATCTGGAGCGACACGTCATGCAGGACCCGCTTCTTCCCGTACGACACATCAAGACCGCTCACCTCGAACACCGAAGGCACGTCGGTGGATCGCACGCGCGGGACGCTGGTGTTGAGCATCCCCTCCAGCATCGCGAAGGTCTCGTTCGAGTCGGCCGTGAGGAAGCTGTCGCTCATCGGTGCGATCCTTTCTGGGGCGTTCCGGGTCCGGTCGACCATGGTCTACCTGCCTGTCAGGTTGCGGCGACGGAACAGCACCACGGCCGCGAGGTTGAAGATGAGAACGATGCACACGAGCAGAAAGGCCGCGCCGAACGCCGCTCCGGCGGAGTTGCCGTCACCGGCCGGCGAGTTGAAGTACGCGAACGTGGTCAACGTGGAGCCGGCCCCGCGAAGGGTAGCGAGCCAGTTGCCGACCTCCCACCACTTGTCGACGGCCATCGTCATGGAACCGCCGAGCGTCAGCCAGACGATCGCGGTGTCGCCGGCCGCAAGCCCCATCCCCAGCACGACCGCCGTCGCAATGCCTGAGCGGGCCGCGGGGAGGACGACCTTGCTGATGGTGCGCCACTTCGTCATGCCGAGTGCGAGGGCGCCCTGGCGAAGCGACGCCGGGATGTTGCGGATCGCCTCCTCGGCGACCTTGATGACGAACGGGAGGATGTGGACGGCCATGACGATCGAGGCGACGAGGAACGATCGACCGAATGCGGCCTGACCGCCCTCCGTGCCGCTCCCCGACAGGAACTTGAACGTCCCCATCGTGAAGATCGACAGACCGAACATGCCGAACACGACACTCGGAACGCTGGCCAGGGTCTCCAGACCGATGCGGACGATGCGCGTGATCCACCAGCGCTCACTCATGTACTCGGCGAGGTAGACCGCCGCGCCGACGGCCACCGGGAGCGCGAGCGCGATGCTCAGCAGTGTCAGGATCGCGGTTCCCGCCATCGGCGTCCGCACGCCGCCCGCTGCGTCCTCCATGAGGCTCGCCGCGGGGTCCGAGGTCAGGAACCTCCAGTTGATGGAGTGCCCGCCCTGCCACAGCAGGTATCCGATGATCGAGACACAGACTGCAGCGACGATGATCGAGGCGATCCAGCAAAGGACCGTCCCCACCTTCGATCCGACACTGTGGCGGCCTCCGCCGTTGATCGAGAGCATGACAGCCTCCTTCCTAGAGGGCCCGGTCGCTGACGACACCCATGCGACGGTTGAACACTCCGAACGACCAACGCGCGACGAGACTCAGAACGACGCTCAGCAGCAACAGGAGCGACGCCAGGCCGAACAGGGCCGCCGCCATCGCCGGGACGTCCATCGCCTCGCCACCGTTCTCGACGATGGCTGCCGCCATGGTGCGGATGGGCTCCAGGAGCATGTACAGCGGGCCGTGCGCAAGGTTCGGGATGAAGGCGATCGCGCCGGCGACCATCGAGATGGCGATCGCCTCACCGACACCACGCGCCGCCGCGAGCACGATCCCCGCGACCAAGCCAGGCGCGGCCGCCGGCAGCTGGATGCGCGTGATGGTTCGCCACCGCGTCATTCCGAGAGCCAGCCCCCCGTCGATGTACGACCTCGGTATGGCACGCAGGGAATCAGAGGCGACCGTCACGAAGAACGGCAGGACCATGAACCCGACAACCACGATGGCCGCGAGAAGACACGACCCCGCGATCGGGATCTCCGTGACGACGTCCCCTGAGTTGCCGGGCACGAGATGGTCGGCGATGAAGGGCACGACGACGAGGAGACCCACAAGCCCGAACACCACCGAAGGGATGCCCGCCAGAAGCTGCACCACCGTCTCGAACGGTCGCTTGAGCCAGCGCGGCGCGAGTTCGGCTATGAAGATCGCACACCCGATGCCGAGCACGACGGAAAGGAGAAGTGCGCCGAGCGTGGAGAACACCGAGCCCGCTATCAGCTCGCGTACGCCGAAGAAGGCCCCACCGCTCCACGAGTCCTCGAGCTGGGTGTCCCAGCCGCCGGAGGTCACGAAGCGCAGCCCCTCGGAGTGGAAGACCGGCCACGCCTTCTGCACGACGAAGTAGATCAGGAAGGTCACGAGCAGACCGGAGAAGATCGCCGCCGCCCCGAGCACATAGGGCATGAACCGGTCGCTCGCGGTCCTGCTGACGCGCTCCGTCAGATCGATCCTCGACGGGATACCTGGCTCGGCGACGAGGATCGCACCATCCGATCGGGCTGCCATCGAACTCCACTTCTTCGGGTCGGCCCGGACTACGATCCCGGGCGGTGGGACATCCTGCGCTACGGGAGTGCTGCCGCCGCCCGGATGGGCGACGGCAGCACTCCCGCAAGCGACGATCGGGTCGGGCTTAGTCCATCCTCAGGAAGTGCTGACCGGCGACATAGGACTGGCCGGTGCTGCTCTTGCACCAATCGATGAACGTCTTGGCGTCGCCCGAAGGCGTGCTCGCCGTCACGAAGTAGAGCGGGCGAACGTACTTGTACGTGCCGTTCAGGGCCGTCGCCGTCGAGGGGACGATCCACTTGCCCGCGAGAGAGGCCGGGGTGGTGTGCACGACGTAGTCGGAGTCGTAGTAGTGAGCGGGCGCCGGCAGGTTGAGCACCTTGACCGTCGAGTTCACGTACGCCTCGGACAGGTAGCCGATGGCATACATGTCGTTGGCCACCGTGGAGCGGACTATGCCGTTGCTGGCGTAGGTCTTGGTGCGCGAGGACTGCTTGTAGCTCGTGGAGCCGATCAAGCCGCTTGCAGTCCCGCTCGTCATGAACATCTGCTTGAAGTACGTATAGGTGCCGGAGGAGCCGGTGCGCCCGACCAGGTTGATCGAGTGGCTCGGCAGATGGCTGTTGATCTGCCTCCAGTTGGTGATCTGGCCGCGGAAGATCTTCTGCACCTGGAGCGCGCTGAGGCGGTAGATGTACTTCGGGTACTTCTTGTAGAGCTTCTGGCTGATCGTGATCACGAGGGCGTCACGGGCGACCGGAGTGAAGATGACGCTGCCGTCAGAGGACTGCTTCATGCGCGAGGACATGCCGATCCCGACGGAGCCGGCCTTGACGTCGCTGATCCCCTTGCCGGAGCCGCCACCGACGACCGTGATGCTCGAGCCGGCGTGGCCCGACTTGTAGACCGACGCCCACTTCGAAGCGAGCGGGAAGAGCGTTGTCGAACCCGAGATCTTGAGCGATACGCCTGCGAATGCCGGGACCGCGGTGGTGAGGACCAGGGCGGCCGTCACGAACGCGGCGGCGACCTTGACGCGAGTGGAACCCATCATTGAGGTATGCCTCCTTCTTGTTCTTCGAGAACTAGTGGCTAGCGCGGATGCTCTTGACGGCGGTCGGGGACGCGACGCCGAAGGTGTTGCCGAGGAACTTGGCCGAGATCTTGTAGGTCCCGTGCGCGGTGCCGAGCTTCAGTGCGGCGGAGACGAAGCCCTCCTCGTCGGTCTTGAGGTTGTAGGTCAGGGTCTTGGAGCCGTGCTTGGTGACGGTGACCCGGACCGTGCCGACGCCGCAGTTCGGGGACACCCGGAAGTGGAGATGCGTGCCCGCGTGCTTGATCGTGCCGACGGTGGAGATCGAGACCCGCGTGGAGTCGTACTTGATGATCGAGACTGTCTCGGTCTCGGTGTAGCTCTTGGCCGACGTGGAGTTGGCGGTGCCCGAGGTGTCGCGCGCCTTGTACTCCATGCGGATCAGGTAGCCGTAGCTGCTCGAGCTGAGCGGGGTGTAGCCGATGGTGTCGGTCGTCAAGCGAGCGATGGGGCTGACGACCGATCCGTCGGTGAGGATGATTGTGTCATCCATCCCGAAGCGATAGCCGAATGCCGGCACGGTGTTCGTGTCCTCGAGCTGGATGTCCTCGAAGTCCACGAAGTAGGGGATCCACTTCCACTGGCGAAGACCGGTGACAGTGTCGGTCGTGCTGTCCTGCGCGTAGATCTGGAACGAGAACTTCTCACCGGGGAGCTCGATCTTCGACGTCACGACCGGCTGGATCACGATGCTTCCGCCGTACGTGGCGGCGAAGCCCGAGCCCATCTCGTCGCCGACCTGCAGTGCGACCGTCTCCTGCTGAGCGGCCGCGGCCAGGGCTGTCGCCACGGACGTGCCCAGCACGAGCGTCGCTGCGGCGATGAACACAGCGACCTTCAAGTTCAAGCGCATGGTGCCTCCTACACTTCTCTTCGCGGAACCTGCATGGCGGAGGCCTCTTGGCGGCCTGTGGCTCGTCGCGAGCGAAGGTCGTGTGCACGACGCCTTCATGACGAATCACGGCAGATGCTAGAGAGCCGGGGGGTGCGGGTGGTTGCACGCGCGAAAGAACTCCGTCAACTCGGAGATAACGGAAGGGCACATAAATGTGAAAAGTCGGGCCCCGCTGAGGGGCCCGACTTCGCGCATCGCCGGTCGTCGGTGCGGCGGGAAGCCGCGTGATGACGCAGGTCGGGCTACATCTCCCGACGGGCCTCCAGGGCGCGCCCGAGCGTGACCTCGTCGGCGAACTCGAGGTCACCCCCGACCGGGAGCCCGGATGCGATGCGCGTGACCTTGATGCCCAGCGGCTTGATGAGCCGCGACAGGTAGAGCGCGGTGGTCTCGCCCTCGATGTTGGGATTGGTGGCGATGACGACCTCGGTCACGGAGCCGTCGGCAAGCCGATCGATCAGCTCGCGCGCGCGGATCTGCTCGGGTCCGATGCCGTCGATGGGCGAGATCGCGCCCTGAAGCACGTGGTAGAGGCCGCGGAACTCCCCTGTGCGCTCGATCGCCACCACGTCACGTGGCTCCTCGACAACGCACAGGTATGCGGGGTCGCGGCGCGGGTCCTGGCAGTACTCGCACAGCTCGTCCGCGGAGAAGTTGAAGCAGCGCGCGCAGAAGTGGATCTGGCGCTTCACCTCGACGATCGCGTCGGCCAGCCGCTTCGCGGTCGCGTCGTCACCCTTGAGCAGGTGGAACGCGACGCGCTGCGCCGACTTGGGACCGACGCCCGGAAGGCGCTCCAGTTCCTCGAGCAGACGTGCGATGGGTTCGGCGTAGTAGGACATGGGTTCTAGAAGCCCATCCCGCCGGGCAGGCCGAGACCACCCATGACGCGGGACATCTTCTGGTTGGCCAGCTCCTGCGCCTCGCGCAGCGCCTCGTTGACGGCGGCGAGCACCATGTCCTGCAGCATGTCGACGTCGTCGGGGTCGACGGCGCGCGGGTCGATGACGACGTTCGCCACG
>DATCIG010000055.1:0-13178 GCA_036507895.1 Coriobacteriia bacterium
GCTGGGAGAGCGCTTGGCTGGCAGCCAAGAGGTCAGGGGTTCGATCCCCCTTGGCTCCACCATAGAGATCCCGTAGGGCCCATCGCGCAGGCGGTGGGCCCTACTGCGTATCCAGGGGTCCTGCCGCCGTCGGTCTCGCGCCCTGTGGTCGGCCATCCGCGTGGTTCGGACCTGCTCGGTGTATCTTTGACGCTGCTATGTTCTCGCTCCGCGGGACTCGTCCCGTCGAGGTATCGCGCGCCAGCCGTCAGGGGAGGCACGACGAAGTCTCGTATCGCCATGGTCGCCGCTGTGCTGACGCTCGCCTCACTGGTGGCAGTGTGCTTCGCCACGCCGGCTTCCGCCGCGTCCCGTTCGGCGGCCATCGCCGCTAAGCGGGCGGAGGTGGCCCGCGTCGAGGATCGGATGGCCACGAGCCGGGCGGAGCTCGCCACCGCGCTCGCGAGCTACGAGGAGGCCGGCGCCGAGCTCGACGGTGCGAGATCGGACCTGGAAGCGACGACGGCGGAGATCGGTCGTCTCGATACCGAGACCGCATCGCGCCAGTCACTGCTCGACGACCGCGTCGCCACCATGTACAAGACCGGCGGGTTCGACATGCTCCAGGCGCTGTTGTCGGTCGAGACACTCGAGGACCTGTTCTCGCGGATGGACATGCTGTCCTTCATCCAGGATTCGGACACGAAGCTGCTCACGGATCTGACCACGGCTCGCAGGCAGAGCGCGTTCCTGCAGCAGCAGGCGGCACAGCGCGAGACTGAGCTGATCGCGCTCCGGCAGCAAGCCGACGCGCGTCTTGCCGTCGTCAACGCCGTTGTGACACAACAACAGGCCCTGATCCGCTCGTTGGGCGCCGATATCCTGAAGCTCGTGAAGGAGCAGGAGGCCGCGGCGGCGGCGGCCGCAGCGGCGGCTGCGCTGAACGACGGCTCTCCCGCTCCGCCCGTCCCGTACGAGCCGAACACGATCATCTCCGACGCGAACTACCTCGACACGACCTCGCTCTCGGTGGCGGGTATCCAGGCGTTCCTCGACGGGCAGCCCGGGGCGCTGCGCTCCTTCTCCGCTCCCGACCACACCGGGGTGACCAAGACAGCGGCCGAGATGATCTCGGAAGCGGCTGTGGCATGGGGGGTCAGTCCCAAGGTGATCCTGGTCACCTTGCAGAAGGAGCAGTCGTTGATCTCACGCGCCGATCCGACGCAGAACAGCCTCGACTGGGCGATGGGCTGCGGCAAGATGGACTCACGGACGATCGAGAGCTACCGGGGATTCGGGAACCAGATATGGGGCGGCGCTCGCGCCCTGCAGCGCAATCGCGCATCCTGGAGACAGGGGATCTCGCTGTCGATCGACGGTTCGGCGGTCTACCCCTCCAACTCATCGACCCACTCCCTGTACCGTTACACACCGCACTTCCACGGCAACACGCTGTTCTGGACCATCTACTGGCGCTACTTCGGAAACCCAACGGCGTGACGAGCCTGCGCCCGCTCCATGATGCTCGTGACTTGGCGTGGAAGTTGCGGTGCCACGCATATCTCGCTCACCGGGCCCTGTGCGGTCGCAGAGCAGCAGTCTCGAAGCACGACCGCGAATAGGGGGCCCATGGAATCGCTCTGCAGTCCGAACGAACATGTCGCCGACAGAGTCGGCGTGAACGTCGCGACGGCCATCGAGGCCGGGGCGAACGAAGCCGTACGTATCGTTGAGGGCGAGGCTTTCCTCGGCGCTTTGATCAAGTCCTCCAGCGATGCGATCTTCACGACCGGGCTCGATGCTCATATCACCACGTGGAACCCGGGCGCCGAGCGCATCTTCGGATACACCGCGACCGAGGTCCTCGGTCAGAGTCCGTCTATGCTGATCCCCGACGAGCGTCTGGCTGAGTTCGATGAAGCGGTCAAGAGTCTGTTCGCCGGCGATGACGTTGAACCGTTCACCTCCGTGAGACGGCGCAAGGATGGCGTCTCCGTTCACGTATCGCTGACCTTCTCGCGGATCACCGACGCCGCAGGGCGGTTCGAGGGTGTGCTTGTGATCGCCCGGGATGTGACATGCGATCACGAGCAGCACCGGCAGCTCAATGCTGCGATAGCACGCGCTGCCGAGCAGACCGCGCTGCTCGAACTTCGGGTCGACGAGCGGACTGCGGAGCTGCGCAGGTCCAACGAGGAGTTGTTGCGCAGCGAGCGCGCGCTGGCCGCTCTTTCCGGCTGCAATCGAACGCTCGTGAGGGCCACCGACGAGGTCCAACTCACCAAGGACATCTGCGACACGATCGTGTCGGTCGGCGGATATCGCATGGCGTGGGTGGGATCGCTCGAGCACGGCGAGTCCCGCAGGATCGTCCCCGTCGCGTGGAGCGGGTTCGAGGACGGCTATCTCGCCACGATCGGCCTGACCTGGGACGAAGAGGGGACGGGCCAGGGGCCCGGAGGTCGCAGCGTGAGGGAGCGGCATGTTGTCGTTTCCCGCGATACGCAGACCGACCCCCGGTTCGTCTGGAGGAAGGACGCCGTAGCTCGCGGCTTCCGTTCGACTGCGGCGTTCCCGTTGATGGACCACCAGGGCGTGCCTTTTGCTCTACTCGCGATCTATTCGGCCGAGGTGGATGCCTTCGACGAGAAGGAGATAACCCTGCTCGAGGAGCTGTCGGCCGATCTCGCCTTCGGGATCGGAAGCCTGCGTGCGCGCGCCTGCCAGCGGGCGACCGAGGAAGACCTGGTGAGCTCCAACGCGCGTCTGGAGCAGATGGTGCATCAGGTCGCCGAGGCCATGGGGAAGATCGTTGAAGCGCGAGACCCCTACACCAAGGGCCACGAGGTGCGTGTCTCGCGCCTCGCCGAGATGGTGGCCATCGAGATGGGCGCGTCCCCGGATCTGGTCGCAGCGGTCGGGATGGCCTCCCTGCTGCACGACATCGGCAAATTGCGTGTACCGACGGAGATACTCAGCAAGCCCGGGAGTCTCTCCAAGGCGGAGTTCTCGCTGATCAAGGAGCACTCGCGCGGCGGGTACGAGATCCTGTGCGATGTGTCATTCCCCTGGCCGATCGCCGATATCGTCCTGCAGCACCACGAGCGCATGGACGGGTCAGGATATCCAGAGGGTCTTTCCGGGGATGCCATCCTGCCTGCCGCCCGTATCCTGGCTGCCTGCGATGTCATCGAGGCGATGGCCTCGTATCGGCCTTATCGCGCGGCGCTCGGCCTGTCGGTGGCGATGGCGGAGGTCACCGATCACCCGGACGAGTTCGACCCGGAGGTCGTGGCCGCATGCGTCCGACTCTATGACGGTGGTCATTTCGCGTTCTTGGATGTGCCCGAGGGGCAGTAGTCCGGGTACGCATACTGAAGGCAGGCGGGCTGTATTCGCTATGATGCTCCGCAACGAAGTCCACTTCATCCGCGCGGAGGAATCCCTGTGACCAAGTACGATCCGCTCGTCATCGAGCCGAAGTGGCAGGAAGCCTGGGAGAGCGAGGGCATCCACCACGTGTCCGAGGACACTTCGCGTCCGAAGAAGTACGTGCTGGAGATGTTCCCGTACCCGTCGGGCGACATCCACATGGGTCACGTGCGCAACTACACCATCGGCGACGTCGTCGCCCGGCACGCCACGATGCGCGGGTTCAACGTCCTGCACCCGATCGGTTGGGACGCCTTCGGCCTGCCCGCGGAGAATGCTGCGATCAAGTCGGAGAGCCATCCCGCCACCTGGACGTACGCCAACATCGAGACGCAGGCCGCTTCGTTCCGGCGGATGGGCTTCAGCTACGACTGGGACCGTACCGTGCGCACCTGCGATCCCGAGTACTACCGATGGGGCCAGTGGATCTTCCTCAAGATGTGGGAGCGCGGTCTGGTCGAGCGACGCTCGTCCCCGGTCAACTGGTGTCCCTCGTGCAAGACGGTCCTCGCCAACGAGCAGGTCGTCGGTGACGGTCACTGCTGGCGCTGCAAGTCGCGAGTCGAGAAGCGCGAGCTCGAGCAGTGGTTCCTGAAGATCACCGAGTACGCGCAGGAGCTGCTCGACGACCTTGACGACCTCGACGGATGGCCGGAGCGCGTCAAGGCCATGCAGGCCAACTGGATCGGCCGTAGCGAGGGCGCCGACGTGGTGTTCATGCTGTGCGACGCCGACGGCGCTGTCACCGACGAGCGCATCACGGTGTTCACCACAAGGCCCGACACGCTGTTCGGCTGTTCGTTCTTCCTGCTCGCGCCCGAGCATCCTCTGGTGGGCCGGCTCGTCGCCGGTACGCCGTGGGAGGCCGACGTCATGAAGGTCGTGGCGAAGGCCGCGAGCGAATCGGCGGTAGAGCGCGCCGGTGGCGAGAAGGAGAAGACCGGGGCGTTCACGGGCCGCTATGTCATCAATCCGGTCAACGGTGCCAAGGTGCCCGTGTGGGTGGCCGACTATGTCCTGATGGACTACGGCACCGGCGCCGTCATGGCGGTCCCGTGCGGCGATCAGCGCGACTTCGATTTCGCGCGCAAGTACGAGTTGCCGATACCGCCCGTGGTCCTTCCGGACGAGGACCCGCTGCTCTCGAGCCTCGCCGGCGTCAGGGACCTCGTGGTCTCCGATGTCGAGTGGGAGAACGCGTGTGCCGCCGAGGGAACGCTCGTCCAGTCCGGTGAGTTCACAGGGATGCGCGGCGGCAAGAAGTCCGAGGCGATGCATGCGGTGACCGCGTGGCTCGCCGAGCGCGACCTGGGCACCGAGTCCGTCAACTTCAGACTCCGTGACTGGCTCATCTCGCGCCAGCGCTACTGGGGCAACCCGATCCCCGCTATCCACTGCCCGTCGTGCGGGCTCGTGCCGGTGCCCGAGGACCAACTGCCGGTCATCCTGCCGATGGATGTCGACGTCACGGCGGGGGAGACCCTGGCCGACCACCCCGAGTTCTACGAGGTGACCTGTCCGGTCTGCGGCGGCCCTGCTCGCCGTGAGACCGACACCATGGACACGTTCACCTGTTCGTCCTGGTACTACCTGCGCTACTGCGACGCGCGCAACGACACCGCGCCGTTCGATCGCGACAAGGTCGACCACTGGATGCCCGTCGACCAGTACATCGGCGGGATCGAGCACGCCATCCTCCACCTGCTCTACTCGCGGTTCTTCACGAAGGTCCTGCGTGACATGGGCCTGCTGGGTTTCGGCGAGCCGTTCACCAACCTGTTGACCCAAGGCATGGTCAAGCTCGATGGCGCGACGATGTCGAAGTCCAAGGGCAACGTGGTCGCTCCCGAGGAGATCATCGCGCGTTACGGCGCGGATGCGCTTCGGGCGTACATCCTGTTCATGGCACCGCCTGACAAGGATCTGGAGTGGTCCTACGAGGGTCTCGACGGTATGTGGCGTTTCCTGAACCGGGCGTGGCGGTTGATCGACGAGATCGCGGCAGAGAGCGACCAGGCCACGCGGTTTGCGGAAGACGGCCCGTTCGAGAAGACACTGCGACGCGTGGCCGCCGCGTCGGTCACCAAGGCGGGCGACGATATCGAGCGTTTCCAGTTCAATACCGCGTTGTCGGCCCTCATGGAGCTGGTCAACGCGGGGTACGACTATCGCCGGGACGTTCCTGTGGAGCAGCGCGATATCGAACTGCTCCGCTGCGTGGCGCGTGACCTCACCCTCTGTCTCGCTCCGTACGCACCGCACATGACCGAGGAGCTGTGGCGTGTCGTTCTCGGCGAGTCCGGCTCCGTGCACCGTCAGGAGTGGCCGATGGTCGACGCCTCCGCTCTGGTGGTCGACGAAGTCGAGATACCGGTCCAGATCAACGGCAAGGTGCGCGACAGGTTGACCGTGGCGGTCGACGCGCCTGAGAGTGAGATCACGGCGGCGGCACTCGCGCTGCCGAAGATCTCCGCGCAACTCGAAGGAAAGACGGTCCGTAAGGTCGTCGTCGTCCCGGGCAAGCTCGTGAGCATCGTCGTGGCGTAGGAAGCCGGTCGGCTCGCGGTAAGACCTTTGCGCGACGATGTCCGCGCCGCTTCGCGCGGCTATGCATCGATGGACGCCCCCTCTCGTCCTTGTCGACGAGAGGGGGCGTTTCTCTGTGTTGCACGAACTGCGAGATTGGGCCGAGGAGCTCGCCTGCAGGGCGGGGCTGGACGGACTGGGGACGGCGGGACGCAGGGCTTCCTTTGCGGTCCTGGTGGTCGTGGCGTGTGTGGCGGGGGCCGCTTGGTTCTCGAACAGCACGGTCACGGTGGCGCGGCCGCAAGCGAACGGAGCGCCCGCGCCGACGGTCGCGAGCACCGCGCGCGAGGCGTCGGGTGCGCTTCCGGCGCTACTTTCGACGGTGACGGTGCACGTGGTCGGCGAGGTACGTAGGCCCGGCGTCTACCAGCTCGCGGGCGGGGCCCGGGCGGCCGACGCGGTGGCGGCGGCCGGCGGCCTGCTCGGAGACGCGGAGCAGGGTGCGGTCAACCTGGCGCGGGTCGTCGCCGATGGGGAGCAGATATCCGTTCCCCGGCAAGGTGCGGGGCCTGTGGCGGCGTCTGCGTCGACACCCGGAGGAGGCCAAGGGGCTGCGGCTGCCGGTGGCAAGATCGATCTCAACACCGCCAACGAGGCCCAGCTCGATACCCTCCCGGGCATCGGTCCGGCGACGGCGCAGAAGATCATCGCGGACCGGACGGCCAATGGCCCCTTCCGGACGGTCGATGACCTCCTGCGCGTTCCCGGGATAGGCCCCTCGAAGGTGGAGTCGCTCAAGGACCTCGTGAGCGCGGGGTGAGGCCCGGGAACAGTTCGGGTCCTCCGCGTCCCTCGATCTCACCGCTGCTGTGGTGTGCCGCGGCGGTCTGGGTATCGTCGCGCGCAGGTGCGGAAGTGGCGCTGCGATGCTGGCTCGACGGGGGCGGCCGCTCGACGGTGGTCGCGTGGGTCGCCCTCGCGGTGTCCTGCCTTGTGGTCGTGGCGGCCGTCCGTGCGCGGGCTGTCCGCTACGTGGTCCTTGTCTGTGCGCTGGCGTTCGCCGCTGCGCTGGCGCATTCCGGGTCTCTGGTGTCCCGGGCGACGCTCCTGGAGTCGGCGGGTCCGACGACGTGGTCCGGCACCGTGGGCACCGACGCGGTCACGGGCGCGTTCGGCACGTCTGTCGAGGTCAGGCTCGACGCTGCGCCATCCGGCCCCGTTGCCATCGTGAGTTGGCCGGAAGGGGCACCTGCGCCGGGGTACGGGCAGCGCGTTACGCTCGACGGGCGCCTGAAGGCCCGTTTGCGCGCGGACGCCTCGGCTGAGGCGTTCCGGCGCGGAGAGATACTCAGCCTGCGACCCTGGAAGGTGTCGATCCGGGGATGGGCCGCACCGCCGTTGGGATGGGTCGCGAGTTGGCGTGCGGGCGTGTTGGCCGCTTTGAAGCGCTTGGGTGGTGCCGGGGCCGAGACTCTGGCCTGCATGCTGTTCGCCGCACCTCCGGGGCCACAGGCCGCGCGAGTGATCGAGAACGCGCGCACCGCCGGAGTGGCATGGGCGGTGACCACCTCGGGCCTGCACCTCGCGGCGATCGTTGCGATGGTGGGAGCGTTCGCAGGGATGGTGGGGTGCGGCCGCAGGGGCCGTGCGGTGGCGACGGTGACGACCCTGGGCATCGCGGTGCTGGCGGCCGGTCTCCGATTGTCCCTGGTCCGTGCCGCGATCGCCGCTGCGGTCGCAATGCTGGCGCGGCTGGTCGGCCGTCGACGCGACGCGACCGCAGCCTTAGGGGCGACGGTGCTGCTTCTGGTGGCGCTCGATCCTGCCGCGTCCTACGACCTCGGCCTGCTGATGGGTGTGGTCGCGCTGATCGCCATCGCTGCCTTCTCCGGGCTCGCCGCCACCTGGCTGCGCCCCCTTGCCGGTGCGAGCGTGTCGCGGGCGCTCGGCGCGTCGCTGGCCGCGCAGGTGGGCGTCGCTCCCATCTCCGCGTCGATGTTCGGAGGAGTGGCGCTTGCCGGCCCGGTCACGCTGGCACTGACCGGGCCGCTGGTCGCCGGAGCGGCGGCTGTCGGGCTGTGCGGTGCCATGATCGTGCCGCTGTGGCCCGGGGGCGCCGACGCCGTCCTGCGCCTTGCCGCGATCGTGGCTCAGGGTGCCGCGGCGTTGTGGGCGTTCGTGGCGCGCGCGCCTGCCACCTTCGTCGCCTCTCCGGAGGTCCCCTGGTGGGCCTGGGCGGTCTGGATCCTCGGAGCGTGCGCGCTCTGGGCCTGGTGGCCGTGTCCGCGACGCGCGGCACGGGTGCGTGCCGGTGCGATGTTCATCGCGATCGCGTTGGGCGCGTCGATCTTCGGCACGGTCCCGTCGAGCGCGCGGATCCAGGTGCTCGACGTGGGGCAGGGTGACGCGGTCCTCGTGCGAGACGGACCGCATACGCTGCTGGTGGACACGGGCCCCGATCCGGTCACACTGCGGCGCGCCCTCGCCCGCGCGAACGTCCGCTCCCTGGAAGGGCTCGTACTCACCCACGCGCACGACGATCACACCGGCGGACTTCCCGGACTCGAGGGTGTGGCGCGTCCCGCCTGGATCGGCGTCCCCGACGTGGAGGACGACGCCGTGGAGAGGCTCGCAAGCGACTGTGCCGCGCGCACCGGGACCGTGGTCCGCTTGCGGCGGGACATGTCATGGATGGTCGGAGCGACCCGCGTGCGGGTGCTGTGGCCGACGGGCGGGGAGCGCCGGCTCGACGCGAACGATACGAGCGTGGTGTTGCTCGTGGAGCAGGAGGGAGGGCGCGCCCTGTTGCTCGGCGACGCCGAAGAGCGCGCGCAACGCGGCGTGCTCGATGTCTGGTCGGCACCTGTGGAGATGCTCAAGGTCGCGCATCACGGTAGCTCCAACGGGAACGTGCCGATGGCCCTGTCGGCGTGGAAGCCTCGCGTGGCGCAGATCAGCGTGGGGACAGGCAACCGTTTCGGCCATCCCTCGGCCACTGCGCTGGATTCACTCGCGGCCGTGGGAGCGCGGATCGAGCGCACGGACCTGCAGGGCGACCTGGAGTGGGCGGGTGACGGTTCCGGGGTTGCGGCCGTTGCGGCGGCTGCGAGGTCGCCTGTGTGCGACAATCCGTGTCCGAAGCGGACGTCGCTTCATGGCCCCGGTCTCGTCTGTGGAACGGTTGTCGCATGGCTGTCGGAGAACTGCAGGACCTCAAGCCCGTCTACCTCATCTACGGTTCCGAGGAACTGTTGCTGGAGCGCGCCGCACGCAGGTTGCGTGACCGGCTGGCCGCCGTGGCAGACCTCGACTTCAACATGGAGACGTTCGATGGCGGCACGGCCTCCGCCGACGAGATCGTCAATGCGGCCAACACCATGCCCTTCATGAGCGAGCGACGCCTCGTCATCGTGCGGAACGTCGAGAAGATGGACTCTTCAGGACTCGAGACGCTCGCGGTCTACGCGCGCGACCCGGCTCCGTTCACCTGTCTCGTGTTGATCGCGACGAAGATCGCCAAGAACTCGAAACTGTATCGTGCGGCTGCCGCCACCGGAGTCGCATACGAGTACGCCGCTCCGAAGCGCACGGAGTACGCGTCCGAGGTCGTCAAACTGATGCGCGAGCGCGGCAAGCAGATCTCGGCAGCCGATGCGCAGAGCGTGGTCGACCTCGTCGGTCGCGACCTTCGACGCCTGGACGCCGAGGCGGAGAAGTTGGCGGCGTACGCCGGAGACCAGGAGCGGATCACCGCGGCGGACGTGGCACAGGTGGTAACCGCCGGAGCCGCCGCGTCCGTCTTCGAGCTCACCGACGCGGTGGGGGACCGTGACACGCGCCGCGCGCTCACCATCCTTCGCAGGCTGCTCGGTGCGGGGGAGAGTGCCCATGGGGTGCACGCGATGCTGGTGCGCCATGTGCGCACGCTCGTGAGTGCCCGCGCGCTCGCTGCACGGGGCATGAGCCCTGACGCGATGGCGCCCGAGATCGGCATGGCTCCCTGGCTCGCGCGTTCCGCTGCCCGGCAGGCGTCGCGCTACGAGCCCATCGAGTTGGCCCGTGCACTCGCCTCACTCGCGGACGCCGAGGAGCAAATGAAAACGAGCTCGGCAGAAGCCGGGCTCGTTCTCGAACGCTGGATCATCTCGACCGCCGGGGCGGTCGAGCGCCGGGTCTAGCGGTGTTAGTCGGCCATCTTGTCGATGGCGCTCGCGAGTCCGCTCTTGCGGTTCGCAGCCTGGTTCTTGTGGAAGACGCCCTTGCTGGCCGCGCGGTCGAGCTCGCGGTTCGCTACCTGGAGGGTCGCCGTGGCCACGACCTTGTCACCCGCGGTGATGGCCTCGTGGACCTTCTTGATCGCGGTCTTGACGCCGGAGCGGATCGACTTGTTCCGCTCGGTCGCCTTCGCGTTCGTGAGGATGCGCTTCTTCTGACTCTTGATATTCGCCAACTGGATCGGTCCTTCCGATGAAGTTCGTATGGTGCCCGTCGCAGTGGGGTGCGCGCGAACCCCGAAATGGTAGCACGGTGCGAGGACGCCTACAAGCACGACCACGCCTCCGGGCATGCCCCGCGGGCATGGGGCCGCACGAGGGTATCAGAAGTGGGCGCGGGGGCTCTCGATGCGGCTGTGGCTGGTATCATCCCCGCCATGACTGATCCCACACTCATCCGCAACTTCTCGATCATCGCGCACATCGACCATGGCAAGTCCACGCTCGCCGACCGCGTGCTGCAGTTGACGCACACGATCGAGGACCGCGACATGGTCGAGCAGGTGCTGGACTCGATGGACATCGAGCGTGAACGCGGCATCACCATCAAGGCGCAGGCCGTCCGGGTGCTCTACACCGCGGACGACGGCGTCACATACACGCTCAACCTGATCGACACCCCCGGGCACGTGGACTTCACCTACGAGGTGTCCAGGTCGCTGCAGGCGTGCGAGGGCGCGCTCCTCGTGGTCGATGCGACGCAGGGCGTCGAGGCGCAGACGGTGGCCAACGCGATCATGGCCATGAACGCGCACCTCGAGATCATCCCGCTCATCAATAAGATCGATCTTCCCTCGGCGGACGCCGAGCGAGTGCGCCACGAGATCGAGGAGGCGCTCGCGATCCCGGCCGACGAGGCGGTGTTGGCCTCGGGCAAGACCGGCGAGGGAGTCCGCGCGGCGCTGGAGTCGGTGGTCCGTTTGGTCCCGCACCCCGTCGGCGATGCGAACGCACCGCTGAAGGCGCTCATCTTCGATTCGTTCTTCGACGCCTATCGCGGCGTCGTCGCTCTCATCCGCGTTGTCGACGGGCACATCAACGCCGGCATGAAGGTCTCTCTCATGGCGGCCGGCACGGTCGTCGAGGTGGAGGAGGTCGGCGTTCGCCGTCCGGCCCACGTGCCGGTTGACCGATTGGGTGTCGGCGAGGTCGGCTACCTGGTGACGGGCCTGAAGGACACTTCGCTCGTCAAGGTCGGCGACACGGTAACTCTTGCCAAGCATGGCGCCACCGAGCCGCTGCCCGGCTACCGCGAGGTCAAGCCGATGGTCTACACCGGCCTGTTCCCGATCGACGGTGACCAGTACCCGGAGTTGCGCGACGCGCTCGACAAGCTGCGTCTCAACGATCCGTCGGTCATCTACGAACCCGAGAGCAGCCATGCGCTGGGCTTCGGCTTCCGCTGCGGGTTCCTCGGCCTGCTCCACATGGAGATCATCAAGGAGCGCCTCGAGCGCGAGTTCGACCTCGATCTGCTCGCCACGGCTCCCTCTGTCGAGTACCACGTCTACAAGGCCAACGGCGAGATGCTGTCGATCCACTCCCCGCAGGACATGCCCGATCCGGGCACGATCGACAGGATCGAGGAGCCGTACCTCAAGGTCACCGTGCTGGTGCCGCCGGAGTTCGTCGGCGCGATCATGGAGCTCACCGAGCTGCACCGGTCCACCTTCGTGGACATGCAGTACCTCAGCGCGACGACGGTCGAGATGCACTACGAGATGCCTCTGTCCGAGCTGATCATGGACTTCTTCGACCAACTCAAGAGCCGCACCAGGGGCTACGCCTCGCTCGACTACGAGGTGACCGACTACCGCGCGAGCGCGCTCGTCAAGCTCGACGTCCTGCTCGCCGGCAAACCGGTCGACGCGCTGTCGTTCATCGTCCACAAGGACAAGGCGTTCGCCCGCGGCAAGATGCTCACCGAGAAGCTGCGCGGGATCATCCCGCGACAGATGTTCGAGGTGGCGATCCAGGCGGCCATCGGGGGCAAGATCATCGCCCGCGAGACGGTGCGCGCGATGCGCAAGGACGTCATCGCCAAGTGCTACGGCGGTGACATCTCGCGAAAGCGGAAGTTGCTCGAGAAGCAGAAGAAGGGCAAGAAGCGCATGAAGCAGGTCGGCACCATCGAGGTGCCGCAGGAGGCCTTCCTGGCCATCCTGAAGGTCGATGACTGATGAGCGCGGGCTCTGCCGCGCTCATCACGGCGCCTTCCAGCGGACTCGCTTCGCGAGCCGCTGAAGCCGCCGGCCGGCCGCCGACCCGTGTCGCGCTCTACGTGCATGTCCCGTTCTGCCTCTCCAAGTGCGCGTACTGCGACTTCTACTCCGAGGCCGGTGAGGCGCAGCACCACAGCAGGTTCGTGGACGCGGCGCTCTTCGAAGCCGGTCACTGGTCCCACTACGATCTGCTCGACGACGTTCCGACCCTCTACTTCGGTGGTGGCACTCCGACGGCGCTGGGCCCGGAGCTGGTCAGGCTGGTCGAGGGGCTCATGCTCACCTCCGGCCTGCGCCCCGACGCCGAGGTCACGGTCGAGACGAACCCCGAGGTCACCGACGCGGCTCTGGTCGCGGCGCTGATCGCCGCCGGCGTGAACCGGTTCTCCCTGGGCGTGCAGAGCTTCGATGATGAGGTGCTGCGCATCCTCGGGCGGTGCCATGACGCGGAGAAGGCGCGCGAGGCTATCCGTATCCTGCGCGACGCAGGCGTCTCGTTCTCCATCGATCTGATCTGCGGGATCCCGGGACAGTCGGTGGGATCGTGGGAAGCGACCCTGGAAGAGGCCGTGGCCTGCGGCGCGCGCCACGTGTCCGTCTATCCCCTGAGCATCGAGGACGGCACTCCGATGGCATCGGCGATCCGGGACGGTCACCTTGCCGAGCCCGATCCCGACACGGCGGCCGACATGATGCTCGCCGCCGAGGTGGCGCTCGCCGTAGCGGGTATGCCGCGCTACGAGGT
>DATCIG010000056.1:0-6503 GCA_036507895.1 Coriobacteriia bacterium
CGAGGGTCGCGACCATATGGATGCCGTGGATCCACCGCTTGAGCAGGCTGTGACGCTGTATGTAGCGAGTCACGGTTACTTCTCCTCCTTCGCG
Source organism: Coriobacteriia bacterium (assembly GCA_036507895.1). Lineage (GTDB taxonomy): Bacteria > Actinomycetota > Coriobacteriia > Anaerosomatales > PALSA-660 > PALSA-660. Next base: position 95 of record DATCIG010000056.1, read on the forward strand.
GCATTGTCCGCGGATTCGAGCTTCTCGGTCAGGCCTTCCCGCGTGTAGCCGATGCCCGTCAGGAACGAGACGCCGAGACCACCGACGATCGCGGCGACACCGAGGCCGGTGAGCGGCTTGAGGATGGACATGAGCCTGAAGACATCCCGGGGCTTGGGATCGCGGATGAGGCCGTGCGCCTCGAACCCGTACTTCGCGACGAACAGCGAATGCATGCCGCCCATCTGGGTCACTCCGTAGAGTTCGGCCTTGTCGAAGCCCGCGGCCTTGAGCTCCGCGATGCGCGCGTTGCCCGCGGTGAGCATCTCGGTGCGGGGGCCGTAGGTCATCGCTGCGGCCGGGCAGGTCTTCACGCAGGCAGGCTCCAGGCCCTTGGCGACGCGGTCGTCGCACAGCGTGCACTTGTTGGAGACGCCGGCTTCGGCGCGGTACTTCGGAACGCTGAAGGGACATGCGGCGGTGCAGTACTTGCACCCGACGCATTTCGAGCTGTCGAGCTTGATGGTGCCGTCATCGAGCTTGCTGATGGCGCCGACCGGGCACACGTCCATGCACGCGGGCTGCGAGCAGTGGAAGCAGGCGCGGCGGGAGAACGCCCATTCGATGCCGGCAGGGGTGTCCTTCTCGCGGAACTCGATGAGAAGTCGCGTGTCCCCGTTGAGGTCGGACATGCTCTGGTAGGAGCCGGTGAACTCATAGTCGTTCTTGGTCAGGCTCGAGGGGAGCATGTTCCACTGCTTGCACTGCACCTGGCAGCCCTTGCAGGCGCTGCACTTCGACGAGTCGTACAGGATCGCTGATTCAGTCATCGGTCATACCCTCCTTAGGCCTTCTCGACGTTGACGAGGTATGCCTTGTACTCGGGGATCGACGTGTTCGAGTCTCCGACGTTCGGCGTGAGGTCGTTGGCGATGGCGCCGGTCGCCTGGCCCGACGCGTAGCCCCAGTGCCACGGCATGCCCACCTGGTGGACCTTCTTGCCGTCGATCGTGAACGGCTTGAAGCGGGGCGTGACCATGGCGACCATCTCGATCGACCCCCGGTCGTTGAACACGCGGACCTGATCGCCGTTGCCAACGCCCTTTTCCGCAGCGAGCTCCTTCGACATCTCGACGAACATCTTCGGCATCGCCTCCGCGAGCCACGGGATGTTGCGGGTCATGCCGCCGGTCTGCCAGTGCTCCGTCATCCGGTAGGTGGTGCACACGATCGGATACTTCTTCGGATCGCCGGGCTTCACCGACTTCGCTTTGCCGAAGGTCAGGGTCGGAGTCGACTGACCGCCGTTGAGAAGGTTGACGACAGGGCTCTCGAACGGCTCGTAGTGCTCGGGGAACGGACCGTCCTTCATGCTGGATGCGAAGAGCTTCGCGCCCTGCTCGGCGGTCATGATGAACGCCTTGTTGTTCGGCGGCGTGGGCGTGATGGTGACGCCATCGGGCGCCACGACCTGGAAGCCGAAGTCCGGCACGTCGTTGTGCAGCCACTTCGTACCGTCCCACTCGACGACCATCTTCGCCGGGTTCCACGGCTTGCCCTGCATGTCGGCAGAGGCGCGGTTGTAGAGGAGGCGGCGGTTGAGCGGCCAGGAGAACGCCCAGTTCGGGAAGAGGCCCAGCCCGCCCGGATCCTCCTTGCCGCGCGCACCGGTCGGCTGCTTGGTGGGATCGCCCGGGGCATCGTTGTTGTTGAAGTAGCCCGAGTAGATCCACACGCCGCACGCCGTCGACCCGTCCGCCTTCAGCAGCGTGAAGTTCTTGACCATCTTGTCGTCGGCCACGGTGTAGCCATTCACGCCCTGCGCGACCTTCGTGATGTCGGCCTTGCCGTCGGTCTCGTACGGCCAGTGCAGCTTCGTGAGCTGCTCGGCGTTCGGGCCGCCGTCGGTCTCGTAGAGGCTCTTCAGTTTCTTGTACAACTCGTGCATCATCTCGAAGTCGTCGCGGGCCTCGCCGGGAGCGGCGACGCCCTTGTAGCGCCACTGGACCCAGCGTCCGGAGTTCGCCACCGAACCCTGCTTCTCGTAGTGAGCGGCGGCAGGGAGCATGAAGACCTCGGTCTGGATCGAGGCCGGGTCGACGCCCGGCGCCTTCCAGAACTGCGCGGTCTCGGTCTCCCACAGGTCGACGGCGACGAGCCAGTCGAGCTTCGCCATCATCTTGCGCTCGAAGGACGCGTTGGGGCCGCCGACTGCCGGGTTCTGCCCCCAGCACATCATGCCCTTGACGACGCCCGTCTCAATCGACTCGAACACGCCGATGTGGGTGTGGTTGACGGCGTTGAGCTTGGGCAGCATGTCGTATGCGTAGTCGTTGGCGACCGTCGCGTACGGGCCGTAGATCTCCTTGAGCTGACTGACGAAGAACTTCGGCTTGTTGCTCCAGTAGCCGTTCGCGATCGTCTCGGCCTCGAGCCAGGCGCGCAGCGTCGGGTGCTTGGCCTGGCTCGGCACAGCGTGATACGCGGGCAGGCTGTCGGCGAGGACGCCCATATCCGTAGAGCCCTGGACGTTGGCCTCACCGCGGAGCGCGTTGATGCCTCCGCCCGCGACACCGATGTTGCCGAGCAGGAGCTGCAGGACGGACATGGAGCGGGTGTTCTGCGATCCGTAGGTGTGCTGGGTCTGACCCATCCCGTAGAGGATCGTGCCGACCTTCTCAGGCGCACCCGTAGCCGCGAAGATCTTGTAGACCTCGAGGAGCTTGTCCTGCGGGCAGCCGGTCACCTTCGATACGACTTCCGGCGTGTAGCGGGAATAGTGCTTCTTCATGAGCTGGAACACGGAACTCGGGTCCTGCAGCGTCGGGTCCTTCTTGGCGACCTTGTTGACGAGAGGGGTGAACTGCGGCACCCCGGGCGCGGTCGTCCACGCATACGGGCCGGTCGCCGAGGTGTCCCAGGGTTCCAGGGCCGCGACCTGGTACTGCCACGTCGCGTTCACGTACGCGTTCGTCTTGTCGTCCCAGCCGGAGAACAGGCCGTCCGCTTCGTTGAATGCGAAGTTGGGATCCACCAGGAACGAAGCCGTCGTGTAGTTGGTGACGTACTCCTTCTGCCACAGCTCGTTCTCGAAGATGTAGTTCATCAGGCCGCCGAAGAAGGAGATGTCGGTGCCGGATCGCAGCGGAGCGTAGACATCCGCGAGCGAGGCGCTGCGGGTGAACCGGGGATCGACGACGATGTACTTGCCGCCCTTGGCCCGGGCCTCCTGGATCCACGCCATGGTGACAGGGTGGTTCTCGGCGTTGTTGGAGCCGATGGCCATGACAACGTCGGCGTTCTTGAAGTCGCAGAAGTGGTTCGTCATCGCTCCGCGACCGAATGAGGCGCCCAGACCGGACACCGTCGAGCTATGTCATATTCGGGCCTGGTGTTCGATGTAGGTCAGCCCGAGCCCGCGGCACAGCTTCTGGAGAGCGTAGCCTTCCTCGTTGTCGAGAGCGGCCGCACCGAAGCTCGCAATCGCCTCGCATCTGTTGACCGTCACTCCGTCGGCGACCGTCTCGTAGTTCTCGTCGCGCGTCTTCTTGACGCGCGCGGCGATCTCGTCGATCGCCTGGGCCCATGAGATGTCTTCCCACACCGCCTTGCCGGCACGCCTGACCTTCGGCGCGGTGAGACGGTTCGGGTTGATGATGCGGGCGCCGTTCTTGTCGTCGTAGACGGAGTTCACTCCGAACTGCGACGAGCCCTTCGAGCACATACCGCCCCGGTTGATGGGATGGTCGGGATCGCCCTCGATGTTGACGAGCTTGCCGTCGCGCACCGAGACGATCGTGCCGCATCCGCCCGCGCAGTAGCAGCAGATGGTCGACGTCTCCTTGACGTTCACCAGCTTCCACCCCTGGACGGGTCCCAGCGCCATCGCCGGGGACTGGCCAACGAACTCGTACAGCACCGTCGACATGAGGGCTGCGCCGGTCAGTTGCAGGAAGCCGCGCCGAGTGATGTCCATCCGGACCCCTTTCGCGTTGTTAAGAACTCGTGGAATGAACGCATCCCCGTCCGATCGAGCCTCCCGGAGCCTGCGAAGCTCCCCATTTCGAAACGCCTCCCCGTCCTCCACGGAACGACGCTGGACAAAGAAAAAGGCCGGCACAGTGCGCCTGGAGTACGGCGGCTATGTTCCGGCCTTACCAACCATGTTCACTCAAGCCTCCTCGCCTCGGGCATCACGGCAGCGGCAGCTCCGATTGCTCGGGCTGCCTCACCGTGATCTCCTTTGCAAGGCAGGCAGGCGCCACCGTTTCCCGTGACACCCTATCGGCCACACGACCGTGGCGCCATGCGCCATACGGTCCGCGAGGCTCGGAGACCCTCGATAGATGTGCGCTGGACCGCGCGGACAAGACAACCTCGGCCTGCCGGAGCCCAGTTGCAGTTGTAACAGAGCATTACATATGCGTGCCGAGTGTAGCCGGCACGGCAGGCGCGGTCAAGCACTCCGGACCCAGTGGACGTGTAAGGCACATGGGGGCAATGTCACCCATTCACAGGTCCCAGTCTGCGCGTCCGGCACCGGCGATGTCACGCAGCGTCTTAGTGAAGCCTCGTCCGCTCGCGTGGCTGACGATGCCACCTCGGGTTGTGCGAGCGGGTGTGGGCTCACCGGAGATGCGCGACACGACGGGAGCATGGGGTCTCGAGCCGATCGCGGGGGCGGGCGGGCTCCACTCTCCGATCGGCACAGGCCTGCCGCTGCGCTGAGCGGCGATGACGCGCGCCATCGCGTCGGCCCCCTTCTTCGACCAGCGTCGCCCCCGCTTCTTCATCCGGTTCGCCAGCGTCTTGTCGATGTGTCCCTCTATCTGGCCGAGTGTCGGAGTGGATCTCCACAGCCCGTCGGCGTTGGCGCGCAGATAGCCAAGCACACTCTCGATGGACTCGGCCCGCTCCGGTTGCCGCAGCGCGAGGTCTGCGAGTACATCCTCGACCGCAGGCAGGCCCCGCTCGTAGAGCAGCGCGGACAGGCGCGAGGCGATCGGGTGCGAGCCGGTGGCATCTCTGAGCGCGAGCAGGACATGGAACGGGTCGAGCAGGAAGCGGGCGTTGGGTAGCACATCCAAGCCGCCCCGGATCCAGTTCGCTCCGTCTCCGGACAGCACACAGGAGCGCACGGAGGTGATGTCATAGGCACTCGCGCATTCGGTCGACGCCGCGCGCGGAGAATGCTCCGGCGCCTTCCACCGATGCGTAGGAGACGGTCTTGCCGCCGGCCCGGCCACCCCGAAACACCGCCAGGCGCACCTCACCTCTCCGCGTTCTCTCCCCCTGCCAAGCCACCACCGTCCCGTCCGCCTCGGCGAGAAGCGGGTCGGCGCTGCGTGTCCCGCCCGGGTCGAGGCCCAAGTCGTGCAGGTCGCTCGCGGCCGCTTGCTGCTCGAGCGCGATGCGGGTGCCGCATCTCCGCACTGCCATGTGGGCTGTCGCGTGGCTGACATCGGCCCCCGTCAGATCCGAGACGACCTGGGCCGCCTCGCGAAACGACACGGAGGCCGAGAGCTTGACCAGGCTGCGCTCGATGGATGGCGAGATGCGAACTGCCGGCGCGAGCGTGAAGTGCTCGTCGAGCGGGTAGCGGGACTCGCCATTCTCATCGATGTAGCAGCGACGCGAGATCGTCACTTCGCCGAGGCGGGTGACAACGCTTCGCTCGCGCCGTCCGCGTGAGCGCCAGGAGCTCGGAACGACGATCCGATCATCGAACTCACGCAACCTGCGCGCGAGCGCCCCGCACCCAAAGCGGCACACGACATCGAACGCGCCGCTCTCGAGTTGCTCGAATCCGCTCGCCGACTCGACGACCGAAAGCAGGGACAGGGTAATCTCTTCCATGGGGGCCTCCTCTGTTCACTGGCAGGTGACACAAAGGAGGTCTCCACCTATTCGGAGATCCTCAAACCCCCGCGAACCTTACACGTACGGGCCCGGCTGCGGCTGACGCGGCGGCTTCTTCGGGAAGACGGTCTCCCAGTCGACCTTCGCGGTCTTGGCCATGAAGAACGCGAGCGTCAGGACGGCCCCGATGGTGACGGCAAGTCCCGTGATCCCGCTGAAGAAGAAGCTGTAGCTGAACAGCACCAGGAACACGAACTGGCTCAAGGCGATCTCAACGAGGGCCCGGTTCTTCCCGACCACCACCATCAGGTAGCCGACCACCAGCGCCACCGAGGTGACCGCCGCGATCGCGAACGCGACGTTGATGTCGACCTGGTCGGCCAGGTAGGCCAGCAGCAGGTCGAAGGCGAAGAACGCGGCGGCGAGGAACCCGTAGTGGACCGGGTGCAGGCTGACGCCGCTGGTAGCGGTCAGGAGGATCAGCGCCGCGAAGAAGAAGAGCAGCGAGACCGGCGCGAACGCCGTGATGCGCGCGACGAGCGGACCGGGGTTGGGCGGCACCGGCATCACG
>DATCIG010000057.1:0-7996 GCA_036507895.1 Coriobacteriia bacterium
CCCAGCCGATCTGCCCGTCATAGGCGGTGGCGAGTGCCCGAGAGGTCGCGTTGCGCGACTCCGCCGGATCCATGCGGGCGAGCGCACCCAGTGCTGCGCGCGCCGAGTGCTCGTCCGAGTCCCCGACGGCCTCGAGCGAGAGCACCTCGAGTTCGGGCTCCGTGAGCGTGCCGGTCTTGTCCAGGCAGACGATGTCCACACGGGCGAGCACCTCGACCGCCGGCAGTTCTTCGATGAGCGCCTGGCGGCGTGCGAGCTTCGTCACGCTCACCGCAAGAGCGATGGAGGTCAGCAGCACGAGGCCCTGCGGGACCATGCCGACGAGCGCACCGACCATCTCGGGAACGACGGAACGCAGGTCGTGCGACGCCGGCCAGCGGGTCGCGAACAGCAGCAGCGAGACCGGCACCATCAGCAGAGTCGTGGCCTGGAGGATCCGCTTCGTGGACTGTCGCAGTTCCGACGGGACGTGACGGAAGCGCTTCGCCTCCGCGGCGAGGCGCCGGGCGTACGAGTCGGCACCGACGCCCGTGGCGCGCATCCGGCCGCTGCCCGCCACGCAGAAGGACCCGGACAGCAGCGACCCTCCCCGCGCCTTGTCGCCGGGGCGCGACTCGCCCGTGAGCAGCGATTCATCGATCTCAAGCCCTTCGGCGGAAAGCACCTCGCCGTCCGCGACGACCTGGTCCCCCGCGCGCAGTTCGATCACTTCGTCGAGGACCACGTCGGCAACCGCGACCTCGAGGACCTCTCCGTCCCGGACCACTCGCGCCCTCGGTGCGGCCAGCAGCGAGAGCCGGTCGAGAGTCCGCTTCGCACGCAGTTCCTGGACGACGCCGATCAGCACGTTGAGGACGAGCACGATACCGAACAGGGCGTCTCGAACCTGACCGAAGACGAGGATGGCCACGAGCATCGCCAAGAGCAGTCCGTTGAAGAACGTGAAGACGTTCGAACGGACGATCTCGGCCACGCTTCGACTCTGCCGGCCGCCCTCGGCGTTCGTCAGACCGCGGCGGACCCGGTCGGTCACCTCGGCCGACGTGAGGCCGTCGAGAGTGGATGGCGCCGCGTTCACGTCGCCTCGAGCTCCGCCGCGAGAGCGCGAGCCTCTGCCGCGTCCTCGTCATTGCCGTACTCGATGGTCAACGCGATCAACCGCAGCGCTTTCGCACGATCGACCGCGACACTCTCCGCAAGACCGGCGAGCACCCCCGCCTGCGCACGTCGCACGAACACCTCCGCGACCAAGCGGCCGCGCTCGGGGTCGAACATCCCACCGGGAGACAGCAGCGCCACAAGCCCGTCTGCTGTGAGCGAATCCGCCAAGCTGGGCGGGAGACCGAGCAGCAGCTGCAACGCCTCGCGCGAGGTCTCAAAGACCTCGCCCGGGTGCTCCCCCCTCATTTGCTCGATCATGCGCCGCAGGATCGCACCCACTTGCTGGATGATGCGCAGGATGTAGTCGGTCTCATACATGTGGGCCCGCTACCGGAAGAACACAGTGGCGAGCAAGAATATGGCCGCCAGGTTCATCGTTCCTGCCAGCACACATCGCGTCTCCCCGATTCCGGCGGACCGCACTCCCAGATGTTACCCGTACGCGCCGCTTGTGCGCGTTCCCCTGCAGACTCCGACCGGGTGGAGCCTACCGCCGTACACCCGCGGCAACGCACCCTCTCCCAGTGCGAACCTGCCATGCACGACATGTCACGGCCCCGTCGGGCACGCGAGCACGGGTTGGCCACACAGCACCATGGGCCGCCCTCCCGGACCAACGCTATAGTCCTGCCGGTCACGCAAGAGGAGGCGGTCCGGACTTTCCGGACCGCCTCCTTCCGTTACAGCTGTCCGCAACGCAGGCGCCGGAATGGCGCGCGCTGATCCGACTCGCGCTATCCGCACGCCTCCGCGTCGCGAGCCACATAGCCGGCCCAACGCCCGTCGACCCATGACTGCACGGCTTCGATGGCCGCGACATCCATGCCGCGGAATCGGCTCTGGGTCGCCAGATACTCGGCTACGGACGTGCGGAGCTTGCCGCTCTTCGCAAGCGATGCGCTGCGCCCGGTGAGGCGGAATACGCCCTCCTCGACCTCGTAGAGGACGACGAGACCTGCGTCCACCGCGAGCTTGCCGAGCCGGACGGTGTCCTTGGGGTCGAAGCCCCAGCCGCTCGGGCACGGTGTGTTCATGTGGATGTAGCGCAGGCCGGTGATGCCGCGTGCCTTCACGACCTTGTCGTAGACATCCGTCGGATACGCGGCTGACGTCGACGCCACATACGGGATCCCGTGCGCCTCCATGATGCGGGGAAGGTCCTTGGGGTTCTCGCGCTTACCGGCCCACGTGGTCGTGGTCCGCGCGCCCGCGGGTGTGAGCCCCGAGCGCTGCGTGCCGGTGTTCATGTACGCCTCGTTGTCGTAGCACAGGTAGATGAAGTCCTCGTTGCGCTCGGCCGCGCCCGAGAGCGCCTGGATGCCGATGTCGCCGGTGCCTCCGTCGCCCGCCATCGCGAGCACGGTCATCTCGTCAGCGCGCCCGATCGCCCGCAGACCAGCGGCGATCCCCGAGGCCGCGGCGGCCGTGGACGGGAACGCGACGTTGACCCACGGCACGTCGACCGAGGAGACCGGGTACATGCCACCGAGCACCGTGAGGCAACTCGCCGGCACGGTCATGACCATCCGGCCTTCGAGCGCCGCCGTGATCTGGCGCAGCGCGATCCCGATGCCGCAGCCCGCACACGATCGGTTACCCGGCAGTACGAACGACGAATCAGGCAGGTCGAGGATCTTCGTAGCCATGCTCACCCCTCGAGCTTCAGGTTGATCCAGTCGGTCTCGCGGATGCTCACGCCCGTATCCGCGTCAGTGATCGCCCTGCGCGCGGCGTCCGCGACGTGCTCCGGACCGACCTCGCGACCACCCAGCCCGCACACGGCGCCGAAGACCGGCGGCGAAGAATCGGCGCCCAGCATCGCGGCCCGCACGTCCGCACAGATCGGGCCTTCGTAGCCGTACGAGAGCGCCTTGTCGAAGACGAGCGCGACCTTGCGGCCGGCGAGTGCCTTGCGGACCGCGTCGGCCGGGAACGGCCGGTACGAGCGGATCCCGAGGACCCCGGCCTTGATGCCCTCTGAGCGAAGTGTCTCGACCGCGACCGTCGCCTGCGTGGCGAGGGAGCCGGCCGCGACGATCACGACATCCGCGTCGTCGAGCAGATGTCCCCAGACGAGACCTCCCCAGCTCCTGCCCGTCGCCTCCGCGTACACCGCGTCGACCTCGGGTATGACCTTGAGCGCCTCGAGCAGCGCGCGCTGGTGCATCACGCGCAGTTCCATATAGCCGGGACGGACGACGCCCGTCTGATCGGCGCGGGGGTCGGCCATCACAACGGGGCCGATGTTGCGTGGGTCCGCCGTGTCGACGACCGTGAGCGGCGCGGCCAGCGGCGGCAGGAACGCATCGATCGACTCGGCGTTCGGCACGCTCACCGGCATCATCGTGTGCGAGAGAAGGAACCCGTCGTAGCAGACCATGACCGGGACGTGCAGGCGCTCCGCGATGCGGTAGGCCTGGATGGTCGTGTCGAGGATCTCCTGATTGTCACGGCAGTAGAGCTGGATCCATCCGGCGTCGCGCTCCGACATCGAGTCCTGCTGGTCGTTGAGCACGTTCCAGGGAGCCGCCAGCGCTCGGTTGGCGATGCACATCACGATCGGCAGCCGCGCTCCGGCCGCCCACCAGACCTGCTCATTCATGTAGGCGAGCCCGTTGGAACTCGTCGCGGTGAACACCCGCGCGCCCACCGTGGAAGCGCCGATGCAGACAGTGAGCGCCGAGTGCTCCGACTCGACCGCAACGAACTCGGCCGGCAGCTCTCCCGACTCGACCCACGCGGAGAGCGTCTCGACCACGGGGGACTGCGGGGTGATGGGGTAGGCGGCGATCACCTGTACGCGGGCGAGCTTCGCAGCCGTAGCCGCGGCCTCGTTCCCCGTCATGACGGACATGGTGCTCACAGCTCCCCCTCAGAAGTCTCGTCGAGCGCGCACACGCCGTGCTCGGCTTCCGGGACCATCGTGATGGCGCCCGCAGGACACTCCTGAGCGCAGATACCGCAGCCCTTGCAGTACGTGAGGTCGATCACCGGACCGATGCTTCGCGTGATGCATCCATCCGGGCAGTACGCCCAGCAGATCTGGCAGGTGACCTTCCCCTGCTTCACCGCGAGGCACATCGCCGACTCCACGATGGGGCGGCTGTTGCGCCAGTCTCCCGTGCGCCCGGCCTCCCCCACCGACGGCCGTGACATCGAGATCTCATCCTCACTCATCTGGCCCCCGCCTCCACGCTCGTGCATTCGTAAGCGATCCGCGCCGCGTCGATGTTCTTCTTGGCGGCCGAGCCGGAGAAGACGTGGGCGATGGACTCCTCGACGCTCTCCATGGTGACCAGCCCGGTCGCCCGCGCGACCGCACCGAGGATGGCCGTGGAGACCATCGGCTGGCCTCCGACTATCAGGCCGGCCGCCTGGGCGGCCCCGGTCACGTCACTGGTCACGACCCGGAGGTCGGAACGCAGGCCCAACGCGGATGCAGACTGCGTGGTGTTCACGATGACCGTGCCGCCCTCCCGCATCCCCGCCGTGGCGTTGGCGACCGCGAGCAGCGAGTCGTCGAGCACGATGATGATGTCGGGTTCGGTCACCTGCGACAGGATGCGGATCGGTTCGTCCGACAATCGCGTGGATGCGGTGATCGGCGCCCCACGACGCTCGGCGCCGAAGGACGGCTGCGAGGTGACCCCTGCAAAACCGCTCCGGAAGGCGGCGTCCGCCAGGATCTTCGCGCTGGTGACCGCGCCCTGACCCCCGCGCCCGTGCCAGCGGATCTCATGCATTCGCGCGCCTCCCGGTGCCTGTGTGACGTTTTCGCATGATAACAACTCGGGATGCCGCCGCAGTCCACCGTCGGCAGCGCGCGAGGCCGCCTACTTCGCGAACACCTCGGCGTCGATGCCGAGCATCTCCTTCGCCATTTCGCGCAACTTGTACTTCTGGATCTTGCCCGAGGCCGTCATCGGGAACTCGTCCACGAAGAACACGTATTTCGGCGCCTTGTAGCGCGCCATGCGCGCACGGGCGTACTCCTGGACGTCACTCTCGGTGATGTCGGACCCGGCCGAGCGGCGGACGAACGCACCGACGACCTCGCCGTACTTCGCGTCCGGGACACCGACGACCTGCGCGTCCTCAACGCCCGGCATCGTGTAAAGGAACTCCTCGATCTCGCGCGGGTAGATGTTCTCTCCCCCGCGGATGATCATGTCCTTGATCCGCCCAGTGATGCGGTAGTAACCGTCTTCGTCCACCGTGCCGACGTCTCCGGAGTGCAGATAGCCGTCGGCGTCGATGGCGGCTGCTGTCGCCTCGGGCATCTTGTAGTAGCCCCTCATGACGTTGTATCCACGACAGCACAGCTCGCCCGGCACGTTGGGCGGACAGTCCTCGCCCGTCTCGGGGTCGATGACGCGCACCTCGACCTCGTCGTGCTTCCGGCCGATCGTCTCGCACTTGCGCTCGAGGGTGTCGTCGGTCGTCGTCTGCGTGAAGACCGGGGAGGTCTCCGTGAGGCCGTAGCAGATCGTCAGCTCGGATGCGTGCATCTTGTCGATGACCTGCTTCATCGTCTCGACCGGGCACGGGGAACCGGCCATGATGCCGGTGCGCAGACTCGTGAGGTCGAACATCTCGAACATCGGGTGGGCCAGCTCCGCGATGAACATCGTCGGCACACCATAGAGCGCGGTCGCGCGCTCCTTCTGGACGGCGGCGAGCACGAGCAGCGGATCGAAGCTCTCCACCATGACGGCGGTGGCGCCGTGTGTGAGGACCGCGAGGACCCCGAGCACGCAGCCGAAACAGTGGAACAGCGGCACCGGCAGGCACACGCGATCGGCCGGCGTCAGCTTCTGGCGCTCCCCGATGCAGAAGCCGTTGTTGAGGATGTTGCGGCTCGTGAGCATGACGCCTTTGGGGAAGCCGGTCGTGCCACTCGTGTACTGCATGTTGACGACGTCGTCGGCGTGCAGCGACGCGGTGAGTTCGCGGAGCGGTTCGTCGGGCATATGCTCGCCGAGCACGAGCAGCTCGGGCACGTTGTAGAAGCCGCGGTGCTTCTCCGGGCCCATGTAGATGAGTGACTTGAGCATCGGGAACTTCGGCGCGCTCAGACGCCCGCGCTCCTGCGTCGCCGCCTCGGGGACCAGTTCGCGCACGATCTGCACGTAGTCCACGTCGCGGAACGCGTCGATGATCACGAGCGCCTTCATGTCCGACTGCTCGATGACGTACGCGAGTTCGTGGCTCTTGTAGACCGGGTTCACCGTGACGAGCACGGCACCGATCTTGGCCGTGGCGAACATGAACGTGAGCCAGTCGGGCACGTTGCGCGCCCAGATGCCGACGTGATCGCCCTTCCCGATACCGATCGCGAGCAACCCCTTGGCGAGACGGTCGCACCGCTGGTCGAACTCGGCGTAGGTCCAGCGCAGGGCGCGATCGGGATAGACGACGAAATCGTTGTCGGGCAGCGCGGCGGCCTGCTGCTCGAAGTACTGCCCGATCGTGAGCTCGGTGTGGAGGGCCATGTGCACCGCCTTAGGCCGGGGTGTAGACGACGGCCAGGATGCGGGCCGGCTCGTCTCCGGCGGCCCTCACCTGGTGCGGCACGATCGAGTCGTAGTAGATGCTGTCGCCCACGCCCAGAACGAAGGTGTCCTTGCCGTACGCCACGTCCAACGAGCCGGAGAGCACCATGAGGAACTCCTCGCCCTCGTGGGCGGAGAGCGCCTTGCCGTCGGCGGGGTGGACGTCGATGAGGAACGGGTCCATGTGGCGCGCGGTCTTGCCGGCCGCAAGCGAGAAGAAGTCCAGCGTGCCGCTGCCCGTGCCGCCCGTCTCGAGCGACTTGAGGCGAGCCACCTCTGCGGCCTGGTTGGATCGCGTCACCACGGGCCCGACGTGGGTATCGTCGTCGAGCAGCGTGCCGAGGCGGACCCCGAGAGCGCGCGAGATCTTGATGAGTGGCGCGAGCGACGGGACGATCTCCCCGGCCTCGATGCTCGCGATGACTGCTACGTCACAGGCGCTGCGCTCCGCCAGGTCCTCGCGCGTGAGACCGAGCGACTCCCGGACGGTGGCGACCTTCTCGCCCATTCGGTTCTCCGATGCCATGGCGCGTCCCTTCCCTGAACGGCGGGCCCTGCTGCGCGCACCTGCGCGCGCGTAGGCGAAGATTACACCGAAATGCCGCCGCGGTGCGTTCCCGCGGCGGCATCGGAGCAGGTCGCGCGCATCCTACGCTATCGCCCGAACAGCGCTGCAGCGTCCCTCAGGTGTTCGCGGATCGGCAGCCCCTGCGGGCATATCTGCTCGCACTGGCCGCACTCAGTGCACAGCGAAGCCCCACCCTTCACCTGTGTATAGCCCGAGAGCCACTGGTTCGCGTCATCCCACACGGCGGCGGCATTGAGCGAAGCGAGCACCTGGGGGATCTCCACACCAGCCGGGCACGGCTGACAGTAGCGGCACGCGGTGCAGTCCGCTTTAGTCCTCGCCTGCATGGCGGTCCGCGCCTCGACGAAGAAGGCGAGTTCCTCGGCACTCAGCGAATCCGCGACACCCCGCTCGGCTATCGCGAGGTTCTCCTCGACCTGCTCCAGCGTGCTCATCCCGGAGAGAGCCAGAGAGACCCCGGGCTGGTTCCACACGTAGCGCAGCGCCCACTCGGCCGGGGTCCGCTTCACCGGGGAACCGTCGAAGATGCCCAGGATCTCGTTCGGCAGGTTCGCCGCGAGCTTGCCACCCTTGAGCGGCTCCATCACCACAACACCCACGCCCTTGTCGGCCGCATAGCGCAGTCCGGCCTCTCCGGCCTGATAGTCCACGTCCATGTAGTTGTACTGGATCTGGCCGAACGCCCAGTCGTAGG